>JADHSZ010000011.1 GCA_016776635.1 Alphaproteobacteria bacterium
TGGGCGAGGAAATCTTCGATGTTGCCCAGACCAGCCGCCAGGAAGAGGTGGGCCGGGAACGCCGGGACAGATTCGACCGCGTTGGAGATTTCCAGCATTCCGAGCGCAATGTCCATGATCAGGTTCTTCTCAGCCGTGACGCCCAGGATTTTCTCAATCAGGACCACAAGGACGAGAGCTCCTTAAGCCTGGCCGAGGATCTGGCGGCCCGCCGCGCCGGTGCCGGTGAAGCCCGGACCGAGGCCCGGAGCGAGGAATTCGTTGCCGATGTTTCCGCCAGACGGGACACCATCGAAAACGAAGTGGACTTCATCAGGGCCTCCACCGACACGGAGCAGGAAGAGCTTCAGGATGAAATTGCCGCCGTGTTCGGCGGTGGTATCGTCAAGGGACAGGAATCCGATGATTCCCAGGCGGGGCTGCGGGAGGCGCGGAGTGAACGGTCCGCAAGCCGTGAGGATGAGTTCATAGACAGCAAGACCGACAGCAAGGCCGTGGAACATAGCCAGGTGGAACGGGATCAGGCCGTTAACGTGGCCCAGCGTAATGTCCAGGATGAAATCAACTCCCGCGACGCCCAATCGGTGAGGGACAATACTCCGGCCCCCACCAGTCCTTCTAATGCTTCCAGTGACGCCGGCAGGCCCGAGCCGACAAATGATGCCGTCGCTACCACTACCCCTGCCACGCCGCCGCCGGGAGGCGATTTGGACGCGCCTCCTACCTCCAGTGACAGCAGCGAACGGAGCGAACAGGCCTCAGGCGTTCCCACTTTAGACATCGTGGCCTGATGGCTTAAGCATTTTCTCTGATCGCGCCTTAAAACCGCCCGCTGTTACAGCCGGGCGGTTTTTTTTGGGCCATTGCCGTGTTGGATTCTGTGGGGGATTCTGCGGGGGATTCTGCGGGGGAATCCCGCAGGCGCCGTTTCTCGGTTCCGGGTATGCCCTTAGTTTTGGTAATGCCCCCTAGTTTTGATAGTGGAGGTCATTTTTCAGCGACCAGGCCATCTGGGGGCTGTTGAGGCGCATGCGATAGACTTGGAGGTTGCCGAGTACGCGCTGGATATAGGTGCGGGTTTCGTAAAAGGGGATGCTTTCGATCCAGTCCAGGGTATCCACTTGCGGCGTGCGCGGGTCGCCATTGTTGCGCAGCCATCGTCTCACCCGGTTGGGTCCGGCGTTATAGGCGGCCAGAGCGAGAACGTAAGAATCACCGTACTGGTTCAAGAGGCCGGAAATATAGGCCCGCCCCAGCATCATGTTGTACCCCGGGTCCGTCATGAGGCGGGTTTTGGAATAGGGCACGTTGAGGCGGCGGGCCACGTTTTTCGCCGTGGCCGGCATGATCTGCATCAGTCCGCGCGCCCCGGCATGGCTTTGGGCGAAGCTGTCGAAGCTGCTTTCCTGGCGCATCAGGGCCAGCAGCAACGGCGTTTCGGGATGCTCCTTGTCGAACTGGGCGGGGATGGGATAGCCCCGGGACACCAGATTGACTCCTTCACGGGTGGCCTGACGGGCGATCTTGACGCCCACATCGGGGCGGCCGTTGTCATGGGCGAGATCGGCCACAAGGGCGCGTTCGCCGGGCGTCGAGACAAGATCGTTGAGATGTATGGCGAAGGGCTTGATCTGTTTGTATTCACCGATCTCCCCCAACAGCCGCACCAGGCGCACCAGGTCGCGGGTGTTGAAGCGGTCCCGTTCCTCGGCCGTGGGCAGAGGGTCGGGGGGAAGGGAAGGCGTGGTTTCTCCCCCGATCTGGGTGGCGGCGAGCTGGCCGTGAAAGGTGGTAAGAAATTCCGCCGCCTTGGCGTACCAGCCCTGGGCCAATTCGTTGCGGCCCAGGCTTTGCGCCGCCCGCGCCGCCCAGTAGGCTGCCCGTGAGCGGCTGACGGGGTAGCGCACATTGCCGTAAAGCCGGGTGAAGTGATTGAGGGCGGCCTCGCCGTTGTGAAGAAAGCGCAGGGCAATCCATCCCGAAAGCCATTCCGCCTCGGCGAAGCTGGCGCCCTGGACCTGTTTGTGGGAACTGGCGAGCTGGTAGGCCACCGAGACATCCCCCTTGACCAGCGCCTGCCGGGTGACTGCCGCGCGCTCCTTCCACCACAGTTCGGGACGCCCCAGATCAAAAGGCAACTCCGCGAGAATCTCCCTGGCGTCATCGCGGTCGCGGCGGCGCCGCCAGCGCAGACGTTCGTACTGGAATCCGGGGTCGCCGAGCAGATAGGGCGGCACATGGCGTATGGCCCAGTCGACGCCGCCACGGTTCAATCGCAGCCGCAGCCGGGCCTCGGCAAGGGCCTGGCGGTCCTTGTCCACGCGGCGCATGGTGCGGCGCGCAACCTTGAGCTTGCCTTCCCATAACAGGCGGTCGAGGCGGGCCCAGTTATCCTCGCGGGTCCAGCGTTTGTGATGGCGGGCGATGAAGGTGCGTTCCTGGCGATAGCCGAAATTGCCCTCGATCCAGGCGCGGCGGATGATGGCGGTTCCTTCCGCTTCCCGGCCTTGGCGCAAAAGGGCCTCGCCGTAACGGATCAGCCCCTTGGTGGTGAGCGGCGGATGGGCGGTGAACCAGACCAGCACCAGCGTATCGGATGTGGCGTCGGTCATGGCCTCCTCGGCCAGGGTGGTCAGGGTGCGGAGCAGCGGCCATCCGGGATGGCTGTCGATGAAGGCGGCGATTTTCTCGAAGCCGTGCTTGCCCCCGCGCCGCAGATCGAGCCACTGCACCAGGGAGACCAGCAACGGATCGCCCGAGGCGGACGCCTTGCGGTGCGCGGCTTTCCAGCGCTCGGCCTTGATATCCTTGAAGATGGCGCGCGTGGTTCTCAGAGTCTCGGGGCTGATGGGCTGGGGGCTGGAGGTTGCGGGAGTGGCGGGTTTGGATTCCGGCAACGGCGCGGCATTCGCCGTAGATGAGTCGGCTGACAAGCCGTCCTGGGCGAGTAGCGGTTCCGCGGAGACGGCAACAGCCGGGGCTGGAACAAGGAGGCCGACGGTCATAAGGAGGGCCACGGGAAGAAGGCCCGCGCAACCGCCGGCCGGGTTTCTCCTCCTCACGATTCCTTGCGCGATCTTCCGCACGATCCCCCACACGATTTCCGGGCTCCCTGTAATTTTTATTGCGACCGGTCTTTCCGCGGCATGTCTGCGGAGATTCTATTTTACTCCCAAACCGGTTTAATCTGTATCCCTTTCATCTGCGCGAGCCGCGAGAGCGGCGCTTGTGGCGGCGGAAATCTGGGTCTATGTTCCCGCCAAACACTGTTTAAGCGCGTCGGGACGGCCTGGCGCACAACCGGAGTAAGACTCATGTTCAAGGGATCCATGACCGCCCTGATTACCCCGTTCGCCGACGGCAAGGTGGACGAGAAGGCGTTCAAGGCGCTGGTCGAGAGACAGGTGGCGGAGGGCACGCATGCCCTGGTGCCTTGTGGCACCACCGGCGAGTCGCCCACCCTCACCCATGACGAACATATGGCGGTGACGGAAATCTGCATCGCGGCGGTGAAGGGCCGGGTGCCGGTGATGGCCGGGTGCGGGTCCAATGCCACCGCCGAGGCCGTGGCCCTGGCGCGTCATGCAGCCGATGCCGGGGCCGACGCCACATTGGTGGTGACGCCCTATTACAACAAGCCCACCCAGGCTGGATTGTATGCCCATTTCAAGGCGGTGCACGACGCCTGTGATCTGCCGCTGTTTATTTATAATATCCCCGGCCGCAGCGTGGTGGATATGTCGGTGGAGACCATGGCGCGGCTGGCCGAACTGCCCCATATTGTGGGCGTCAAGGACGCCACCGCCGACCTTAATCGCCCGGTGCAGACCCGCGAGGCCATCGGCGGGGACTTCATCCAGATTTCCGGCGAGGACGCCACCGTGGTTCCCTTTCTGGAAGCAGGCGGGGTAGGCTGTATTTCGGTAACCGCCAACATCGCGCCGCGCGAGTGCGCCGATCTGCACGAGGCATGGATGAAAGGTGATATGGAAACGGTAAACGAGATCAACAATCGCCTGTTGCCGGTCCACGACGTCCTATTCTGTGAGTCGAGTCCGGGACCGGTAAAATACGCCGCCAGCCTGATGGGCCTGTGTTCCGACGAGCTGCGATTGCCCTTATGCGAAATCGCCGAGGAGTCGAAGCAGAAAGTGCAAGCGGCTCTGGACGCGGCGGGTCTGCTGCCTTAAAGGCGGCGGGGACGGTTCCCATGGCCAAGGCCAAGGAGGCTGAGACGGGATACCGCGTCGTCGCCAAAAACCGCAAGGCGCGCCACAATTACCTGATCGAGGATCATCTGGAAGCCGGGATTATGCTCACCGGCTCGGAAGTCAAGTCGCTGCGCCTGGGCCGCGCCTCCATAGGTGAATCTTACGGCGCGGAGAAGGGCGGAAAGCTGATGCTCGTCAACGCCCATATCCCTCAATACGACCCGGCGGGAAAGCATAACCACGACCCCAAGCGGGCGCGTCAGTTGTTGGTGCACCGCCGCCAGCTCGACCGGCTCATGGGCGCCATGACCCGCGACGGCATGACCCTGGTGCCGCTCTCCATCTATTTCAACGAGCGCGGCCTGGCCAAGGTTGACCTCGGCATCGCGCGGGGCAAGAAGAAGCACGACAAACGCGCCGCCGCCAAGGAGAAGGACTGGAAGCGCGACAAGGCGCGCCTCCTGCGTGATAAAGGGTAACTTTCTGAGCTAACGACCCCATTGAATCCCCAGCCTGTCCGCATTTGGGGGGCATTGTTTTATAGCCAAGTCATTGATTTCAAAGAATTTAGACCCCGAAGGGTCTGGAAATGTTGTCATCTGTCATCATTTGTCATCATCCACCGCCGCAGTGCAGCATTACCGCGAGGGTCTGGGGGATGAAGATTTACACTGAGAAAGAGCTTTATTTTAACCCTCGACGCCGGGCACAAACCCGGCGAAGGATAATATTCCTATCATAAAAAGGGGAGGGAGTCAACGGCCCAGGGTACGTCGGATCGAAAAAAAAGGCTCTACAAAAAGCCTCTAAAAAAAGCCCAGGGGCACGAGCTAATTAAGTAAGATGTCCCCTTAATTTCCATGGGGCATGCTTTATCGAAAATGGGCGGTCAAAATGAATGTGGAAAACTCAAGCCCACAACATAATATCGCAATGCATTTGCATCAAAATGGCTATGTCACACTTACGAAGTGGCTAAGTGACCAAACCACAATTGATATCGGTCGTTCGATTGGAAATGTAGTGAATGTACAAGCATTACTTCCCGGGAGCGGCATACCTACAGTTCAAACCCTGAGCCCTCGTCTTACGAGCGAGTCTTCTAGCAATCGGTATAGCGGAACGTACGGAATAAATGACTTTCCGCTCCATACTGATCTGGCCCATTGGGTGCAACCACCCCGTTACCTCATACTGCGGTGTAGGAGTGGATCAGCCATAGTAACAACAAAATTGCTGCGAAGCTCCGCACTAGCGTCCACGCTAGGAACTGCAACACTCCGGCGCGCCTGGGTGCGACCAAGGCACCCTAGCCGGAACGGTAAGCAGTGCCTACTTCCCCTTATGTTTTCCAGAGGTAACACCTGTGGCTTCCGATGGGACCCTCTATTTCTCATCCCGATGAATGGAGCTTCTCGACAAGTGGCGGACGTCATGTCAGTCAAAGATTGGAAGGAAGCGAATTCGGTGACGCTCGCTTTGACCAGTCCTGGGGACACGCTTATTATCGATAATTGGTGTTTCTTACATGGTCGAAGCAATGTCCCGATAACTGAATTGGGGCGCCGAATAGAACGGGTTTATCTCTCGGAGCTATACACGTGACAGATTCTGTATCTGCCCATCCTTGGTTCGAGGAGTCACTCTTCGGAAAAGCAGTCATCTACGTTGAGCGGATGGAGTCCCATACTGCCAATGATTGGCAGTATGGTTTCTGGTCGGCGCTCAGCCTTGAGCTTCTTGCTCGCGCAGCGCTGGCACACGTTTCTCCTGTTCTATTGGCGAGCAAGGATAATTGGCGAAACCTGATGTATTCGCTCGGCGGTGAGCCAACAAAGTTAAAATTCGTGCCCAGTTCGATTCCTGCAAATGAAGTATTCGCCAGACTGTCCGAATTGGTACCCGAGTTCACTAAGGAGACCACTGACTTCTGCTCTACACATGCAAATAGGCGTAACACGGAGTTACATACTGGGGAACTAGCCTTTGCCGCTCTCGGAACATCGGCGTGGTTGCCGAAATTCTACTCGGCATGCAAGGTTCTACTTGAATCGATGGATAAAAGTTTGTCGGATCTGGTTTCAGACCCAGAAGCCGCTCAAGATATGATTGAAGCGCTTGAAGATGCTGCCGTCAAAGCTGTTAAGCAGGACATCAAAGCACACGCAAAGGTTTGGTCGAACAAAACTGACAATGATCGCAAAGTGTCATCAGCACAAGCGATTGCGTGGGCAACAAGACAAGCAGGACACCGTGTCGAGTGTCCATCGTGCTACTCCGCCTCCCTCATACAAGGCAGTTCTAGCGGGACAGTTACTACCAACGTTGATGGTGACAATGTAGTGCGACGGCAAACGAAGTTGCCCTCGTCTTTCGAGTGTATTGCATGCGGTCTTCGTATCTCTGGGTTTTCGAAGTTATCTGCCTGTGGGCTGGGTGACGCATTCACGGCAACCACCACATATTCAGCCGCTGAATTTTTCGAACTCTACACCAAAGATGAACTTAACGAGGCTCGCAACGACATGCCGGAGTTTGAGGAAGACTTTAACGAGTAATAACGTAGCTCCCATACAGGAAAGAGATCACCCAACAAAAAAGGCCGGTGTTTCCACCGGCCTTCTTGATTCCGCCTCGTGACGGGATGCGCGAGAGCTAAATCTTCCCGTCGAGCCCCATCTGGTAATATTTGTGGGTGATCTGGTCCTGGTTTTCCAGCAGCCAGTCGATTGTGGGTTCGTTGTTCATGGCCTTCTTAATAGCGAGCGCCGTGGCCTCGCGGTGAATCTCGAAGAGCTTGGCGTGATCGAGATTGTCGTCGGTAATCACACAGGGGTTGAGCCAGACCGAGACGATAATGCCGAGATCGTTGGCCTTGTCCCTGGGAATGTCGCCCGCGCGCACGGCATCGAGAACGCCGTTGGCGATGGCCCCCTGGACCGTGCCCATGAGGATATTGGTGTAGCGGGTGCTGTCCACGGTGACCTTGGACACCATCAGCGTGGCGGGACGCACCATGATGTCGGTGTTCATGATGGCCAAGACCTTGGAATGGCCCTTGGCCTGGTCGCCGATCTGGTTGGCGAATGCCGTGCCCACGGGGCCGTCCAGTTCGCCGATCACCACTTCGGGCTCGGCGGCGGTGCCCGGCGGGCCGCCGGCAACCAGGGCCTCGCCCACGCGCATAACGATTCGTTCGCTCATTTTTAATGTCCTCTTTGGAGAAAGTTCAAAGCTCTTATGGGGAGGGTTTATAGAGAGCGCCGTATTCTTTGGAAAGTCTCTCTTTGTTGAGGCCCGACGTACCCTGGGCCTTTTGAGGCGCTGTTTGACCTGTTTGCCCGATAAGCGGAAACTCAGGTTCCGCAACATGTCGCCGCCGGCCCGCAATGGCGTGTGGCCCTTTGTTGAGGGCCGACGTAATCTTTGGGGGCCGACGTACCCTGGCCCCTGACCCCGGATCATCGTTCATGGACCTTTTTTACGTTCTCCTGGTTTTGCTCGTGGTTACCCGCGCCTTTGCCGAGGTGGCCGAGCGCCTGGCGCAGCCGGCACTGGTTGGCGAGTTGATCGCCGGTATCGCGCTTGGCGCCGTGGTCGCCAGCTTTCCAGGCACATTCCCCGCCCTGAGCGGACTCGGTGACAACGAGGTTTTCATCACGGTCACCGATCTGGGCATGTTTTTCCTGATGCTGTTTGCCGGCGTCGAGATGCAGCCCCATAAGATATTCGAGCGTTCGGCGGGATCGCTGGTGGTGGCGCTGGGCGGCATGGTGGTACCGCTGGGTCTGGGCATGGCGCTGGGCTGGATGTTCCTGCCGGAGTCCGATCTGCGTCTGGCGCAATGCCTGTTCCTTGGCGTTGCCCTGGCGATCACCGCGGTGCCGGCGACGGTGCGCATATTGACCGACCTCGGCCAGCTCAATTCGAAAATTGGCCAGACCATCGTTTCGGCCGCCGTATTCGATGACATTCTGAGCCTGATGCTTCTGGCCTGGCTCACCGGCATCATAGGCGCCGCCGAACCGCCGGGATTGGCCGAGTTTGCCGTTCTGTCGGGCAAAATCGTCCTGTTCTTTGCCGTCACGGCGTTCATCGGCCTGTTCGTGTTCCCCTGGGGCGGCCGCTTCATGCATCGTCTCAGGGTGCCGGAGCTGGAGATGAGCGCGGTGCTGGTTGGCGCCTTCGCCTTCGCGGTGCTGGCCGAGATGCTGGGCCTTCATTTCATCGTCGGCGCCTTCATGGCGGGGCTGTATTTCGGCCAAAAGACCATCACCGCCGAGAGTCACGAACGGGTGCGGCAGGCGATTTCGGCCATGACCTTCGGCTTCCTGGCGCCCATATTCTTTGCCTCCATCGGCTTCAATCTCGACTTTGCGCCCATCGCCGAGGCGCCGTTGTTCCTGGCCCTGCTTATTCTCTTCGCCTTTCTCGGCAAGATCGCCGGGGCCGGAGCCGGGGCCCGCCTGTTTGGCTTTTCGCCCGGCGAATCCGCCGCCATCGGCGTCGGGATGAGCCCGCGTGGGGCCGTGGAACTGGTGATCGCCGGGATCGCCCTGAAGGCCGGACTCTTTGCCGACGGCACCGGCGTGGTTACGCAGCTGTTTTCGGCGGTGATACTGATGTCCGTGGTCACCACGGTGGTCAGCCCCATCATCCTGAAGCGTGTGTTTGGCTCCGCCGGAAAAACCGGGAACGGCGGGGGGATATGGTTCCCGGAATAAAAAGTCTAGCTGAGCCGCGCCCGGATGGCGGCCAGAACCTCGAAGAACATTTCCCTGGTGAGGCGTTTGGTCTGGGTGTTGTAGCGCGAGCAGTGGTAGCTGTCGGCCAGGGTGAGACCTTCCCCAACAGAATGAATTGCGCCATGGCCGAAGGGGTGGTCCTTGAGTTTGAGGCCGAAGGTGCGGATCACCGCATCATGGGCCACCTTGCCCAGCGCCATGAGCATCCGAAGATTGGGCATGGCGGCGATTTCCGATTCGAGAAACGGCCGGCAGGCGGTGGTTTCGGACCCGGTGGGCTTGTTCTCCGGGGGCACGCAGCGCACCGCGTTGGTGATGCGGCAATCGGTGAGGATAAGCCCGTCATCGGGGCGCGCATCGTAGGTGCCTTGGGAAAAGCCGAATTTTTCCAGACCGGCATACAAGAGATCGCCGGCATAGTCGCCGGTGAAGGGCCGCCCGGTGCGGTTGGCGCCTTTCAACCCCGGCGCCAGCCCCACCACCAGCAGGCGAGACTCGAGTCCACCGAAGGAGGCCACGGGGGCGTTATGCCATGCAGGTTTGGCGTCATGATAAGTGGTGCGGTTCGCTGTGCGGAAGGAGGCCAGCCGGGGGCATAAGGGGCAGTCGGGAGGCGGGTCCGTGAACGGGGGCCCCGTGAACGGGAGCCCCGTAAACGGGGGCGTTCCGGTTGAAGGAGAACTGGTCATGGCGGCGGCCTTATTGCTTACGTGGCTTAAGCCGATGACACCAGTTCTTCTTCCACAATCTCTTCGGGGATGTCTTCTTCCGGAACTTCTCTCACAGGGTCTTCGTGCAGGGGGATGTCCTCGCTGCCGTGATCGCGGCCGATCTGGTCTTTGAGATCGACGATATCCACGAACTGGTCGGCCTGGCGGCGCAGTTCATCGGCGCACATGGGCGGGCTCGACTTGACGGTGCTGATGACGGTGACGCGGGCCCCCTTGTTCTGGACCGCCTCCACCAGCGACCGGAAGTCGCCGTCGCCCGAAAACAGCACCATATGGTCGAGCTTGCCGGCCATCTCCATCATGTCGACGGCGATTTCGATGTCCATATTGCCCTTGATCTTGCGCCGTCCGGCGGCGTCGGTGAATTCCTTGGTGGGCTTGGTGATCATGGTGTAGCCGTTGTAGTCGAGCCAATCCACCAGCGGCCGGATCGGCGAGTATTCCTGGTCGTCGATCAGCGCGGTGTAGTAATAGGCGCGGATAAGCCTGTTTTCGCCGCCGAAAAATTCCAGCAGACGTTTGTAATCGATGTCGAAGCCGATGGATTTCGCCGCCGCGTAGAGATTGGAGCCGTCTATGAAAAGAGCGATTCGCTCATCGGGATGAAAATGCATGGAGCCTATTCCTTAATAAAAATAGCGCGTACCCCGAAGAAATAAGAAAAACAGGGCTCGCATTTGAAAAATTAGGGGTTTACAGGGCCGTGGGCGATTCTATAAATGCCGGCCATTCCCCTTTATGCCTATAAACACTAGGTGGGTGCCGAAATGTGGCGCCACAAGGATTTATACTAAAATTATTCCAATGTGTCATCGGGAACCACGGTTTTGATCATTATCGGCATCGGCTCCAACCTGCCCAGTGAGATATACGGCGCGCCCGCGGCCAATTGCGAGGCGGCGCTGGGGGTTCTCGAGGAACGGGGACTGAGCATTACCAAGCGCGCGCGCTGGTACGAAAGCGCGCCGGTGCCGGTTTCCGACCAGCCCTGGTTCGTTAACGGCGCGGTGGCCGTGGAGACCGCTTTGTCGCCGCGCTCGCTGTTGGAGCTGCTCCATGACATCGAACACGGATTCGGACGCGTGCGGCGGGTGCGCAACGAGGCGCGAATCCTCGATCTCGACCTCATCGCCTATGATGATCTGGTGATCGAAGGGGAGGAGGGGCCGGTGTTGCCGCACCCCCGGATGCATGAGCGGGCCTTTGTCCTGTTGCCGCTGCGGGAACTGGCGCCGGACTGGATTCACCCGACTCTGAAGACGCCCATTGAAGAATTGGTGTCGGCCCTGCCAGAAGGCCAGGAGGGCCAGGAAATCCGCGCCGTTGAATAGGGGGTGGATTAAGTTTTAGCGGGGATTTTGAGGGCGCGCGGCAATACCGCCCCGAAATCGCTAACGGCCTTGCCTAGTGGGGCGTCGGTACGTATATTCCCGCCTGCATGTAATTTCAGTAAATACAGTTTCGCAACACACCCCAAAAAACACCCCATGAGCCCCATCGGAGAATCCGGAGAACCCTATGGCCCGCGTAACCATTGAAGACTGCATTACCAAGATTCCCAACCGCTTTGACCTTGTCATGCTGGCGGCGCGCCGCGCGCGCGACATTTCCGCCGGGGCCGAGCTGACCCTGGAGCGGGACAGGGACAAGAATCCGGTGGTGGCCTTGCGTGAAATCGCCGATGAGACAGTTTCCTTGGATGAGCTCAACGAGACCATTGTCCAGGCTCTCCAGAAATTCGTCGAACCGGAAGAACCCGAGGAAGAGGCCGTGGAGCTCGGCCTGCCGGAAGTTCCGGAGGGAGCTTCGGAAGGGGAAACTGGCGATGAAACTTCCGGGGAAGCCGCGGAAAAAACTCTGGAGGAAGCGGGAGCCGCGGACGTTGCAGAGGCTGTAGACCCCGTGCCCCAGGAAGATGCTGAAATCGCCGAGGATGTGCTCACCGTTCATGAAGAGGGCGAAGAGGACAAGGAGAACGAAGAGTCTGCGGCGGAATCCGGCGATGCGCCGGAGGAAACAAAAGACAAGGCTTAAACGCCGGGTCTTATTTATGGGCCCGACGTAGTTTTTGAGGCCCGCAGCACCTAGACGTACCCTGGGCCTTTTTTGAGGCCCGACGTAGTTTTTTAGGCCCGCAGTACCTAGAAGCACTCTGGGCTCTTTATTGAGGCCCGCAGCACCTAGACGTACTCTGGGCCTTGACCCCTGGCCCTTTCCCATTTCCTTTCCCATTTTATGGGGTGTGGCTCCCGTGTATGGTGGGCCGTCGCGGATATGTGGAGGTGAGGCGGGATGGTCCGTCAGTTTGAACTGGTAGAGCGCGTCAAGGCTTACGATCCAAACGTGGACGAAGAAGCCCTCGATCGCGCCTATGTGTTCGCCATGAAGGCCCATGGCACACAGCTGCGCGCGTCGGGCGATCCTTATTTCTCCCATCCCATAGAGGTGGCCGGCATTCTCGCCGGCATGAAGATGGATACCGCCTCCATCATTACCGCGCTGCTCCACGACGTGGTGGAGGATACCGGCTTTACCCAGGACGATATCGAGAAGATGTTTGGGGACGAAATCGCCCGTCTCGTGGACGGCGTCACCAAGCTCACCCAGATCGAGCTGCAGTCCGACCATACCCAGCAGGCGGAAAATTTCCGCAAGCTGGTGCTCGCCATGTCCGACGATATCCGCGTGCTGTTGGTGAAGCTGGCCGACCGGCTCCATAACATGCGCACCCTGGACCATATTGCGAACCCGGAAAAGCGCCTGCACACCGCCAACGAGACCATGGATATCTTCGCGCCGCTGGCCGAGCGCATGGGCATGCATGAAATCCGCGACGAGCTGTATGATCTCGCCTTCAAGGAGATCAACCCCGACGCCCGCCAGTCCATCATTTCCCGGCTCAGCCTGTTGCGCGACGAGGGCACCGGGCTGGTCAAGAAGATCATCCGCGAACTGGCCAAGACCCTTAAAAGCGCCGGTCTCGAGGCCGAGATCACCGGCCGCGAGAAGAAACCCCATTCCATCTGGCGCAAGATGCGCAGCAAGGCGGTGGAGCTCGAACAGCTCTCCGATATCATCGCCTTTCGCGTGGTGGTGGACACGGTGGAGGAATGTTACCAGGCCCTGGGCATTCTCCACGGCGCCTATTCGGTGGTTCCGGGAACCTTCAAGGATTACATCAGCACCCCCAAGCCCAACCAGTACCGTTCCCTGCATACCGCCCTGATCGGGCCCAAGAAACAGCGCATCGAGGTCCAGATCCGCACCGAGAATATGGACGAAGTGGCAGAACTTGGGGTCGCCGCCCACTGGTGCTACAAACAGGATATTCCGGGCATGGAGGGGCGGCAGTACAGATGGCTGCGGGAGCTTCTCGATATTCTTGAAAATGCCGCCGGACCCGAGGAATTCCTGGAACATACCAAGCTCGAGATGTTCCACGACCAGGTCTTCTGTTTCACCCCCAAGGGCGAACTGATCGCTCTGCCGCGTGGCGCCACGCCGCTGGATTTCGCCTATGCGGTGCATACCGAGGTGGGCAATACCTGTGTCGGGGTGAGGATCAACGGTGTGATGATGCCCCTGAAGACGGAGCTGGCCAACGGCGATCAGGTGGAAATCGTGCGCTCGAAAAAGCCCAGCCTGTCGGCGGAGTGGGAAAATATCGTCGTCACCGGCAAGGCCCAGTCCTGTATCCGCCGCTTCATCCATTCCAGTGAGCGCCAGCAGTTTCTCGATCTCGGCCGCAATATCCTGAAAAAGGCCTTCGACAAGGAAGACCTGCCCTGTACCAAACGGGCCCTGGGAAAGGTCTTGAAGCATTTCAACTATGAGACCGTGGACGATCTCTATATTGCCGTTGGCCATGGCGACCATATGGCTCAGGAGGTTATCCGCAAGCTCTATCCCGACCATCAGATATTGGCCGATGACGAAGGCAAGATAGTCTCTCTGACCAAGGCCATCAGCCGCCGTGTGCGGGGAAAGAAAAAAGGATTCGCGGTTCCCATCAAGGGGCTGACACCGGGTATGGCGGTGCATTACGGGGGCTGTTGCCACCCCATTCCCGGAGACCGTATCGTCGGCATCCTGACCGAGGGCAAGGGCGTGGCCATCCACACCATCGATTGCGAAACCCTGGAAAAGCTGGACGAGGAGAGCGAACGCTGGCTCGATGTGACCTGGGATCAGGGCCGGGCCGCGGAAAAATCCCATGTGGGCCGTATCCAGGTGGTTCTCTCCAACGAAGCCGGCAGCCTGGGCAATCTTTCCACCGCCATCGGCAAGAATATGAGCAATATCACCAACTTGAAGATCACCAACCGGGCTTCTGATTTTTTCGAGATCATCGTCGACCTCGAGGTCAAGGACGTGAAGCATCTCGCCAATATCATCGCCTCTCTGCGGGCGACGCCCACCATCAACTCCGTGGAGCGCGCCAGAGGATGAAGGCGTTCTGTGGCATAGATTTTCTGCGGACTGTGAGTCCCGCAGGCTGCGTCTGAGGGGGAGGGAGCATGTTCCAGCGCCGCCAAAAACGCCATGCGGGCCATCACTTCCGCGAGTTCCTGTGGCCGCGCGCGGGCTGGCGCCGGGTCAGCATCTATATGGCGCACCGGGTCAAGAGAATGCCCGACACGCCTTACAGCATCGCCGCCGGGTTCGCCTGTGGCGCGGCCATGTCGTTTACGCCCTTCGTGGGATTTCATTTCCTGCTGGCGGCGCTGGTGGCCTGGATCATCCGCGCCAATATCCTGACTTCGGCCATCGGCACCGCAGTGGGAAATCCCTGGACCTTTCCCTTTATCTGGGCCGGAATTTATAACCTCGGCAACTGGATGCTGGGCCGGGAGGCCGGCGACGCGCCGATGCCGGAACTGTCCATGACCAATATTTTTGATAATTTCTGGGAGGTGTTCCTGCCCATGATGATCGCGGGATTCCCCGTGGCCCTGGTGGTCTGGGCGCTGTTCTTCTTTCCCCTGCGCCGCGTGGTGGCCGGCTATCAGGCCCATCGCCGTCACAAGATCGAAACCAAGCGCAAGGGTTCCCAGCCGTGACCGGGGCCACGACTCAAGAACATAAGCTGCGTCTCGGCGTCAATATCGATCATGTGGCGACCCTGCGTAATGCCCGCGGTGGTGACACGCCTTCACCGTTGCGCGCGGCGCGCATGGCGGCAGACGCCGGGGCCGACGGCATCACCGCCCATCTGCGCGAGGACCGCCGCCATATCCGCGACGGGGATATCGCCCGTCTCAAGGACGAGATTTCCCTGCCTCTTAACCTTGAAATGGCGGCCACCGACGAGATGGTGGCCATCGCCCTGGAACATCTGCCCCATGCCTGTTGTCTGGTTCCGGAAAAGCGTGAGGAACTGACCACCGAGGGCGGTCTCGACGCGGCCGGCCAGGTGGCTCATCTGGCACCGCGCATCGCCACCCTGGTGGATGCGGGAATCCGGGTTTCCCTGTTTATCGATCCCGATCCCGATCAGCTGCGCACCGCTCACCAGATGGGTGCGCCGGTGGTGGAACTGCATACCGGCGCCTATTGCGATGCCGCCCAAAACCAGAGAGAAGACCAGAGAGAGGCCGAATTACAGCGCATCGTCGAGGCCGCGGCGGTGGCCGGGGAGCTGGGGCTGGAATGCCATGCCGGACACGGCCTTTGTTTTGAGACGGTGGCCCCGGTGGCGGCCATCCCCAATCTAGTGGAGCTCAATATCGGCCATTTCCTGATCGGCGAAGCGGTGTTCACGGGGCTGGAGGCCGCCGTCGCCGAAATGCGGCGGCGCATGGACGCTGCCCGCGCCGGAATTGGGTCATGAGAACAGCGTCATGATATTGGGCCTGGGCAATGATCTGGTGGATATCCGGCGCATCGAACGCACGCTGGAGCGTTTCGGGATGCGCTTCGTGGAACGGGTCTTCACCGAGGTGGAGCGCGAGAAATCGGAACGGCGCAAGAACCGCGCCGCCAGCTACGCCAAGCGCTTCGCCGCCAAGGAGGCCTGTGCCAAGGCGCTGGGCACGGGGTTTCGGCAGGGGGTGTTCTGGCGCGATCTCGGCGTGGTCAATCTCGACTCGGGCAAGCCCGGCATGGCCTTGACCGGGGGGGCGGCACAGCGTCTGGAAAGCATGACGCCGCCGGGCATGAAGGCCATGATTGAACTCAGCATCAGCGATGAATCGCCCATGGCCGAGGCCATCGTCATTATCTCCGCGGTAGCAGAGACCATGCCCGGGGATATGCCCGGAGATACGGGAGCGGGTCAGGGCTGACAGGGATCAATTTGATGGCAGCGGATCGGTTCATTCGGGTAGGCGCGGTGCGCGGTGCGATGCGGAACCATCGGGCAAGCGCCGCAACGCTTCCGAGGGGTCGATCCGCCCCACCTTCGGCCGGGTTCTTTTGCCCCGTGGCATCGTTACGCTCCTCATCCGATGCGTAGGCATCGCATTTCGAAGCGCGCCTTGCCACGGGACAAAATCATCCCGGTCAAATGGTTTCTATCAACCCTGAACCGCTCTAGAGCTCAAGAGAAACGGCTTGACAGAGTCCGCGTGGAAATGGCTACATCGCCACGCCTCGCGGCTCTGGAGCTCAGATAAAACCTTTATAAAACCTATAATTAAGTGGATTTCTTGATGCAGGACGAGAAAGAGGGGGAATTTTGGGAGACGGTAAGGATCGTCTGTTACGCGGTTCTCCTTTCCATCGTTTTCCGGACCTTCGCCTACGAGCCCTTCAACATTCCCTCCAGTTCCATGGTGCCCACCCTGTTGGTGGGGGATTACCTGTTCGTCTCTAAAACTTCCTATGGGTATAGCCGCTATTCCCTGCCTTTCGGGTTGCCGCTGATCCCGGGGCGCATCTACTTTACCCCGCCCGAGCGTGGCGACGTGGCCGTGTTCAAGCTGCCGCGCGACAACGAAACCGACTATATCAAGCGCATCATCGGCTTGCCCGGCGACCGCATCCAGGTCACCGACGGGCGCCTTTATATCAACGGCGAAATGGTGGAGCGCAAGCGCATCGGCGAATACGTGATGCGCAACAAGCGCGGCGATTTCAAGAGCATGCCGTTGTATATCGAGACCCTGCCGGGTGGCCGCAGCCACAGGATCATCGAGATGTCCGACGGCGCGCAGATGGATAACACGGAAGAATATCTGGTGCCCGAAGGCCATTATTTCGCCATGGGGGACAACCGGGACAATTCCATGGACAGCCGCGTTCAAGCCGGGGTGGGCTTCGTGCCCGAGGTTAATCTGGTGGGCCGCGCCGAAAGACTGTTTTTTTCCCAGGACGGAAGTGCGAAAGTCTGGCAGTTCTGGAAATGGCCCTTCGCCATCCGCTATGGCAGGCTGTTCCAGGAAATTACCTAATCTTAAAGGTATGGCCGATGGCGGCTGATCCCGATCTCGGGGAACTCGAAGACATTCTCGGACATGCTTTTGCCGAGCCTTCCTTGCTGGGCGAGGCGGTGACCCATGCCAGTGTCAGCGGTGGCTACGGTGGTCCCGGTGGCCACGGTGATTACGAGCGGCTGGAATTCCTCGGCGATCGGGTGCTGTCGCTGGTGGTGGCGGAGCTTCTCATGGCCCGCTTCCCCGAGGCCCGGGAAGGCGATCTCGCCTTTCGCCATGTGGCGCTGGTGCGCCGCGAGACCATCGCCGAGATCGCCGGCAAGATCGGACTGGGCCGATTCCTGAGATTTTCCAAAGGCGAGGAAGAAAGCGGCGGCCGTGATAATCCGGCGATTCTCGGTGACGCCATGGAGGCCGTGATCGCGGCGCTGTTCCTCGATGGCGGTCTCGAGGCGGCGGGAAAATTCATCACCGCCCATTGGAGCGAACCCATGCTGGCGGTCACGGCCCCGCCCAAGGACGCCAAAACGCTGCTTCAGGAATGGGCCCAGGGAGTGGGAAAGGGCCTGCCCGTTTATGGCGTGCTTGGCCGCGAAGGGCCCGACCATGATCCGGTCTTTACGGTGGAGGTGAGCGTGGCGGGCCTTGATCCGGCGCGGGGCGAGGGAGCCTCGAAACGTAGCGCCGAACAGGCGGCGGCCACGTCGTTGTTGGAAACGGTGGCGGAGGGCAAGAGCGATGACGGATAAAGAAAGCGCCGCCACATCTCCCGGCGGCAAAACCCACCCTGAGACAAGATGTGGCTACGTGGCCTTGCTGGGCGCCCCCAATGTGGGCAAATCCACGTTGCTCAACCGGCTGGTGGGGGCCAAGGTCTCCATCGTTTCGCCCAAGGTTCAGACCACGCGCCACCGGGTTCTGGGCATCGCGGTGACCGGTGGCGACCAGATCGTCTATGTGGACACGCCGGGCATCTTTACGCCTAAGAAACGTCTCGACCGGGCCATGGTGGCGGCGGCCTGGGGCGGCGCGGCGGATGCCGACGTGGTGGTGCTGTTGGCCGATGCCAAGCTCGGCTTCGACGGCGATGCCAGGCGCATCGTGGCGGGTCTGGCCAAGGCTGGACGGCGCGCGCTGCTGGTGCTCAACAAGATCGACCTGGTGAAGCGGGAAACGCTGTTGGAACTTGCCGAAACCTTTAACAAGGAAGGCGCGTTCGAGGAAACCTTCATGATTTCGGCATTGAACGGCGACGGCGTGGAGGCCCTGTTGGAGGCCGTGCGCGCGCGGCTGCCTGCCGGTCCGTGGCTGTTTCCCGAAGACCAGTTGACCGACATGCCGCAACGCCTGATGGCCGCCGAAGTGACTCGCGAGAAGGCATTTATCCAGCTTCATCAGGAGCTTCCCTACGCCATCGACGTGGAGACCGAAAGCTGGACCGAACAGGACAATGGCGAGGTGCGCGTGGAACAGACCGTCTATGTGCGCCGCGACAGCCAGAAGGGTATCGTCCTGGGCAAGGGGGGCAGCCGCATCAAGGCCATCGGTTCGGCGGCGCGGGCCGACTTGGAAGAGATGTTCGGGCACAAGCTGCACCTGTTCCTGCATGTGAAGGTGCGGGAGAACTGGCCCGAGAACCGCGCCCATTACCGCGACCGCGGCCTCGATTTCGATGTTTGAAACCGGGCTCGCCACCGGGAGATTCGGCTAGATGGAATGGCGCGACGAAGGCATCGTGCTGTCGAGCCGCCGCCACGGCGAATCGGCGGCCATTGTCACCCTGCTCACCCGCGCCCATGGCCGTCATGCAGGCCTGGTGCGCGGCGGCATGGGGCGGCGGTTGCGTGGAATCTATCAGAGCGGGAATCTGGTTTCCGCCGCCTGGCGTGCGCGGTTGGAAGAACATCTGGGCGGTTTCGTTTGCGAACTGGTGACCAACCACGCCGCCCGTCTTCTCGACGAGCCGGAGCGGTTGGCGGGGCTGTCTTCGGCCTGTGCACTGATGGAAACGGCCCTGCCCGAGCGCGAACCCCATGAGGACATTTACGAGGATTTTCTCACTCTTCTTTCCGGACTCGAAGGGGAGGGCTGGGCGCAAGCCTATGTGCAGTGGGAGCTGAGCCTGCTCGGCGATCTTGGGTTCGGACTCGATCTCTCCCAATGCGCCGCCACCGGAGCCAGCCAAGGGCTGGCCTTCGTCTCCCCCAAGAGCGGGCGCGCGGTCTCGGCGGAAGCGGGGGAACCCTATCGCGATAAATTGCTGACCCTGCCGGAATTCCTCACTCATCCCGATTCTGGACCGCCCTCCTTCCGCCAGATGGAACAGGGGCTGGCGCTCACCGGGTTCTTCCTGAGGCGCCACGTATTTGCCCCCCATCACAGGGACGAACCGCCCGCCCGCATACGATTTGTTGACCGTCTGCGGGGAATGTCTACATTATCTGGTATGTCCGGGGATTTAGAGACATCCGGGGCAAAAGAGGGAAATGACTAAGAAAACCACCGCCAAAAGCGCCGCCGCCGAGATCAGAGAGACGCCCCTGGCCGAGGCCCTGGGCGAGCGCTATCTGGCGTACGCCTTGTCCACCATCACCTCGCGCTCGCTGCCCGATGTGCGCGACGGGTTGAAACCGGTACACCGGCGGCTGCTTTTCGCCATGCGCCAGCTGCGGCTCGATCCCGAACACGGTTTCAAGAAATGCGCCCGGGTGGTGGGCGACGTGATCGGTAAATACCACCCCCACGGCGACACCGCCGTTTATGACGCCATGGTGCGTCTGGCCCAGGAATTCGCCCAGCGCTACCCGCTGGTGGAGGGTCACGGCAATTTCGGCAATATCGACGGCGATAACGCGGCGGCCATGCGCTACACCGAGGCGCGGCTCACTCATGTGGCCACATTGTTGCTGGACGGACTCGACGAGGACGCGGTGGATTTCCGCGACACCTATGACGGCGAGGAGGAGGAGCCGGTGGTGCTGCCCGCCGGGTTCCCCAATCTTCTCGCCAATGGCGCGGCGGGTATCGCCGTGGGCATGGCCACCAGCATCCCGCCCCACAACGCGGGGGAAATCTGCGCCGCTTTGTTGCACCTCATCAAGTTTCCCAATGCCACGGTGGCGAAACTGGTGGGCCTGATGCCGGGGCCGGACTTTCCCACCGGCGGCGAGATCGTGGAGCCCCGCGACAGCATCCTCGAATCTTACGCCACCGGCCGCGGCGGTTTCCGCCTGCGCGCCAAATGGCAGGTGGAAAAACAGGCCCAGGGCCAGTACCGCATCGTCATTACCGAGATCCCCTATCAGGTGGCCAAGGCGCGGCTGGTGGAGAAGATGGCCGAGCTTTTGAACGCCAAGAAGCTGCCTTTGTTGGCCGACATCCACGATGAGTCGGCCGAAGACCTGCGGCTGGTTCTGGAGCCCAGGAGCCGCAACGTGGAGCCCGAACACCTGATGGAGACCCTGTTCCGCCATACCGAACTGGAGAGCCGCATCCCGCTCAACATGAACGTGCTGGATAGTGAGGGTACGCCGCGGGTGATGAACCTGCGCGAGGTGTTGCAGGCTTTCCTCGACCACCGCCACCAGGTTCTGGTAAGGCGCACCAAACACCGGCTGGAGAAAATCGCACGGCGGCTGGAAATCCTCGGCGGCTATCTGGTGGTCTACGCCAATCTCGACGCGGTGATCAAAATCATCCGCGATCAGGACGAGCCCAAGCCGGTGCTGATGAAGCGCTTCAAGCTGAGCGAATTACAGGCCGAGGCCATTCTCGACATGCGGCTGCGGCGCTTACGCAAGCTCGACGAGATAACGATCCGCGAGGAATTCGAATCCCTGGAAGCCGAACAGAAAGGCCTCAAGAAGCTGCTGAAAGACAAACAGGCGCGCTGGAAAACCATTGCCGGGGAGATCAAGGAACTGGGTAAAACTTTTGGCGAAAAAAGTGAACTGGGCCGCCGCCGCTCCGCCTTCGGCGACACCCCCGATGTGGTGGAAGTGCCGCTGGAAGCCATGATCGAGCGCGAGCCGGTGACTGTGGTCTGTTCGGCCAAGGGCTGGATCCGTGCCGCCAAGGGCCATCTCGCCGACGGCGAGGGACTGAAATATAAGGAAGGCGACCGCGAGCGTTTCCTGATCCACGCCCAGACCACCGACAAGCTGGTGGTGTTCGCCACCAACGGCCGTTTCTACACCATCGGCGTGGACGGGTTGCCGGGCGGGCGTGGCCATGGCGAGCCGCTGCGGTTGATGATGGAGCTGGGCAACGACCAGGACATGGTGGACCTCATGGTGCACGACCCGGAGAGGAAATTATTGGTGGCGGCCAGCGACGGCCGTGGCTTTGTGGTGAGCGAGTCGGACGTCATCGCCCAGACCCGCAACGGCAAACAGGTGCTGAATGTATCGGGCGGCGTGGAGGCGAAAGTTTGCGTACCGGTGGCGAAGGGCGCCGATTCCGTGGCGGCGGTGGGAACCAACCGCAAGCTGCTCATTTTCCCGCTGGCTGAACTGCCGGTGATGACGCGGGGCCGCGGCGTCATCATGCAGAAATATAAATCCGGCGGGCTTTCCGACGTGCGGGCTTTCGCGTTGGCGCAAGGGCTGACCTGGAAGAGCGGTCCGGCCACACGCGGCGAGAAGGAACTGGCCGATTGGGTGGGCAAGCGCGCCGCCGCCGGCCGCATGCCGCCGCGCGGCTTCCCCAAGAGCAATCGATTCTAATTTTCGCGGCGTTTCTTCCAGCCACAGGGGGCCTTGGCGGCGGGAGAGGAGCGTTATGATATCCTTAATAAAAGTGTAGATAAGGTGGTTCCGGCCCCGATATTAACGGGGTGGCACCGTTGGCGGGATTTAAGGAAACCCATGCAAAAAATCAAAGGCGAAGGCCCCAAGAAGAAACTGTACTACGAGGGCGAGATTATTTTCAGCGAAGGCGGCGTCGCTCATGACGCCTTTATTATTGACTCGGGCAGCGTGGAAATCACCAAGGCCGCGGAGGCAAGGAAAATAAGTCTCGCCGTTCTTACCCAGGGCGAGCTCTTCGGCGAGATGGCCATGATCGACAATGCGCCGCGCATGGCCTCGGCCCATGCCCTGGAAGACACCGTGCTGATGCGTGTGTCCCGGGACTATTTCGACGAAAGACTCGATGCCGCCGACATGTTTTTAAAAGCCCTGTTCCGCATATTGGTGGGCAACCTGCGCAGCGTGCATCAATCCTATATGCGGCGGCCGCGCAGCTTCGATGACTATCTTGCCGCCATCGACAGCCACCTGGGCGGGGTACGTGGCTATATGGACAAGCCCGAGGCCGAAGCCATCAGCGGCGAGGTGACGCTGAGAGTGAAAAAAATCAGGGAGCTGGTGGCGGAGATGAAGGATATCTCCGCGGGCCATGAGGACAGGCGCAAAAGCGTGCTCAGCGAGGAGGATCTCGATCCTCAGGGCAAGCCCGAAGCGAAAGAGCTTTCATAGAGCCAGGTACGTTAGGTGCGGCGGCCCCAAAAGAGGGAGCGGTGGATTTTCGCGGGGTGTGACGCCTTCCTTGATGCGGCGATGCAATCGGGTTTAGGGTGGGGGCCTGTTTATTTCAACCATGGGAGGAACCCATGCCGAAAACGGATGTCAAGAAAATCGAGAGCGACGACTTGCATGAACTCGATGACGAGGCGTTGGACCGGCCCGCGGCCGGAGCGGAACTCCTCACCAATTGCATGGGCGGCTGTTTCGGGTAGGCCCACAGATTAAACCCGCCGACTAATCAGGGGAGAAAATCCATGCCGAAAACAGATGTAAAGAAAATCGAGAGCGACGACGTGGCCGAGTTGGGCGACGAAGCGCTGGACCGGGCCGAGAGTCACACCGCTCTGTGCTCTTGTCAGGGTGGCCCTGGTTGCGCGCCGTCCTGTATCTCTCCTAGCGATTGATCAGGGGAAAAAGCTATGCCGAAAACAGGCGTAAAGAAAATCGAGAGCGAAGACGTGGCCGAGCTCAGCGACGAAGCGTTGGACCGGGCCGCGAATCAGATGGGCCTGTGTTGCTGTCAGGGCGGCCCCTCCGCGCCACCCCCCAGCGGTTATAGCGCGCCGTCTGATTAATCAGGGAGAACACCCATGCCGAAGACGGATGTGACGAAACCCCGGAGCGACGATGTGGCCGAGCTCAGCGACGAAGCGTTGGACCGGGTCGCCACCGCACAGGCCTGTTATTCAGGCCCCTTCTGCGTGGACTGCTATCCCGTGGGGCCGGAAACCTGATACCGCATCACCGCATCATATCTTCATAAATCCCCGTCCGCAGACATGCGAGGCGGGGTCTTTTTTGCCCAAGCCATTGATTTTACGTTATTTTACCCCGCCGCAGAGTTCTTTATTCCTGCATTTTCTTTTCAAGGAGATGGCTCAACAGCAAAAGGGTTACCGGCCAAATACCGACCCAAATTCCCAACCGCTCGGCATGGGCTTCCCGTAAGACCGCTCTTAATGCAAGATCGTCAATACCGCTGAGGACCGGCCTTAAGAATTCGATTCCCGGCCCCAAGTACCACAGCATCCAGGCAAGCGGGATAGAAACAATTCCCAACCAAAATAATACCTGAGGTAACATTTTCATCTTTTCCTCCTCTCGGCGCGTTGCAGAATCGGGTCAACCGGCACCAGCGCCGCTGACCCGAGATTTCCTATTAGAGCATATTTTTCCCATACGGAAATTTTTGATGGGTGTAAATCGGTTCATTCGGGCAGACGCGGCGCGCGGCGCGATGTGGGGGCATCGAGCAAGCGCCGCAACGCATCCGAGGGACTGATTTACCCCACCGAAGGCCGGGTTCTTTTGCGCCGGCACTGCGTTCCCGTGTCTTGCATGATGTCCCACATCATTCGGCGACACGGGCCTTGTAACAACACAAAATAACCCCGGTCAAATGATCCCGTATGGGAAAGATATGCTCTAAGCACTCCTTCGATGCTTGATGCCACCAAATTGATGATGGTGGGGCGAGGGTGGAGGGATGTTCAGGGAGAGGGGTCGGTCATGTCCTTGAGTGTGACCAGGATATTGGCGGCCGCGATCACCTGACGCCGGGCTTCGTCGAGTTGTTCGGGGGTGACGGGGCCCACGGCAGGCAAGGTGTCAGAGAGAGTGTCGGCGAACACACCGGCGCGGCGTGGCGGAAAGCCCGCGAACACGGCCTCGCGCAGGTCTTCGGGCGCGCCTTTGAGCGCCACCATCAGAGTATCCCCGTCCACGGTCTTGCAGAGCAGCGTCATGACCTGTGGCGGGAGGCGCGCGAGATCCTCGATACAGGTGAGGGGGGAGAGATTATCGGGTCCGGTCATGGGCTTCTAGCCGGAGAAGGACAACCCGGTTGGCCCTTCAGCCAGAGAAATAAAACAAAGCGCCGGTTAGTCGGACGGAGACACGCAGGGGCCACAATTGCAGTGAAGGCAGAATATCCCGTTTTCAGCTCCGGCGCGGTCCAGGGCCTCGTCGCTGAGTTCGGCGATGTCTTCGCTCTCGGGTTTGGTGAGTTCTGTCTTGGGCATGGGTTTTCCTCTTAGCGCCGGTTAGTCGGCCTGATAACAGCCGGGGCAGCAAGCGTAGCAGGCCTGTGCGTCATTGGTCCGGTCCAGGGCCTCGTCGCTGAGTTCGTGCAGGTCTTCGCTCTCGGGTTTTGTGATGTCTGTCTTGGGCATGGGTTTTCCCCCAAAAATGGAACAACTATTTGCGCGCACTCATCCTACGCCCAATCCACGCAACAAGGGAAGCGCCAGGGTACGTCGGCGCTCAACAAAAGGGTACGGGGCCAGAGTACGGCCCAGAGTACGTCGGGCCTAAAAAAAGAAGTCGGCCCCCAAAAAAGAGGCCAGCTTACTTAATTCTGTAGGGCGGCCTCGCGGATGCGGCTCTCCACCGCGGGCCATGTGTCCTGGCGCATGACCTCGAGCTCGTAATGGGTCTGGAGGTTGAGCCAGAATTCCGGCGTGTTCGTGAAATATTTCCCCAGGCGCATGGCCGTATCGGCGGTGATGCCGCGCTTGCCGTTGACGATGTTGCTGATGCGGCTGATGGGCACGTCGAGATCGCCCGCCAGCCGGTTAATGCTGATGGCGAGAGGGCGCAGAAATTCCTCGAGCAGGATTTCGCCCGGATGGATGGGGTCAAGAAGGGGGGGCTGTTTCTTTGCCATGACGAACCTCTGTATTTTTTGTGTCCTAATGGTAATCGACAATTTCAACCTGGGTGGCGTGGCCGCCGGTCCAGACGAAGCAGAGTCGCCACTGGCGGTTGATGCGGATACTGTGCTGGCCCTTGCGTCTGCCTTTGAGGGTTTCGAGCCGGTTTCCCGGCGGCGAGCGCAAGTCACCCAGGGCCTGCGCGGCGTTAAGGATCAACAGCTTGCGCCGGGCCGATTTCTCGAAGCCCCGGAAGCGGGATACGGCGCGGTTATGGAACAGGCTTTCGGAATCCCGGCACTTAAAACCCGCAATCATCCGTTAAGGGTATTCCTTTTAACGTAATACTGCAAGGGGAATAGGGGCCAGAGTACGTCGGCCCCCAAAAAAGAGGCCAGGGTCTAAAAAAGTAAGAATCACCACAGAGGCACAGGGTCCAGGTTACGTCGGACCCAAAAAAAGGCACAGAGGAGGGGGGGGGAATAATTAAGTAAGGTGTCCCCATAATTACATAATTAAACGTGGGGGGAGAGAGTCAATCAAACAAAAAGCCCAGGGCCTCCCTTCGCACCTTCGCACCTTCGGGAGACAGAGGGGCCAGGGTACGTCGGCCCCAAAAGAGTAAGTCGGGCCGAGAAAAAAGAGGCAAGGGGAGGCTAATTTAGTAAGGTGTCCTACAACCTATGGTGCGCTGATCAAAGTGGGGATTTGATATGACCGATAAAGCAAAGAGATGGGGTTTAGTTCTTCTCGGTGTCACAGCGATCTATTTTGTATTGTTTTTAGGTTCTTTCGATGCGGAAACGATTGGTCGCGTTATAGGTTTAATTTTCGGAGCGTTGTTTGGAGGAGGAATAGTTGCACTGATTCTTCAGCTTTTCTGGAAGAAACACACGATCTACGAACTTTGGTTCGCAAGCGCGTCAATATGGGCAAGTTTGTTTGTTGTCGCAAAAATTCTAGAAGTTTAGAGGGAGAGATTTAGTGAGGTGTCCCTGGAATTCGGTTGCGAACGGCCAGTGACCGCGCGGAGCCGCCATTCGTTCGTGACACATTTTCTGGAAGGGGGCTATGATAAATAGTTCGAGAACCGGCCTTCCACAACTTATGCAAAACGATCCAATCATTTTCGTGGAGCCTCATGGCATGACACACTCCGATCACATCGACACGGCGTTTCACCAGCTGTCGTTTGCAATCAAGCTGTGGCACTTCCTTGATATGCACCCGATTGAGAAAGAGGACTTCGACATTGCCCTGACGATTGAAGACCCTGGCAGCCGGGTCTGCTTGGAGCACAACGAGTTCAAGACCTACCAAGAGCTTCAAGTCGTTGCGGAGAACAACATCTCCATTTGCTTCGGTGCGGTGGCAATTACGCTTTGGGAAGCAATTCACGAGCACACTGGTTGGTCGAGTGGGAGATTGAACCCCAAGAACAGCCGGGGAGAAAACTTGGCAGCGTTGAGTTACATGATCCGCTGCTGCTTTGCCCACGGAACGGCATGTCCCGTCTGGTCCATCTACGACAGCAAATACAAAACCGTTTATCGCGTCGGCAACAACACCATCGACCTTTCGAACATCGCAGACAAACAGCCCTTTGAATACCCTTCGATAGGCGGTTATGAAACGTTGTGGAACCTCGAGGCCGAAGCTCGCGACAAAGGTCTGCTCTAACCAGTCGTTCCATCGACTTGCTTTAGACGACCGCTCAACTCCAATGTTGGGCTATAGGGAAGGGGTAAGATGAAAAAATTTAATGCACATCGGATTTCTATCGTAGCCCTCGTGATCACCACGCTACTCGCTGCTTCTTCGACGAGCGTCTTGGCCGGAGACCTTGCCCCCCTGAAGAATATGCCCGCCGTTCGCGTAACCGCTGTAGTGTCACACTTTGCCGAAGAGTTCTTCACGGGTCCCATCGAGCTCCAACTACGCCTCAGGGGCGTTCCAGTTACGCGGGACAAGGCCGAAGGCTTTCCGATTCTCAAGTTTCGTCTTCTCACATACCAGATCCCTGAACCGGATCGCGTAAAAGGCACCTTCTTTGTCGGTGAACTGAGTCTGATCGACAAGGTCGCGTTGCGACGTGGCGGCCTTGCCCTCACGGCCACAGTCTGGCAAAGCCACGTGTGGCTTGGCGTTCGTCCCGAACTCGATACGGGCATTCGTAAGATCGCCATAGACCTAGCCGACCAGTTCGCCATCGACTATCTGGTCGCCAACTCTCCAGCCAAGTAACCATGAGTTCGCCGCTCAATAGACCGTTGCAGCAGACGTTCAAATTCTTGGGACGCCTAACTTAATCTCCCTACCGACGCAGTTTACAACTGCGTAGGCTCAGGTATCGCCGCCAGATCAGGCCCTAATCGCGTGGGTTCAAACACCGTCTCGCTCGACGGTGGGTATTCCCCGCCCGTGACCACGCGGGTGCACACCCGCGCGGTATCAACCGCCATGACCCAGATCACCATGAGGAAGAACAGCGTCAGCGCGGCGTTGAGGTTGGCGTTGAAAATCAACTGCGGGGCTTTCTCCGCCAGTTCGGGTGAGAGCGTCCCGGCGGCCAGCTGATCGCCCAAGATGCGCGCCTTGGCGAGGAAGCCGATGCGGAATTCGTCGCTGAACAGCTTCTCCCAGGCGGCGGTGGAGGTGACGATCAAGAGCCAGGCCAGCGGCGCGCCGGTGACCAGCGCATAGCGGAGGCCGCCCCGCTTGACGATGATGGTGGTGGCGACGCAGAGGGCGATGGCGGCGAGCATCTGGTTGGAAATGCCGAACAGCGGCCACAGGGAATTGATGCCGCCCAAGGGGTCCATGACTCCGGTCCACAGGAAATAGCCCCAACTGCCCACCACAATGGCGCTGGTGATGAAGACGCTTGGATACCAGCTGGTGCGGCCCAAGGCCGGGACCACGTTGCCCAATAAGTCCTGGAGCATGAAACGGCCCACCCGGGTGCCCGCGTCGAGCGTGGTGAGAATAAACAGGGCCTCGAACATGATGGCGAAGTGGTACCAGACGGCGATGAAGGCGCCGCCGAACAGCCCCGAAAACAGCGTCGCCATGCCGATGGCCAGAGAGGGCGCGCCGCCGGTACGGGCAAAGAGCGTGGTCTCGCCCACCTCGCGGGCCAGCGTGTCCATGGTCTCCACGGTCACCGGGAAACCCCAGGAGGAAATGGTGGCGACGGCTTCGGCGGGGAGAGAGCCCACAACACCCCCTGGGCTGTTGATGGCGAAGAAAACGCCCGGCTCCATGACACAAGCCGCGATCATGGCCATGACGGCGACGAAGGATTCCAGCATCATGGCGCCATAGCCGATCATGCGGGCGTCGGGTTCCGAGGTGAGCAGCTTGGGCGTGGTGCCGCTGGCGATCAGGGAATGGAAGCCGGAAATGGCGCCGCAGGCGATGGTGATAAACACGAAGGGAAAGACCTTGCCGCCGAAGATGGGCCCGGTGCCGTCTATAAACGGCGTGATGGCGGGCATGTGCATCTCCGGGCGCAGGGTGACGATGGCGATGGCCAGCAGGAAGATGGTGCCCAGCTTCATGAAGGTGGAGAGGTAGTCGCGCGGCGCCAAGAGCATCCATACGGGCAGGGTGGCCGAGGCGAAGCCGTAGGCGATGATGATCCAGGCCAGGGTCTCGGGTCCGAGATCGAAGGCGGCGTGGAGGCCGGGATGATGGTTCACATAGCCCCCGGCGAGCACGCAGAACAGCAGCAGCACCACGCCGATCAGGGTCATTTCCAGCACGCGGCCGGGGCGGATATGGCGCATGTAGAAGCCCATCAAGAGCGCGATGGGGATGGTCATGCCCACGGTGAAGGCGCCCCAGGGGCTGTGGGCGAGGGCCTTCACCACCACGAGACCCAGCACGGCAATAAGAATGATCATGATCACCATGACGCCGATGAGCGCCACGGCGCCGCCCATGGGGCCCAGTTCGTCGCGCGCCATCTGGCCCAGCGAGCGCCCGTTGCGGCGCAGGGAACAGGCGAGAATGACGAAATCCTGGACGCAGCCGCCCAGCACCGCGCCCACCAGTATCCACAAGGTGCCGGGGAGATAGCCGAACTGGGCGGCGAGCGTGGGGCCGATCAAAGGTCCGGGGCCGGAAATGGCGGCGAAGTGATGGCCGAAGACGATCCATTTATTGGTGGGCACGAAGTCGCGGCCGTTATCGAGGCGCTCCGCCGGGGTGGCGCGGTTGATGTCGAGAGCCAGAACTTTCGCCGCGATGAAGGCGGAATAGAAGCGGTAGCCCAGGGCATAGACGCAGACCGCGGCCACCACCAGCCAGGCGCTGTTGATGGTTTCGCCGCGATGGATGGCGACACCGCCCAGCGCCAGCGCGCCGAGCACGGCGATCCCCGTCCAGATGAGCTTTTCCTTGGGAGTTAGGCTTTTATCGGCCATGAAGAGGCCTCTTGTTGGGGGCCGACGTACTCTGGCCCTCTTGTTGGGGGCCGACGTACTCTGGCCCTCTTGTTGGGGGCCGACGTACTCTGGCCCTCTTGTTGGGGGCCGACGTACTCTGGCCCCTGTTAGTATTCATGTCAGCAGCAGCGGCGGGGCTGGTTCCAGTCTTCGTCGAGGCGCCGCGCGTGGAAGGTCTTGCGGTCGAGGGGCTCTTCTTCATCGTGAGTATCGTCTGTCCGCCAGTGGTCGAGATAGCGTTCATAGGCGTCGTCGCCGGTGGCGTGTCGCAGGCCGCGCCACAGAGAGGAGAGAGTGGTAAGCAGGCGGGCGGTCATTCTGGTGGTTCCCCCGGTGTTTCTTCGGGGGCTGTTTCTTCGGGGGCTTCTTCCTCGGCGAAGGGTTTCCAGCCGCCCTTGGCGAGCCGTTCTAAGGGCTGGAAGCGGGTCTTGTAGGACATTTTCTGGCAGTCGGCGATCCAGTAGCCGGGATAGACGTGGGACAGCCCCATCTTGGCGGCTTTGTCCACCAGCCACAGCAGCATGAAATTGCCCAGGCCACGGCTTTCTTCTTGCGGGTCGAAGAAGCTGTAGACCGCCGAGAGGCCATCGCCGAGGCGGTCGACGATGCAGGCGGCCAGGAGTTCGCCGCCCTCTTCGGTTTTTTCCGGGCTGTCCCCGTCCGTCGCGGGGAGGCGGAATTCGGCGATGAAGGTCTCGGCCGGGGTGTCTTCGGCGAAGGAGAGGTAGTCCTCCCAGCTCATGGCGGCCATTTCACCGTCGCCGTGGCGCGATTTGAGATAGCGCGAAAAGAGCTGGTACTGCTCCCGGGTGGCGCGGGCCGGCAGCAGTTCGGCGCGCAAATCGCGGTTGTCCCGGAGCACACGGCGAAAAGTGCGGCCCGGCGTGAACTCGGCAGCGAGGATGCGCACCGGCACGCAGGCTTCGCATTCGGGACAGCTTGGCTGGTAGACCGTATCGAGGCTGCGGCGGAACCCGGCGCGCGAGAGGAGGTCGAAGAGCATGCCGGAATCGCTTCCCGTCAGCACCGTGAAGACGCGCTGTTCCATGCGCCCCTCTATATAGGGGCAGGGCAGGGGAAAGGTGCGGTAGAAGGGCTGTGACAGGTCTATAGGGAAGCGAGTCATAGCAATCTCTGTGGGTGTCTCGGTTTTTGATTCCCGCCCTCCGGGCTCGTGGGAAAGCGAGTCATAGCAATCTCTGTGGGTGTCTCGGTTTCTGATTGCCGCCCTCCGGGCTCGTGGGAAACCGGGTCATAACAACTTCTTCGTCTTAATTTACGGCGTCAGTTCCGAGGGCGCGGCGGCACGCGGCGGAGAGCGCACCACCACCAACCGGGTGGCGAAATCATGCAGGGTGCGATGATAGGTGTTGAAGGGCGCGATGACCAGAACCAGCCAGGCGGTGATGCCCACGGAGATGTAGAAAACGGCGGTCATGAAGGCGGCTTGCAGCAGGTTGGGCCGGGCGCCCTCCCAGTCCCGGACCTCGATATCAAACAGGCGCATGCCCAGGGTGGCGGATTTCGCGCCGCCGATAAGCAGGGTGTGATAGGCGAAGGGGATGCAGGCGATGGCCGCCCACAGCAGGGGCCAGAGCAGGCCCAAAGTGGCGATGCCGGCGGTGACCGCCACCATCCAGGCGCCGGTCAGAATCAGGGCGAGGATCACCACATCGGCCAGATAGGCAAGCACGCGCCGTGACATGACGCCTTGGTAAAGGGTCTGTTCGGCCAGCGGGTCGGGCGGAGTGTCGTGCCAGCGCGATCCGGATTCCGTGGATTGTGTGGAATCCGGGGTGGGGACGGGAACGGGCGGCGGGTGATCGGTCATAGGGTTGGGGGGTCAGTTAAGGTCGATCTGGATTTGCGGTTTCTTTTCGCCGCCGGGCATCAGATTCTGGAAGAAATCTCCGAGGGAGGAGTCGGACTCGGCCTCGGGTTCGGTTGCGGATTCTGTCGCTGATTGGCGCTGGCGCGCCCCTTCGGAACCTGGGGCGGACCCGGGGGAGGAGTTGAATTTGATCTCGGCTTCGGGCTCGGGCTCGATGGCTTCGACCTCGGGAGTGGGCGCAAATTCGATTTCGGGTTCGGGCTCGGCCTCATCCTGTGGCGCGGATTCCATGGCTTCGGACCCGGGGAGAGCGAACTCATCCGTGGGCATGGTTTCGGCGGGCATGGTTTCGGCTTCGGACTCTGCGTCTCCGGGAAGGGCTTCAATGGACATGGAATCGTCTTGCGGCACGTCCCCGGCTTCGGACTCGTCTTCCGATTCCCGCCCTCCGGGCTCGGCGGGGGCTTCCACCGGCGCCACCTCAAGACCGTCGGCCTCGATTTCCTCCAGAGCCTGGGCGGCCTCGGTTTCCTCCACCTCTTCGAATTTCTTGAGATAGGAATCGCGCAGCAGGACGATGCTGATGCGGCGGTTGATGGTGGCGGTGGGGTCTTCCTTGTCGAGCAGGTCTTCGGAGGCCCGCCCGGTGACGCGGAAGATGCGCTTTTTATCGAGGCCCGAGTGCAGCATGGCGCGGCGGCTTGAATTGGCGCGGTCGGTGGAGAGATCCCAGTTGTCGTAGCCGTAGCGCGCGAACTGGCTGGCGTCGGTATTGCCGGTGATGGTGAGCTTGTTGGACATGGCGGCGATGGCCTTGACCACCTGTTCGATGATGACCTTGGCCTTGGGCGTCAGCGAGGTGGAGCCGCGCCTGAACATGGCCGAGCCTTCGCGGTCGACGATCTGGATGCGCAGGCCTTCCGGGGTCTGGTCGATAATCAGGTTGTTGGCCAGTTCCTTTAATTCCGGGGTTTCCTCCATGGCCTCGCGGATGGCGTCCTCGGCTTCCTCGAACTGTTCCTCTTCGCGTTCGGCGATCACCTCCTCGGCCTCTTCCTCGGTGACTTCCTCGGCCTCGACGGGATCAATCATGACCATGACGCCGGGCGATGCTTTGTCCTCGGTGAAGACACCTTCGGTGACCACCGACTGGCCCGAGCCTATGCCCTCGCCGCCGGTGGTGCTCTGCATGGCGCCGGGTGTGGGCGAAAAGAAATCGGCCAGGCCCATGCGCTGGTCCTCGGTGGTGGCGTTGAGCAGCCACATGAGCAGGAAAAAAGCCATCATGGCGGTGACGAAATCGGCGTAGGCAATCTTCCAGGCGCCACCATGGTGTCCGCCATGCCCCTTGACGATCTTCTTGATGATGATGGGTTGTTCGTCGGACATGACGCAAAACTAACTCCCGCCGCTGCTCGGAGCCGGCAGGCTATCCATGGCGTCTTCCACCTCGTAGAAGGTGGGACGGTTGTTGGAGTAAATGGTTTTGCGGGCGAATTCCACGCAGATGGCCGGTGCGTAGCCCTGGATATAGGCCAGCAGCCCGGCCTTCATGCAGAAATAGTATTTTGCTTCCGCCTCGTCGAGGCCCTTCACCGCTATGCCGACGGGACTCACGAAACCGTAGGAAACGAAAATTCCCAGGAAGGTTCCCACCAGGGCGCCGCCAATGGCGTGGCCGAGAATCTCGGGCGGCTCGCTGATGATGCCCATAGTGTGGATGACGCCGAGAACGGCGGCGACGATACCGAATGCCGGCAGGGCGTCGCCCACGGCCAGAATGGCGCCGGAGACTTTTTCCATTTCCTCGTGATGGGTGTCGAGCTCGAGGTCCATCAGGGCCTCGATCTCGTTGGCGTTATCGGTGCCCAGCGTCAGAAGGCGCAGATAGTCGCAGAGGAATTCCACCGCGTGATGGTCCTCGCCGAAGGTGGGAAAACTCTTGAAAATGTCGCTTTCCTTGGGGTTTTCCACATGGGTTTCCAGCGCCAGCATGCCCTTGGACTTGGCCAGCTTGAAAATGGTGAACATGAGGCCCAGAAGTTCGAGATAGCCTTCCTTTTTAAACTTCTCGCCCTTGAGAAGCTTGATCGGCGCCGTAAAGGTCCCGGTGATGATCTTCATGGAATTGGAGATGACGAACGCGCCCAGCGCCGCACCGCAGATAATGATGACTTCGAAGGGCTGCCAGAGGATTTCCAGATGCCCCCCGGCGAGCGCATAGCCACCAAAAACCGAGGCGATCACAATAAGGGCGCCGACTATGGCAAGCATGGGCGTTTCCTAGGGATAATGTGATTCATGGTGAGTGAAAGCCGGGTCATTATTGGCGGGCGGGGCGGGGGCGCTTCTTTCGTGGCAATAAAGGGGGCGTATTAAAACTTAGTCCGTTATGGGAAGAAAGGGGCAATCGCGGCGTGGCGCTCCGTTTGATTTTTAAGTCTGGTTCCGATTTTACGGGATTTTATACGAAATTTAGCCTTAAGAGTCTCCCCAATCTATCTCCGGAATGTATCTCTGGAATCTATCACCGGGGCGCCGTCTCAGGCGAGCAGCAAAATCTGGAGATCGGCCACATTGGTACCGGTGGCGCCGGTCATCAGAAGATCGCCCGACGCCTTCAGCGCCGCGTAAGAATCATTGTCGGCCAAGTGGGCTTGCGGATCGATGCCGGCTTTACGTATACGCTCACAGCTTTCCCCGTTTACTATCCCGCCGGCGGCGTCGGTGGGACCGTCGCGGCCATCGGTGCCGCCGCTCAAAAAGACCCAGTCCCCGGAAAGCCCGGCTTTTTCGGCGGCGATGGCGAAGGCCAGGGCCATTTCCTGGTTGCGCCCGCCGCGCCCCGAACCGCTAAGCGTTACCGTGGTTTCGCCGCCCGCCACCATGGCTAACGGCGTATCCGGGGGTGTGCCGCCATGTTCGTCTTGGGCGCGCTCGTTTTGGGCGGCGAGTGCGGCGGCCACCCATTTCTCCGCCTCTTCGCGGGCCTCGCCGGTGAGGCATTCGTTCCACACCTGTACTTCGCATCCCGCATCCCGCGCGGCCCCGGAGAGAGCCGCCAGACTGACGCCGTTGCTGCCCACCAGGGTGCTGGCGGTGGTGGTGAACAGGGGATCGCCGGGCTTGGGGGTTTCTTGGCGCTCGCCGGCCACGCCCTTTTCAATATGCGCGCGCACGGCTTGCGGCACCGTGTCCCAGGAACGGGAGGCTTCGAGGATACCCTTGGCATCGGCGAAGGTGGTGGCATCGGCGACGGTGGGGCCGCTGGCGATGGTGGAAAGGTCGTCGCCCAGCACGTCGGAGAGAATCAGGGCGTGAAGCTGGGCGGGCGCGGCGATCCGGGCCAGGCCGCCGCCCTTCAAACGGGAGAGGTGTTTGCGCACCGTGTTCATGGCGCCGATATCCGCACCACTCCCCAGCATCAAATCGGTGGTGGCGATTTTGTCTCCCAGGGTCAGGCCGGGGGCGGGATAGGGGATGAGCGCCGATCCGCCGCCGCTGATGAGCACCAGCACGAGATCGCCCTCGCCGGCGGTTTCCACCATCTCGGCCACCGCTTGCGCGCCCTTCACGCCGGCAGCGTCGGGCAGGGGATGGCCGGCGGCCATCACGGTAAAGCCTTCCGTATTCGTGGCGTCGGCGGCGTTTTCGTAATTGGTGACGGCGAGGCCGGGGTCACAGAACAGCTCCGCCGGCAGGGCGTCGCGCGCGGCCTTAGCCATGGCCAGCGCCGCCTTGCCGAAGGCGGCCACGAAAACCCGTTTCCAGGGGGCGCTGCGTGAATTTTCGGGATCGCCGTCATCGCCGAGAATGTGGAGGGCGCCGTCGCGGATTTGCAGCACGCGGGCCACGGCTTTGTAAGGATCGGCGGCGTCCACACCCGCGCGAAACAGGGATTCCGCCTTTTGTCGCAGGGAATCGGGGCACGTGGAATCAGGAGGAGGCTGTGAGGCCATGGGGGACTCCAGGGGATCAGGCGATGCGAAGGTGCAGCCTAGACGAGGTGGGCCTTATTGGCTACGCGACGCGGTCAGGTGGCTCCTTGCCCGCGAAGAATGCCTCCACATTATTGACGACCCGAAATCCCATGCCTTCCCGTGTCTCCAGGGTGGCGCTGCCGAGATGGGGCAGAAGCACCACGTTTTCCATCTCGGTGAGTTCCTTGGTGACATCGGGTTCGCGCTCGAACACGTCGAGACCGGCCCCGGCGATGTCGCCCGCCCTCAGGGCCGCCACCAACGCCGCCTCGTCCACCACGTCACCGCGCGCGGTATTGATGAGAAAGGCCGACGACTGCATGGCCTTGAAACGTTCGGGGTTCATCAGGTGCCGGGTTTCCGGCGTCGCCGGGCAGTGCAGGGACACGAAATCGGAATCGGCGAGCACGTCCTCGATGGAAGCGCGGCTTTCGGCGTCCAGGGTCTTGTTGACGGTGTCGGGATCGGCAAGATAGGGGTCGTAATAGGCGATTTTCATGTCGAAGCCGAAATGGGCCTTGCGCGCCACCGCCTGGGCGATGCGGCCCATGCCGATAATGCCCAGTTTCTTGCCCGTGACCTTGGTCCCCATCATGTGGGTGGGGCGCCATCCATCCCAATGACCGGCGCGCAGATAGCGCTCGCCCTCGCCGGCGCGGCGCGCCACCGAAAGCAACAAGGTCATGGCGAGATCGCCGGTGCAGTCGGTGAGCACTTCGGGGGTGTTGGAAACCACCAGCCCCTCGGCCTTGGCCGCCTCGATGTCGATATTATTGAAGCCGACCCCGAAATTGCCGAGCATTTTGGCCTGTTTGCCGTCAACGCCGAGGACTTCCGCCGTCATCTTGTCGGTGACGGTGCACAGCACCGCATCGGCCGTCTTCAGGGCGTCCTGAAGCTCGGCCACGGTGAGCGGCGTGTCCCCGGTATTGAGGGTGGCGTCGAAAAGCTCCGAGAGCTTGTCTTCGACGGCCTTGGGCCAGTGGCGGGTGACGATGACCTTAGGTTTGCTCATATCTCCGCCGGCCCTAGTTGTTGCGCCAGTATTCACTGGCCGCGGCGATGCCGCTTCCGGGCTTGATATCAAACCCGTTGTCGAGCATGGCCATTTCCGCGCCGACGATGGCGCTGGCCAGCATCAGTTCGTTGAAATCGCCGAGATGGCCGATACGGAAGACCTTGCCGGCCACCTGGGTTAGACCCGCACCAAGAGAGAGATGGTACTTGTTATAGGCGGTGGCAATCACTTCCTTGGCGTCCTTGTCCTCGGGCACCACGATGGCGCTGACGGTGTCGGATTCCCACTTTTCCTCCTTGGCGCAGAGCTTGAGCCCCCAGCCGTCCTTGACGGCGCGGCGTACGCCCTCGGCAATGCGGTGATGGCGGGCAAACACGTTGTCGAGCCCTTCCTCCATGAGCATGTCGATGGAGGCGCGCAAGGCGTGAAGCATGGTTGTGGGTGGCGTGTAAGGGAAATAGCCGTCCTTGTTGGTCTTCATCATGTCTTCCCAGGAGAAGTAACAGCGCGGCAAGGAGGCCGATTTGTGGGCCTCCAGGGCCTTCTGGCTGGCGCAGACGAGACCGACGCCGGCGGGCAGCATGAAGCCTTTCTGGGAGCCGGAAATGGCGCAGTCCACGCCCCATTCGTCCATGCGGAAATCGATGCTGGCGATGGAGCTGACACCGTCCACGAAGAGCATGGTGGGATGGCCGGCGGCGTCAATGGCCTTGCGCACGGCGGCCACGTCGGAGGAGACGCCGGTGGCGGTTTCGTTCTGGGTGACGCAGACCACCTTGTATTCGTGGTTGCTGTCGGCCTTAAGGGTGGCTTCCACGTCTTCGGGAGGGGTGCCGGTGCCCCAGTCCACGTCGCGCACATCCACGTCGAGGCCCAATCTTTCGAACATATCCACCCACAGCAGGCTGAACTGGCCGAAACGATAGATCAGCACCTTGTCGCCCGGCGACATGGTGTTGGTGATGGCCGATTCCCAGGCTCCGGTGCCGGAGCTGGGGAAGATGAACACCTGGCCGTCCTTGGTCTTGAAGATTTTCTTTAAGTCCTCGAACAGGGGCAAGGTGAGTTCGGGGAATGTGGGGCTGCGCATGTCCTCGGTGGGGACATGGGCGGCGTTCAAGATCCGCGGCGGAATATTGGTGGGGCCGGGAATATATGCGTGGAAGTGACCTGTATACTTGCGGGACATTAATTTTACCTCTTCACAACGAATGACTTAGGGGATGATTGGGTGGGGATGACTGGGTGCTAAATGCCGCGTGTTTCCGCGGATAACGTGGGGTCGGATTATTCGACCTCGGAAAAAAGGAGTGGGCACCATAATGATGCGGCCCCCTTAAATCAATCCTCTCAATGTCCCCTTTAGTTTTGCGGGTTTAAGTGCAACGTAACGCCGGGTTCTCCGTTCTCGCCAAGGCTCCCCGAAAGCGGGAGATAACGGGGGATCACAAGGTCGTGAGGCGGTGGCTTACGGGGTTGTTTGGGGCTCTGAAACCTATAGGCTCGAATGATCCGTAGCGATCATTTGTAAGGCTTGGAGGATAGCAGGATGGATGCTTTGTTGACCGGGGAGACATTGGCGGGCAAGCAATCGCTCAAAGGCCAGGCCCGGGCATTGGCCCATTACGTGGCGGCGATGATCGCCACCTTTGTTTATGGGGCGGAAGTTTGCCCGCTGGTGGAGAGTCTTTCGAGACCGGAACAGGCTATCCCCATTCTGGTGGGTCTCTCGATTATCTTCGCCCTGCGTTTTTTCCTCTGGGACCGGGTTATCACATATGCTCCCTATGGCGCCCAGACCAGGCGGGTCTTTTATTTCGATGCGGGCCTCTTTGTCTGTGCCGGCATTTTCCTGATCGTCTACAACGCCGCCCTCTATGACTTTCCCTTGGCGGAAAGTGGCCTGAAACTCCTCATAGGTTTCATGGCGCTTGGATTCTTTGCGGCTATCGACCTTTCTCTGGAGCATGAGCGGCGCATCCTTGAACACTTCAGGGCCACGGGGGAGCAACTGGCCTTCGAGGGCCGGTTTTTCCCCGTATCACGCAAGGTGGGAATGTTTGCTTCGGTGGGGATCGCCTTTACTCTGGTGGTTTTCTTCCTTCTCACCACCAAGGACCTGGATTGGCTGTCCACCGTCGGCAGCGAGGTTTCCTTCGCCGACGCGAAACGGATCATCCTCGTGGAATTCGCCTTTGTGATCGGGGTATTTCTTCTTCACATTCTCAATATCATCCGCTCCTTTTCGATCAACCTGAACACATTCTTTGTTTCCCAGACCCACGCCATGGAGGAAACCACCCGTGGCCGCCTTGATTCCTGGGTGCCCATCAGCACCAATGACGAATTCGGCAGGATCGCCCTGCATACCAATCTTATGGTGGAAGGCATCCGTGACCGCACCAATGAACTGGTTGAGACCCAGGACGTGACGATCATGGCCTTGGCTTCCCTGGCCGAGACCCGGGATAACGAGACCGGAGCCCATATCATCAGAACCCAGTGGTATGTGCGCGCCCTTGCCGCACATCTGGCCAAAGACCCGCGTTTTAAGACGGTGCTGACTCCCGAGAACGTCAATTTAATGTTCAAGTCGGCGCCTCTTCACGATATCGGCAAGGTGGGAATTCCCGATTCCATCCTTCTCAAACCAGGGTCTTTGACGGAGGAGGAGTTCGAGATCATGAAAACCCATACCGTATTGGGGGCCGAGGCCCTGCGCGCGGCCGAGGAGCAAAAAGGCAGCAGCTCATTTCTCCGTTTCGCCAGGGAAATTGCCGGCACCCACCATGAAAAATGGGATGGCTCAGGGTATCCCAACGGACTTTCGGGGGAGGAGATTCCCCTTTCCGGCCGGTTTATGGCCGTGGCCGACGTTTATGACGCCCTTATCAGCAAGCGGGTATACAAGGAGGCCTTTTCCCACGAGAAGGCGCTCGGCATTATCGCCGAGGGCAAAGGGAGTCATTTTGATCCGGTTGTGGTGGACGCCCTGCTTGAAGTGGAGAGTGAGTTTCGCGAGATTGCCGCCAGGCACCGGGACACTTCTTCCATGGAGAAGGTGGCGGAAAAAATATCTGCCTGAGCGGCCGCCATTCATGCCGCTATTCATATGGTGCGGGGCGCAGCGCATTCGCCACCCCGGCACGGCGCCGTCATGCCGGGGTGGCGAATTTAACGGTTTAGTCGCTTTTTACGGCCTTGCCTTTAAGAGAGGGCAGAAAGGCCTGGATATAATGGTTGTTGAGGAAGCTCATCTTGCGAGAAACACCTCCCGAGAAATCGAATTTGATGTCGGGCAGTTCGTGCTGGTGCACGTCGCTGGCGTTGTGCTTGACGAGAATCCTGCAGGCCCGTTGGTAATGTGCCATGTCTGTGACCTTGACCCAGAGCGGAAGGCCGCCCCGCTTGAACTGATCCAGAACACGGCTCTTGTGGTTCCATTCGAGAATACGACTGACGATGAATCCCAGGAATCCACCGATGATAACGGCGATGACAACGCCGGGGATGGCGTTCGCCATTTCGCCACCCCTGGAGATGACGGCCAGCGCCGCGACCATGGCGCCGAGATAGATGAAGCCCCCGCCAATGACGCTTTCCGCCTCGAATCGTGAATCGGGGTCGGCGTAAGCGGTCAGGGGAGCCTCCGGATCATCCTCAATTTCGCGGACGGACTGATGATTATGGGCGTAGAGCGGGTCCATGGCTCCGAGAAGACTCAAATTACTCAGATTGAATCCGGAAACCATCAGTTCATCGACCGCGCCCTGGAGAGCTTCTTCCGAATCGAAGACGCCCACCACCTCGCGTGTTTTTTCCTTTGTCATGGTTACACCTCCTTTCCCTGGACATCACGGATGACGCCTGGAGATGCCCAAGTTTCCTACCTTCTTATGTGGGGGAAAAAAGCCGCCGTTAAAGGGCGCTTCTCAAACCGGGGGAAAGGGCCGGATTGCCTTGTAGTGCATTCAAAATAAACGATTCAAAAACAAGCCATTAAAGACGGCTTTTAAAGTTCCGAGAGAATTTTTTCCCGGTCCTGGTCCAGCTCCGGCGCGGGGGCGCGCGAGGCGCCATCGGCGACCCCGGAAATCTTGATGGGGTTGCCCGGCATGGGCACGGTTCCGGCCACCGGGTCTTCGCATGTGATCACCATGTTGCGCTCCGCGATCTGGGGGTCTGCCATGACCTGGGCCATGTTGTTGATGGGACCGCAGGGCACCCCGGCGGCCTCCAGCAGGGCGAGCCAGTGGGCGGTGGGTTTGGTGGTGAGAACGGATTCCAGTTCGTCCTTCAGCGCCTCGGCGTGGGAGGTGCGTAAGTGGTTGTCGGCGAACAGGTCGTTGGTGGCGAGATCCATGCGTTCCAAAGCCTGGCACAGGCGCTCGAAGAGGCGGTCGTTACCGGCGGCAATGACAATATGGCCGTCGCCGGTGGCGAAGGCGTCGAAGGGAGTGATGGAGGGATGGCGCGCGCCCAAAGGCCCGGGCACCTCGCCGGTGGCGGCAAGGCGGGCCATGGCGTTTTCGAGGATCGCGAGCTGGCAGTCGAGCATGGCGACATCGATTTTCACGCCTTTCCCTGAGCTTTCGCGCTGAAAAAGCGCGGCGTTGATGCCGGTGGCGGTGAACAGGCCGGCGGCGATATCGCCGATGGAGGTGCCGACCCGGGTGGGCGCGCCGCCGGGATGGCCGGTGAGGCTCATAATTCCGCCCATGGCCTGGACCACCATGTCGTAAGCCGCGCGCTCGCTGTAGGGGCCGGAGTGGCCGAATCCCGAGGCCGCGGCGTAGATCAGGCGGGGATGGCGGGCATGCAGCGTTTCCCAGCCGAGTTCGAGCTTTTCCATGGTGCCGGGGCGGAAGTTCTCCACCACCACATCGGCCTTTTCCAGCAGCTTGTGGAGGATGTCGCGGTCGCTTTCCCGTTTCAGGTCGAGCGCGATGCTTTCCTTGCCGCGGTTGAGCGACATGAAATAGGCCGAGCGGTTCTCCATGAAGGGGCCGATGCGGCGCGCGTCGTCGCCTTCGGGGGTTTCCACCTTGATGACGCGGGCGCCCAGTTCGGCCAGCACCATGGTGCAGTACGGCCCGGCGAGGATGCGCGACAGGTCGATGACGGTAATTCCGGAAAGGGGGGCTGGGGTGGTCATGATGGTCTCATTTGGGTTGTCTCACTTGGTTGGGACTTGATCAGGGGCGGAGAGAATAGTCTATCATCGGGGGATGACCATGAAGGAATTGCATATTTCCGTGCCTGTGCGCACCCTTGAGGGCGAAGGGCATTGCGCCATGGCCTATACCGACTGGGCACCGCAAGTTGCGGAAGGGGGCACTCCCAAGCCGGGGCTCATCCTGTGCCTGCACGGGCTCACCGGTAACGGGCGTTTCTTCGATGAACCGGCGCGGGCGCTCTCGGGCGCCGGATACCGCGTGGTCTGTCCCGATATGGTGGGGCGCGGCAAGAGCGCATGGCTGGCGCGGCCCAAGGATTATAACGTAAGGCGGTATTTCTCCCATCTCGAGGCGCTGATATCCCATCTTAAGGCCACCGAGATCACCGTCATCGGTACCTCCATGGGCGGGGTTCTGGGCATGATGCTGGCGGCCAAGGCGGTGACGCCGCTACGCCGCCTTGTTCTCAACGATGTGGGCGCGGTGATCCCCCGCAAGCCCATGAAATATATGCGCGCCTATGTGGGGGCCGACCCCCGCTTTGCCAATATGGAAGAGGTGGAGGCCCATCTGCGCTCTATTTATGCCGGGGCCGGTCCCCATGAGCCGCAACAGTGGCGGGCGCTGGCGGAGGTTTCCAGTGTCCGGCTTGAGGACGGGAGCATCCGTCTCGCCTTCGATCCCGCCATCGCCAAGCCGATGCGCTGGATGCTGCCCTTTGCCCTGTTTTCTCTGCGGCTGTGGCATATCTGGGACGCTATCAGTTGCCCGGTGCTCATCCTGCGCGGGGCGGACTCGCCCATCCTGTCGGCGAAGACGGCGGCGGCCATGCAAAAACGTGGGCCTAAGCAGGTGGAGGTGGTGGAGTTTCCCGGTATCGGCCATGCGCCGTCGCTGATGAAGGCCGACCAGATCGCGATCATTCGGGAGTGGATCGAGGCGACTTAGGTGTCTTTGAGGGATTTGGCCATTTCCAGCGCCCCATAGGTGAGGATGGCGTCGGCCCCGGCCCGCTTGCAGGCCATGAGGCTTTCCGCCATGACCGCGGGAAAATCGAGCCAGCCCTTTTCCCCCGCCGCCTTGAGCATGGCGTATTCACCGCTCACCTGATAGGCGAAGGTGGGTACCGCGAAGGCGTCCTTGACGCGGCGAATGATGTCGAGATAGGGCAGGCCCGGCTTGACCATGACCATGTCCGCGCCCTCGGCGATGTCCAGAGCCACCTCGCGCAGGGCCTCGTCGCTGTTGGCGGGGTCCATCTGATAGGTCTTCTTGTCGCCACCGCCCAGCGCCGCCGCCGAACCCACGGCGTCACGGAAAGGCCCGTAGAAGCCGGAGGCGTATTTGGCGGCGTAAGAGAGAATGGCCACGTTCTGGTGTCCGGCGCGGTCGAGGGCGTCACGGATGGCGCCCACGCGGCCGTCCATCATGTCGGAAGGGGCGATGATATCGCATCCGGCGCCGGCCTGGACCACCGCCTGGCGGCACAGCACCGCTACGGTCCCGTCATTGACTATCTCGCCGCCGCGCAACAGGCCGTCCTGGCCGTGGGAGGTATAGGGGTCCAGCGCCGCGTCGCAGATGACGCCGATGCCGGGATGGGCGGCCTTGAGAGCGGCGGTGGCGCGGCACACCAGATTCTCGGGATTCAGCGCTTCGCTGGCCTCTTCGTTCTTGAGGGATTTGTCTACCACCGGGAACAGGGCCAACGCCGGAATGCCGAGATCGGCGGCCTCGCCCGCGGCTTTCACCAGCAGGTCCACGGTAAGACGCTCGACGCCGGGCATGGAGGGGATGGGGGTGCGTTTGTTTGTGCCCTCGCGCACGAAAACCGGCCAGATGAGGTCATCCGCGCCGAGGGTGTTTTCACGCACCAGGGCGCGGAGCCAGGGGTGGGCGCGGTTGCGGCGCATGCGGGTGCGGGGAAAGCCCCCGGGGTTGTGGCCAGGGCCGTTGCGCGCGTGGCCGGGACGGGGAGGGCGGTTTGGGTCCGGAGCCTCGCCGTTATCTTGCGGGGCCTCGTCTGTTCCATCATTAGCAAAGGCGAGCCAGTTGGGAGAGACGCCGAGCTGGATGGCGGCGGCCCGCAAATTGGCCCGGGTGGGCTCCACCTCGTCGCGCTCCCAGTCGGAGACGGTGGGCTGGCGCAGTCCGATCAGGGCGGCGAGCCGGGTTTGCGAGAGTCCGGCCCGTTCCCGCGCTTGTTTGATGCGGTTTCCCAAGGTCATAATTTCAGGGTCATATCAGGGTCATTGTTCCAATATCATGGGGACCACCATAGGACTATAGGTATATCCTATACAATATAAATATTTCCTATTTTCCGCCATATGATGACCAGGCCATGGACTCACAAATCTGATGAGCAATGGCGCCTGGAATGATATTCGGGATGATCGGGGGGCCACTCGCTAAGAGAGTGTTGAATTAAGCGAAACTGACGGAAAGTATTGATCTTTCGTAAAATTTTCTAAAGTATGTTTCATTCGTAACAGGGTTAACGGGGACGCCGGGGAATCTCCGGAAATTGACGTTCCGCCTTGCCGGTATTTTTCATTAATTTAAACGCGTTGTGATCAATTAATTTAAAACGGGGGTTACGTGGAAGAAACCTATCTTAACGCGGTTAATCTGATTGAGCGTCTGCACCGCCAGTTTCTCGAGGTGGTGAAGAGCGAACTGGACCGCGTGGGTGTTCAGGATATCAATAATATCCAGGCCATCATCCTCTATAACATCGCCGGTGAGGAAGTGACGGTGGGGGAACTCACCCATCGCGGCTATTACCTTGGCTCCAACGTTTCCTACAACCTCAAGAAGATGGTGGAGCACGGCTATCTGATTCAGGAGCGTTCCCCCCATGACCGCCGTTCGGTGCGGGTGCGGCTGTCGGAAAAGGGCGTGGAGCTGAGGAACGTGATGGTGGATATGTTCAATAACCAGATCGCCGCCCTCAAGGACAAGGACCACACCAAGGAAGACATCGAAAAAATTGTCGAGTCGCTGGTTTTCCTGGGCCGCTTCTTCAGCGATTCCCTGACCACATCGGGACGTGGCGTGGCCGGTCCGCCGGGTGGCATGGAACGCCGTACCGGCGACGAGGAGTAAAGCCTCCGCCCTCCACGCGAACCGCTTGAGACCGCGAATTCCTCCAGAATCTATCCCGGTAATTGACATCTCGGGCCTGAGGCAAGAAAAGAAGGGGTCTTTTCTTTTCTCAGAGCGGGCTGTTCTCGGAGCGGGCTTTTTTCGGAGCGGGTCGGGGCCGTAGAGGTGCCAGTGATGCCGGTGACGCCGGAGCGTGTCTTCGCTACCTTTTGCAACGGGCTGGAGAATTCGGGACGGCGCCGGGTTCTGCGCGAGGTTGGACTCGCGGCCCCCGGTGATTCCGGGGAATCGCCGCTGCCTCCCGGAAGGGTGATGGTGGACGGGCGCGAACTGGTGAATGTCTCCTCCAACGACTATCTCGGGCTGTCCCGCCATCCCCAACTGATCGAGCGAAGCGCCCAATGGGGAGAGCGCTGGGGCGCGGGCAGCGGCGCCTCGCGGCTGGTGAGCGGTACTCTCGAGCCCTTCGCCCGGGTGGAACAGAAACTCGCCCGCGGCAAGGGAACGGAATCGGCCCTGGTCTTTGCTTCGGGCTATCAGGCCAATGCCTCGATCCTGCCGGCCTTGCTGGATGTCCAGGTTCATGGGCTGCAACCGCTGGTCTTCGCCGACCGTCTCAACCATGCCAGCCTTCATGCCGGGTGCAACGCCGCGGGCGTACGCCAGATACGGTACCGCCACAATGACATGGGGCATCTTGAAGAATTGCTGACGGCGAAAACAGCCGGCGGAGAAAAAGCCGCGGAGAATGCGCCCGTGTTTATCCTTTCGGAGACGGTTTTCAGCATGGACGGCGATTGTGCCGATATTGCCGCCCTGGGCGATCTGGCAAGCCGCTTCGACGCCTTCCTCTATCTCGACGAGGCCCATGCCACGGGGGTTCTGGGCAAGGACGGTTTCGGGATGAGCGCCGACCATCCGGGCGCGGCCAATCTGGTGATGGGTACCTTCGGCAAGGCGCTGGGCGGGTTTGGGGCTTATTGCGCTTGTTCGGGAGCGTTGCGCGACTATCTGGTCAATCGCTGCGGCGGCGTGGTCTATTCCACGGCCCTGCCGCCGACGGTTCTGGGAACCATGGATGCGGCGCTGGACCTGATTCCCGAAATGGAGGCGGCGCGAACGGGGCTGTTGCGAAAGGCCGATGAATTGCGCGCCCGATGGCGCGAAGCGGGACTCGATTGCGGCGCGTCCACCACCCAGATTATCCCCTTGATCTTGGGCCATGACGAGGCGGCACTGGCGCTTTCCCGTGCGCTGGAAGAGGAAGGATTTCTCGCCGTGGCGATCCGCCCCCCCACCGTTCCCGAAGGCACGTCCCGTCTGCGCATCGCCCTTTCCGCGGTTCACGGGGAGGACGATCTGGCGCGGCTGGCGGAGACGGTGGTTCGGCTGGCGGGGTGTGAGTCTTCGGGCTCGCATATGAAAAAGCGCGCCACGAAAAGAGCCGTGTCGTGATGGCGGTACAGCTGGTTCTGGTCCATGGCTGGGGATTCGATGCGGGAGTCTGGACTCCCCTGCGCGATTTGTTGGGAGACATGGCGGGAGATGTGGCAACGGTGGTTCACGACCTCGGCTTTTTCGGCCATCCGGCAGAGGCCCGTCCCGAGGGGGCCGCGATCACTGGGGCACCGGTGGTGGCGGTGGGCCATTCTTTGGGTTTTATGTGGCTGTTGCGGCAGCGTCCCTTTGCCTGGGACGCTCTGGTGAGTGTTTGCGGCATGCCGCGCTTTACCGCCGCGGCGGATTATCCCCATGGCGTGGCGCCGCGCATTCTCGAGCGTATGGCGGCGCGCATGAAGCGGGAACCCCAGGCCACCGTGGATGATTTCCGCCGCCGCTGTGGCGTCGGTGCGGTGGCTGAGGGGGATGGTAAGAGGCTGGATGAGTCGCGGCTGAATGAGGGGCTGGACTGGCTCGGAGAGTGGGATCTGCGCGACTCCCTGGCCGCCGAAACGGTTCCGCTGTTGGCGCTGGGCGGCGAGGAGGACGAGATCGTGCCCTGGGCGCTGAGCGAGGAGATATACGGGCGGCGGCCGGGAACGGTGCTCCATGGCGCGCCCGGCGGCGATCACGGGCTGCCCCAGACCCAAGCCCAATGGTGCGCCGATCATTTACGCGCCTTCATAGGCGAGCTGTCATGAGTGGTTCTGCGGCCCAGAAGGCCTGCGTCGAGACCACCCCCGCCATGGAGCGCAAGCGCGAGGTGGCGCAGGCCTTCGGCGAGGCCGCCGAGAGCTATGACCGCCATGCCGTTCTGCAACGCCAGGTGGCGGATGATCTGGCGCAAAAAATTACAGAGCAGGGGACGTTAGAGGGAGGGGGTGTTTCCTGTTATCTGGAAATCGGCTGCGGCACCGGGTTTTTAGGCGTGGCCCTGGAAGAATGGTTGGGAGATACGCCCTGTCTCTTTACGGATATTTCGCCGCCCATGCTCGAGAAATGCCGGGACCGTCTCGGGGAGTCCCTTAAAGATGCCGGTTTCGCCGTCATGGACGGCGAGGCTCCGGGGCTGACGGAACAGTACGGCCTGATCGCCGCCAGCCTGGTGTTCCAGTGGTTTGACGATCTGCCCGCCGCCATCGAGAGACTTGCGGGCTGTCTTCTCCCCGGCGGACGGCTCGCCTTTACCATGCTGGGGGCGGGAAGCCTCGGCGAGTGGTGTGCGGCTTGTGAAGATCATGGCGTGGAGACCGGCGTTCCCTCTTTTCCCTCGGCCAAGGAGCTGGATGGTTTATGGCCCACCGCGACCATTGGCGGAAGCGGCCGGGTGGAACAGGCGCGTGTTGTCCGCCGCCATCCATCGGCCCAGAACTTCCTGCATGAATTGAAGGCTATCGGCGCCCGCGTCCCCGACTCCGACCATGAACCGCGCTCGCCAGGAGAGATGCGCGCCCTGTTGCGGGAGATTGACGGCGAGAACGGGGAGGGAAAGAACGGGGAGGGCTTCGGCGTCACCTATGAGGTGCTTTATGGCTTCTTCACCAGGGACGAAGAGCTGTGATGAAAGGGGTTTTCGTCACCGGCACCGATACCGTTATCGGCAAGACCGTGGTTTCAGCCTGGCTGGTGCGCGCCCTCGACGGCGACTATTGGAAACCGGTGCAGACCGGGCTGGCGCAAGAGGAGGGCGACAGCGAGACGGTGCGCCGCTTGAGCGGGTTGCCGGGGATGCGTTTTCACGCGCCGGTTCATGAATTGCAGGCGGCTCTCTCACCTCAAGAAGCGGCGCGGCGTGAAGGGGTGGAGATTGTGCTGGATGGGTTTGCTTTGCCGCAGAGCTCCAGGACGCTGATCGTGGAGGGAGCCGGCGGGGTGCTGGCGCCGCTGGGCGAGGGGCTGGTGATGGCCGATCTGATGAGGCATCTGGGCCTGCCGGTGGTGCTGGTGGCGGGCACAGCACTGGGCACCATCAATCATTCCCTGCTCAGCCTGGAAGCCCTGCGCGCGCGCGGGCTGGAAATTGCCGGAGTGGTTTTCTGCGGGCCTCTTGACGCCGCCAACCGTGGTCCAGGCGGCTCCGCCAACCGTGAGGCCGTGGAACGGTTCGGAGAGGTGGCGGTGATCGGTGAGATTCCCCATCTCGATCCCCTGGATGCGGACGCCATGGCGCAACTGGCGAAGAATTCGCCGCCCCGTTTTATGGAGGGCGGTTCTGTTGGAGTGGCCGGGGGCGGCCATGGCTGAACACCCCGTGTTTGAGCGAGAAAATGTCTCCGCCCTCGATCTGCGCCATGTGTGGCACCCCTTCACCCAGGCAGGCAGCGCCACGCCTGCCCCGGAGATCGTCTCCGGCGAGGGGGCGTGGCTGCGCACCGCCGATGGCCGGAACATCCTCGATCTCATTTCTTCCTGGTGGGTGACGCTGCACGGCCATGCCCATCCCGCCATCGCCGAGGCCGTGGCGCAGCAGGCCAAACAAATCGAGCAGGTGATGTTCGCGGGTTTCACCCACGCCCCGGCGGCGCGGCTGGCGGCGCGATTGGCGGCGCTGGCGCCGGAAGAACTGACGCGGGTATTTTATTCCGATAACGGGTCCACGGCGGTGGAAGTGGCCCTGAAGATCGCCTGGCAGTACTGGCGCAACAAGGGCGAGACCGGGCGCAAGCGTTTCCTCGCCGTTTCCGGGGGCTATCACGGCGACACCCTGGGCGCCATGTCGGTGGGGGCGTCCACCGGATTCTACGCGCCCTTCGACGATCTGGTGCTGCCGGTGACGTTCCTGCCCTTCGCCGCCACCTGGGAGGGTGATAACGGCGCCCCGGAAAAAGAAGCCGAGGCCTTGGCGGAAATCGACGCCGTTCTCGATAGCTGTGGCGGCGAGGTGGCTGCGGTTATCATCGAACCCCTGGTGCAGGGGGCGGGCGGTATGCGCATGTGCCGTCCGGAATTTCTGCGCGCGCTCTGTGAGCGTCTGCGCGAGGCGGGGATTTTGATTATCTTCGATGAGGTGATGACGGGATTTGGCCGCACCGGGCATATGTTCGCCTGTGACAAGGCGCAGAT
>JADHSZ010000069.1 GCA_016776635.1 Alphaproteobacteria bacterium
TCGTCACCATCCTGCCCGGAACCACCCATAAGGACGCCATGGGCCTGGCCGAGCGCCTGCGTTCCACCATCGCCACACGCAAACTGCATTCCCGCCAATCGGGCGAGGATTACGGCACCATCACCATGTCCATCGGCGTCGCCTCTTACAAACCCGGCGAACCCATAAGGCAGCTGATCAAGCGCGCCGACACGGCCCTGTACGCGGCCAAGGAACAGGGCCGCAACAAGGTGGTTTCCGCCGAAGAGTAAGTGGTGGGCTTTACTCTACTTTTTGTTGCGTGCCATACTGGTTTTTAAGATCACGTCTAAAACAGCATGTCATTTCCAAAGCCGATCAGGGGAAAATGCGGTTCGGGGGGAACATGGAACGAGTTCAAACACCTGCCGTGTTTATCGGGCGGCTTTGCCTCGTCCTTATTCTCTCATCGGGTCTTCCCGGCTGTAAGACCGTGGGCGGCGAGGGGCCGCAGACGGGTACCGAACCGGGCGCCACCGGCACACAAGGCGACTCCGCCACGGCGGCCAGGTCCTACACATTTTTCAATGACCAGGGCGATCATCTCAAAGAACTGGTGGCCGCGGGCAAGCTTGAGGAAGCCGCCGGCCTCTATATCTCCGAAAAGCCCTTTTTCGATGAAAAGCGGGAAAAATACGCCGCCGATCTGAAGAGCCTTGCCAACAGCCTGAACCGGACCCGCACCCCGGCTCTAACCACCGCTCTTGGCACTCTGCGGGGGGTTCCCTCATCACCATCGAAAGAAAGCTGGGCGGGCGCGAAATCGGCCATGGACGGCGCTGGCCAAGCTCTTGAGGAGTATGACTCCATCGCCATGCTCGCAGAGCCGGAGTTCCGCGCCGCCGAGGCCGGACAGCTACGCGCTCTTTATGAGGAGACCACCACCCGGCTGCGTGCTGCGTGATGAGGCCCCCGCCGCCTTCAAGACATTCCGCCATTTCAGCAATACTTCTTTTTTCGAGGTGTATCCCGTTGATCTCGACCCATCCGTCTTCATGATGGCCCACTTCGACGACATCCAGGGCAAGCTGGCCACGGCGGGAACATCGCAGCTGGAGAGGTTCCTCGCCAACTATCCCAAGGACATGCTGGGCAGTTCCTATGACCGGCTGAGCGGGCTTTATTTCGAGGCCCTGTCGCGGCAAACCCCGAATCAGGATGGCCAGAGCCTCCGTATCGTTCTCGCCAACCTCAATCATGCCGCCAAGCGCGGCTTTTCGGCATCTTCCGCATCGTCCCTGAAGATCGGTTTCGTGGAGGTGACGAGCAAGACTCTGCTGCGCGAGAAACAGATCGATTTCCCCGCCGAGATCGAAGTGGACATGCCGGTGGAAACGGTGGCGCTCAAACTCGATAAGGCCTTGTCCGACGGCGCCGAAAACCCCGATTACATCATCATTTTCGATGTGGCCCTGGCCAAGGCCAGCCGCTGGGTACAGAACATCGAAAAAATCCACTCCACCTATCTCGCCGGCTATGAGGAAAAGCCCAATCCCGACTATGACATAGCCAAGATGAAGGTGATGGAGGCGCAGAACCAACGGACGGCGACCGAGATGCAGAACTCCATGAACACATCCCCTTCCACCACGCCGGCGGCGGCTATTTTTAAGGGGCTGGCGAAAATTCTCGGCGTTATCGCCGCCAACGCCGGAGTCAATAAATCCATGGAGGAGCTTAAGGAGACCCCGCAATTCATCAAGACGCCCGTCTACAACAAATACACCTTCGACAAGGCCCATATGGAGGCCAAGAAAGTGATGACGGTGAACTATTACGTCATCGACCGCCGAGCCGGCAGCTATTTCAAGTCCACCTTCGACATCACCGACGACCGCGTGTTCTCGGTGATTTACAATGTCCACCAGGACGACCCCGACCATGACACCAACGAGGCCAGCGGCAACACGGAAAAAGACGTCACCGAATGGGAGGACGCGCCCCTCGACGTGAAGCTCTCTTTGTTGGTGGACAACTATCTGGCCAATCAGGGCAAGACCCGGAAACTGCCGAAACTGGTCAAGCTGCGCGAGGAACTGTTGGCCGACAAGAACCGCGCCCTGGCCAATTACGACGCGAATAGCTATGGCTTCACCACCGGAAACGACCCCCGCTTCGACAGCGTGGTGGTGGTTTACAACCCCGATGGTGGCTTGGGAACCGGGTTTTACGTGCGGCCCGATGTGGTGCTCACCAACTGGCATGTGGTGGAGGGATCGAAGTTCGTAGAAATGGAACTGTTCGACGACCAGGAAACCTTCGGCAAGGTCATCAATACCGATGTGCGGCTCGATCTGGCGCTGGTCAAGGTCCAGAACCGGGGCAAGCCGGTAACATTTTACGAAAAAAAATCCCTGCCGCTGGGCACCAGCCTGGACGCCATCGGCCATCCCAATAGACATGAGTTCTCCATCACCCGCGGCGTCCTCAGCTCCGTCCGGAAAGTGGCGAACATAAATATTCCCGGCGGCGACAAGGTACTCTACATCCAGACCGACACCCCCATCAGCAAGGGCAATTCCGGGGGGCCTCTGTTCTTTAAGAATCAGGTGGTGGGCGTGAATACATTCAAAAGCAACGTGACGGATGGCTATGAAAACCTGAACTTCTCGGTTCATTATTCTGAGGTCAAAAACTTCATCAAGGAAAGCCTCGGCGGCAGCTTCGAGGAAGAAACCGAAGAACTCAGGGAGCCAATGGAATGACCCGCATATTCCCCATAGGATTGTTGACCGCCATTGTACTGATCCCCGTCCTCATCACGCTGGACGGCTGTGCGCCGCAATCCCGCTATGGCATGGTGCGGGAGGAAAAGACGGGGCTGCAATACGGTTCTGTCATCGAAAACAACGTCTTCATCGACCCCTCCCAGTTCGGCAATAACAGCATCAAGGTGACGGTGCGCAATACCTCCGGCGATGCCGCCTTCGACCTCTATAATTTCCGCACCCGCCTCGCCTCTTCCTATGCGGGAAAGGGCTACGATATTAATGAGGGTTCCGATTTCGGCATCAAGGTGGACCTCAACGTCCTGCGCAGCAGCCAGATTCAGAACAATTACGCCACGGAATTCGGCTTCCTCGGGGCCGCCGCCGGAGCCGCCGCCGGTCACAAGGCCGACAGCACCGGCGCCACGCCCATCGGCGCCGTCGCAGGCCTGACCCTGGGCTCCATTCTCGGCAGCTATGTGGTGGACGACACCTATATTATCATCGCCGAGGTGACCATCGGCACCCTCGACCGCAGACGCAAGAAAAAGCGCATTACCTTCAGCGACAGCCCCAAGATCAGGGATTTGGAAGAGGACGATCCCACCTTCAAGCCCTTCCGCCGCGTGGTTCATACGAAGATCGCCGTTTTTGCCGGCGGACGCGGCGTTTCCCAGTCACAGATCGCCGAGGAAGTGCGCCAGCGTCTGGTCAAGATCGTCAGCGATATTATCTGAACCCCCTCACCGGAAACGGGGGAAAGCCTCAGACGTTGAAACGGAACAGGATCACGTCGCCGTCGGCCACCGTGTAGTCCTTGCCTTCCTGGCGCATCTTGCCGGCGTCACGGGCGCCCTGTTCGCCGCCGCAGGCAACGTAATCGGCGTAAGAAATGGTCTCGGCGCGGATAAATCCCTTCTCGAAATCGCTGTGGATGACGCCCGCCGCCCCCGGCGCCAACGTCCCCCGGCGCACGGTCCAGGCGCGGGATTCCTTGGGTCCGGCGGTGAAAAAGGTGATGAGGTCCAGCAACACGTATCCGGCGCCGATGACGCGGGCGAGTCCGGTTTCCTCGAGCCCCAGCGAGGCCAGATATTCTTCTCTGTCCGCCTCGTCGCCGAGCCCCGCCACCTCGGCCTCGATGGCCGCCGAGATCACCACACAGCCCGCGCCCTCTTTTACCGCCTGCTCCGCCACCCGTGCCGAATATTCATTGCCCGCGGCGGCGGCCTCTTCGTCCACGTTGCACACATAAAGCACCGGCTTGGAGGTAATCAATTGCAGCCGCGCCAGCGCCTGTAGGTCATCGGGGTCTGAACTGAAGTCGCGCGCCGGCTTCCCCTCGCGCAGCAGCTCCAGCACCCGGGTCATGAGATCGAGCTCGTCCTTGGCTTCCTTGTCGCCGCCGCGCGCCTTCTTGATGGCGGCCTCGGCGCGTTTCTCAAGGCTTTCGAGATCGGCCAGCATGAGCTCGGTCTCCACCGTGTCACGGTCGCGCAGCGGGTCCACCTCGCCGTCCACATGGGTCACGTTGCCGTCGGTAAAACAGCGCAGCACATGGACGATGGCGTCCACCTCGCGGATATGACCCAAAAACTGGTTGCCCAGCCCCTCACCCTTGCTGGCGCCACGCACCAGCCCCGCGATATCCACGAATTCAAGCTGGGTCGGCAGCACCTGAGCGGAGTCCGCCAGCCGCGCCAGTTCATCGAGACGGGAATCGGGCACCGCCACCCGCCCGGTATTGGGCTCGATGGTACAGAAAGGGTAGTTTTCCGCCTCCGCCGCCGCGGTGGCGGTGAGTGCATTAAACAGGGTGGACTTACCCACATTGGGCAGCCCGACGATGCCGCAGTTAAACCCCATCAGTCCGGGTCCGGTTCCTGGTTTTCTTTTCCGGCCGGGGCGTCATCGCCTTCACCCGGCTCTTTCTCCTGAGACGGCGGTGGGGCCAGCAACGCCACCTTGGTCATGAAGCTCTCCTCCTCGCCCGCCACCAACAAGGGCAGGGCCTCGGCGATGGCGTCCAACAGGGGGTCGAGCCAGGCCTTGTCCTGTTTGGCAAAATCCTTGAGCACATGGCCCGTCACCTTGTCGCGGTGGCCGGGATGGCCGATGCCGAGACGGATGCGCCAGAAGTCGGGACCGAGATGGGAATCGATACTGCGGATGCCGTTATGACCGGCCGCGCCGCCGCCGAATTTGACCCTCAGCTTGCCCGGCGCCAGATCAAGCTCGTCGTAAAAGACGAAAATCCGCTCCGGGGGCACCTTGAAGAAACGCGCGGCCTCGCCCACGGCGCGGCCGGAGTCGTTCATATAGGTCAGGGGCCTGAAGGCCAGCGCCTTTTCTTGCGCTATCTCGCCCTGGGACAGCTCGCCCTGGAACTTCTCGCGGAAGGGCGAAAAGCCGTGGACGCCGGCCATACGGTCGAGCGCCATGAAACCGATATTGTGGCGGTTTCCGGCATAGTCACGGCCCGGATTTCCCAATCCCACAAGAAGCAACATGGCGCCGCTCCGTTCCTTGCCTTTTCGAAAAAGCGCCTAGGACCCGGAATCGCCCTTGGAATCGCCGCCCGGCTTGCCATCTTTTGCGGCCTTCTCTCCCTCGGCGCCTTCCGCGGCCTCGCCTTCTTCGCCTTCGGGCAGTTCGCCCTCTTCCAACTCGCCCTCTTCCAGCTCGGCCTCTTCGGGCTCGGGCTCGACCACAATGGTGGGCGCGGCGATGGTGGCGACGGTAAAGTCACGGTCGGCGATGGTGGGCACCACGCCTTCGGGCATATCAATCTGGCTGATATGGACGCTGTCGCCGATATCGAGTCCGGTCAGGTCTATCTCGAAGGCCGAGGGAATGTTGTCCACGGCGCAGACCACCTCGATTTCGTGGCGCACCACGTTGATGACGCCGCCGCGCTTGAGGCCGGGCGACTCCTCTTCGTTGAGGAAGATCACCTCGATGTTCACATGCAGCTTGGTGTCCCCGGTGACGCGCAGAAAGTCCACGTGAATGGGCTTGTCGGTCAAGGGGTGCAGTTGGATATCACGGGGCAGGACGCGGTGTTTGGTTCCGTCCACATCTATATCGTACTGGCGCACGAAAAAGCCCTGTTTGCCGATTTCGCGGCCCAGAAGCTTGCCCTCCAGCGTGATCATCACGGGGTCTTTTTTGGCGCCATAAATAACACAGGGCACAAAGCCCTCTTTGCGGACGGCACGGGCGTTCCCCTTTCCGGCCCGTTCGCGTTTTGCGGCGGAGATCGTAGCAATTTCCGACATTTTTCTTACTCCATAACGTCTGTTGCCGCTTTATCTTCGCGGCGGTTTCCGGCCCGCCGACCTCCAGGGGTGTCGGGGCGCCAATGGGAGATCGACTGTCCGCTCACTCGAAGAGGCTGGACACCGATCTTTCTTCACTGATTCTCAGCATCGCCTCGCCGAGAAGCGGGGCGATGGTCAACTGGTCGATATTCTTGGTCGCGCTTACGCCATCGGTGGCCGCGATGCTGTCGGTAATGACGAGCCGGTCCAGCGGTGAATCCGCCACCCGGGCCACGGCGCCGCCCGAAAGCACGCCGTGGATGACATAGGCGGTAACGCCCGAGGCTCCCGCATCGGTCAGGGCCTGGGCCGCGTTGCACAGGGTGCCGGCGGAATCGACGATATCGTCCACCAGGACACAGTGATATCCGTCCACGTCGCCGATGATGTTCATGACCTCGGATACCCCGGCCTGTTCACGGCGCTTGTCGATAATGGCGAGATCGGCCTCGATACGCTTGGCGATGCCGCGGGCGCGCACCACGCCGCCAACATCGGGGGAAACGATCATCAGTTTCTCGCCCTTGTATGTTTCCTTGATGTCCTTGATGAAGACCGGCGCGGCAAACAGATTGTCGGCGGGAATATCGAAGAAGCCCTGAATCTGTCCGGCGTGGAGATCGAGGGTCAGCACCCGGCTGGCCCCGGCCACGGTGAGCAGATTGGCCACCAGCTTGGCGGAAATGGGGGTGCGGGGGCCTGATTTACGGTCCTGACGGGCATAGCCGTAATAGGGGATCACGGCGGTGATGCGGCGCGCCGATCCGCGCTTCAGGGCGTCAATAGCCACCAGAAGCTCCATCAGGTTATCATTGGCCGGAAACGAAGCAGACTGGATGACGAACACATCCTCGCCACGCACGTTTTCGAGAATCTCAACGAACACCTCCATGTCGGGAAAGCGGCGTACGCTCGCCTTTGTCATGGGCAGGTTGAGATGGGCGCTGATGGCCTCGGCCAAGGGCGGATTGCTGTTTCCTGCGAGTATTTTCATTTCATATATCCTGGCAACGGAAGCCGCCCCGGGATCTGATGTTAGGGAAACCAAAAAACCCCGCCCGGACACGTAACCCGGCGGGACGCGGCGGAATGTAACAGGGTGTCGGGGGCCTGTAAACGCCCTTGAGAATGGCTATTTTTCGAGGAAGATAACCGACAGGTTGCGGCCGAAATCGGACTCTCCGGTCAATTGGGAACGGCGACAGCTAAAGAAGCGGTCGGCCTCGGTGCAGGTGTCGTAAGGCAGCCGTGAAGCGCTTTTGAGTTCCAGGGCATGGAGACGGCGAAAGATATAGGCCGAGAAATCAAACAGAAAGTGCCCCTGGCGCGGGGCCGGGGAGAATATCTCGTAATGTCCGGTGCTCTGGTTCGGGAAGTTGTCGGGAAACTCCGGCCCCACTTCATAGGAACGCATTGAAATACAGGGGCCGATGACGGCGGTAATGGACTCACACACCGCGCCGAGCCCGGTCATGGACTCCACCGTGGCCTCGATCACCCCGGCCAGCGCCCCCTTCCACCCCACATGGGCGATGGCCACCACGCCGGCCTGGTCGTCCGCGAGTAGCACCGGCGCACAGTCGGCGGTGAGAATGCCCAACACCACCCCCGGCGTCCCCGACACCAGGGCATCCGCCTGTAACATTTCCTGGGGCATCTCCCCCTCTTGGGCAGAGCCGTCCACCACCGCCACCGCGGTGCTGTGGGTCTGATAGGGCGTGACCAAGGCATTCCCCGGCATCCCCAGCCGCGTCATGGCGCGCCCGCGGTTGACGCGTACGCATTCCGGATCATCTCCCGAGCCGGGCCCGCAGTTGAGGGAGTCGTAGACGCCCGCGCTCACCCCACCCTGGCGGGTAAAGAAGGCATGGCGGATACCATTGAGGTCGTTGAGAGCACCGGAGCTGATGAGGGGAACGGAGATGTCGGCGGTCATGACAGGTCCAGTATTGATATGGTGTCAATACAGTGTCAACACAGTGTTGTTGTGAAAAACGGGCTGGAAGAACCTAGAATCCCGCAGGCGCCGGTTGCGATGCGCCCGTAAGAGCCACAACCTTGAACAGAGCGCCCATTTCGTCCTGGGAAATCAAGCGTTGGCAACCGCTTTCCAGAAGCCGCCGCTGTTCCTCAGGCACGGCTTCGGCCAGCCGCGCGCTGCGGGCCTCGATCCCAAGGTCGCGCAGGAACGCACCCTGGGTCCGTGGACCGTGGACATGGGCGCCCGAATCCCGAGCCACGGCGGCCACGGCGGCAAAATCCACATGGGCGGTGATATCGGCGGCACCGGGCGCCTCCAGTACCGAGCAGGGACGATGGCCGCGCACCGCCTGAAGGGTGTCTCCCACGGCGCTGCGGGTATGGCCGTAATCCACCATCAGGGCCGCGCCGCCATCCCGGCCCAGACGCGCGGAAAGCTCGCCCACAAAGGCCAGCGCTTCGGGACATGTTTCGATGATGGCCCCCGTCGGGGCTTGCTTCATCTCAAAGCTATTCAAGGCATCAGGCAGGGGAGCGGCCTCTTCGGCGAGCAGGAAGCAAAATCCGTCGGTCTCACCGCCTTTCTCAGAGTCGAGTCCCACCAGGCGTTCGCGCCAGCCATCCTCCGCGCGCTGGAACTGGCGCAGCGGCAGGGCGTCGAGGAATTCGTTGGCCAATAACAGCATCGGCGCCTCGTCACCGATACCCTCAAGGGACTCGACCCAGGTCACCTGGTAATCGCCCAGGGCCTTTTCCTGGAGCCCGCGCAGCGCCGGGCTGGTTTCCACCAGATGGACCCGCGCCGCAGCCGGAAAAGCCGGGTCCAGCGACGATACCGCGCGCAGGGCGTCCGCCATCAGGGTGCCGCGCCCCGGCCCCGCCTCCACCAGAAGAAAAGGATCGGGAGAGCCCATCCGCCGCCAATACTCAAGACACCACAGGCCCAGCAATTCCCCAAAAACCTGGGAGATTTCGGGGGCGGTGATGAAATCCCCGTCCCGGCCCAGGGGGTCGCGCTGCATATAATAACCCCATTGGGGATGGCCCAGGGCCTCGGCCATATACTGGGCCACGGTGAGTGGACCTTGGCTTTCCATACGCGCCCGCAGGAGCGCCGCCAGCTCCGTCACGGCGTTCTCACTTTTTTGGATTCCCCGCTTTTCCTTCCTTCACCGCCTTGGCGATCAGCCACAGGCCGAAAAGGAGAATGGGAAGCGAGAGAAGCTGTCCCATGGTGGCGCCGGCGAAAAAAGTGCCGAGATGGGCGTCGGGCTGGCGGAAAAATTCCACCGCCATGCGCGACAGGCCATAGCCCACGGCGAAGACACCGCTCACCAGCCCCGGCCGTTCCAGGGCGCCCACACCGCGAATCAGGGCATAGAGCAGGACGAACAGGACCGGCCCTTCGAGAACCGCCTCGTAGAGTTGGCTGGGATGGCGGGCATAGGGTCCGCCGCGGGGAAACACCATGGCCCAGGACACGTCGGCGACCCGGCCATAGAGCTCGCCGTTGATGAAATTGGCGATCCGGCCAAAGAACAGACCGATGGGCGCGGCGGCGCAGACCAGGTCGCCGAGCGCGAGGAAAGGGATGGCGTGGCGGCGGCAGAACAGAGCAATAGCGGCGATCAGGCCGAGAAACCCGCCGTGGAACGACATGCCGCCCTTCCACACCAGGAAAACCTCTTCCGGGTTACTGAGGTAGAATCCGGGCTTGTAGAACAGCGTATAGCCCAGCCGCCCGCCGAGAATCACCGCCAGGGTGGCCCAGACCAGAAAGTCGTCGATCTTCTCCGGAGCGATAGCCGCCGGCGGCCTTTTTGCCAGCGCCAGACAATAACGCCAGCCGAGAATCAGCCCGGCGATATAGGCCAGGGAATACCAGCGGATGAGCAGCGGCCCCAGTTCCAGGGCCACCGGGTCGATATGGGGATAGGGAAGAGCCAGAATCACGGTTTTCTCTCGCCTCTGGAGCGGTTCAGGGCCCATAGGGGTCTATTCATGGGAATCCTATTTATAGGCATCCGGGGTATCAAGAAACTCCCGCACATAGCGCCCCACCCCTTCCTCCAGGGCGGTAAAGGGGGCGGCGTATCCGGCGTCGCGCAGGCGGTCCATCCGCGCCTGGGTAAAATACTGGTAGCGGTCGCGGAGTTCCACGGGCGTCTCCACATAGTCGATGGCGCAGTTCTTCTCCAGCGCCCCGTAAACGGCGGCGGCAAGGTCGGCGAAGCTGCGCGCCTCACCAGTACCCAGATTAAACAGCCCGTTGACGCCGGGATTGTCGAGCAGCCACAGCATCACATCCACACAGTCCCCGACCGAGATGAAATCACGCAGCTGGCCGCCATCGGCGTAGTCGGGATGGTGCGACTTGAACAGCCGGCACGGCTTTCCCTCCTTGGCCGTGGGGAAAATCTGGCAGACCACGCTCTTCATGGTGCCCTTGTGATATTCGTTGGGGCCGTAGACGTTGAAAAACTTGAGCCCCACCCATTGCGGCGGGACCGCGCCGCCGCGGCTCATGCCCAGCACATGGCGGTCGAACAGATGCTTGCTCCAGCCATAGAGGTTGAGCGGCCGCAGGGCGGCCAGGGCGGCGCCGCTTTCATCGTCGTCAAACCCTTGAGCGCCGTCGCCATAAGTGGCCGCCGAAGAGGCATAGATAAAACGTTTCTGGTGCTGGCGGCACCATTCCCACAGATCCATGGAGAGGCGCACATTGGTGTCGAGCACCAGATTGACATCGGTCTCGGTGGTGGACGATATGGCGCCCATGTGAAAGAGCGCGGTCAATTCCCCGCCATGGGTGTCGAGAAAGGGGAGAATCTCTTCCGGGGGGATGATTCGCGAGATGTCGCGCTTGTCCAGGTTACGCCCTTTGCCGTCTCGCTCCGGCCAGTCACAGACCACCACCTCGCCGTCGCCGCGCGCTTCCAGACCCGCGGCCAGATTCGAACCGATGAAACCGGCGCCGCCGGTAATCAAATACATCTTCCATCCGCCTTCATTGGGGACATTGGCAACCGCCTCACTGGGGGGACCATCCGGCCTCCGCTTCTGGCCTCCGTTATAGGCATCCCCCCGAAATGCCGCAAGGGGAGGGCGGCATGAGCCAGGGGAAAGGCCAAGGGGAAGGCCAAGAGAAAGGAAAGACGAACGGTTGCGCCACCCGCCCCCAGAGTCCCATAATGCCGGAGTCCCATAATGGACATCCCCTTTAGCGATAGCCCCAACTGAAGGAATCCCGCCATGCAGACCCGTAACCGCATTCTTGACGATCTGGCCAAGGTAGCCGGTGGCGCCCTGTCGGTGATGACCGGGGTCAAAAGCGAAGCCGAGGCCGTCATGCGCCAACAGTTCGAGAAGGTTCTCGACAAGATGGACCTGATCCCCCGTGAGGATTTCGAAGCGGTGCGGACAATGGCGGCCAAGGCCCGCGACCAACAGGAAGAACTGGTCAAGCGGGTGGCGGTGCTGGAG
>JADHSZ010000012.1 GCA_016776635.1 Alphaproteobacteria bacterium
AAAGCTCCGACGGCATCAGATCCTCGAAACCGGCAAGGTCCACCACTTCCAGCTTCAACCGGGCCATGATCTGCATGGTCATTTCGTCGAGCTCGGTCAACTCGCGCAGGGGAAGTTTGATGTTTTCCCCCACCGACATAGAGGTAAACAGGGCGCCGCCCTGAAATGCCACGCCCATCTTCTTGCGAATCTCGAACATCTCGTCGCTGGTAATGGTGGCGATGTCTTTTCCGAAAATGTGGACATGGCCAGATGTGGGGATTTCCAGCGCCATGATATGGCGCAGGAAGGTGCTCTTTCCCGACCCGCTGCCGCCCATGATGACCATGATCTCGCCTTCGTAGATGTCGAGATTGACATCGTTGAGAATCATGCGGTCACCGTAATGGGTGACGAGATCACGCACCTCGATAGCTACCTTGGGGGCTGTCTGTTGTGCCGTATCCTTTGTCTGCCTTGCCTTGGCCATTTTCCGCTATCGTGTGGTGAGAAATGCGAACAGCATATCGGCGATGACGATGAGGGTGATGGAAACCACCACCGAACGCGTGGTTACGCGCCCCACGCCCTCGGCCCCGCCGGTCACGGAATTACCGCTGACCACCCCTACCAGGGTAATGAGAATGGCGAAAATAAAGGTTTTCTGAAGCCCGTGCAGCACGTCATCCACCTTCAGCACGTCTATGGTCTGGTCGATATAGGCCGCCATGCTAATCCCCAGGTCCAGCGACACATAAATGCCGGCAGCGAAAAGAGCCACAATATCCGACCAGATGGTCAGCATGGGCAGCATAACCATCATCGCGAGGAGCGCCGGGGCCACCAGGAACCGCACCGGGTTGATGCCGATCACGCGCAGGGCGTCCACTTCCTGATTAATCTTCATGGTAGAGAGTCGCGCCGCCAGTGCCGATCCCGAGCGCCCGGCAATGAGAATACCCGTAATCAAGGCGGAAAACTCACGGGTGACGGAAAGCGCGATACCCACCACCACGCGGGATTCGGCGCCGAAGGTGCGCAGGGTATAGATGCCCTGAATCGCCAGCATGACACCGATGGTGCCCGCCAGCACCGTGACGATGGGAATCGCTCGGATACCCACCTCTATCATCTGCACAAAAATGGAATCCATGCGCACCGGCTGACCTCGCCGCCAGCCGCCGAAAAGCCAGTAGAGGCTTTCCATAAATAGCAGGGCGCCGTGGCCCACCTCCTCCACCATGGCTAAGGTGGCACGGCCCACCCGGTCGGAGAATGCGGTCAGTTTTGTAATCACTAGCCGAGCGACTCCAGGCCGGCATCAAGGCTGTCATGGATGGTGAACACCTTGTTCAGCCGCGCCAGTTCCAGAACCCTCATGGCGCCGGCGCTCACCGCGGCCAGGGCAAATGCCGTCTGCGCCTTGCGCGCCGCCTGATAGGCCTCCACAAGAGAGGCGACCCCAGAACTGTCGATATAACCGACACCGGAAAGATCCACGAGAACGCTCCCTCCTCGCCCCACGCATTCGAGAAGAACCTTGCGCGCGGCAGGGGCCTGTTCAAAGTCCACGTCGCCGTTGAGAACAACCACGAGGACGCTTCCTTCTTCCCTGATTTGATGTTCCATGACTTCCCTATCCGTCCTGTAATTATGTACTTAACTATGTACTGTGGCGCTTAACCGCCACTTTTCGTCTTCCTGTCCGCTAGCGCGTCCTCGAGGCTAGCATGGATGGTGAGCACCTCGTCGAGCTTGGCCAGAGTCAGCACCCGCCGGGGGATTTTTCCCACCTCCGCAAGATGAAGGCGCACACCCTTATTTTTCGCCTCGCGGTCGGCTTCCACCAGGGTTTCTATGCCGCTGCTGTCAAGATAGCCCACTTTGGAGAAATCGAGAATGACATCCTTGCCCTTATCGACGCATTCGAGAAGGAGCTTGCGGACGGTGGGAGCGTGCTCCAGGTCCACGTCGCCATCGAAGGCAATTACCAAAGCCCCTTCCTGTTCACTGAGTGAATGCGTCAACATATCTCTTACCCTATTTTTTTGACCATTCTGAGGATGTTCCCACCCCCGTCCCGCGGAGACATGAAGGCGGTCTCGTCCATGATTTCCTCAATAAAATGAGTGCCAAGCCCGCCGGGCCGGATATCGTCTATATCGCGGGGCTTGATTTTCTCCACTTCCACGGAAGGCGCGAAGTCACGCAGTTTCATCACAACGGAGTCTCCACAGCGCAGGAATTCAAGGACGATCACCTCCCGGGGATCTCCGCCATAGGCGTGGCAGATAACGTTCTGGCAGGCCTCGTTCACGGCAATCACCAGATCGTTGGCGTCTGCTTCATCGAGCCCGCATATGCGGCCGGCCTCCCCCACCAGGGCGCGTACCATCTTCAAGCGGTCGGGAGAGGAGGAAAACCGCAACTGGAAAAGCAGTTCTTCCTTTTCCTCGTTCATGGGCTCTGTTTCCCCTGACTTTCTACGGCGAGAAGGGTTAAATCGTCGAAAAGATCCCCCTTACCGGAGAGACGGTCGGCGATGGTGTCGAGCCGCTGCGGCATAGACAGCCCGGAAAGTTCGCCGATCATGGCCTTCAGCCCGTCCACCCCCAGCATGTCCTCGTCCCCCACATGGCTTTCGGTAACACCGTCGGTGAAAATGTACAGAGCTCCCCCCTCCAGCGGTAATTCGATTTCGGAAAACTCCATACCCGGAGCAATACCCAGAGGTGGCGCATCGGCCTCGAAATTGCGGAAGGCGCCGTCCCGGTCCCTGTAGAGCGGTGGTTCGTGCCCGGCATTGGCGATAACCAGCCTGTCTTTTTTATGATCATACACGCCCCCCACCATGGTTACGAACATGCCCTTGGTAGCGGTCTCGCAGATTTCCTCGTTGACCTTGGCCAGCAACCGTCCGGGATTTGTGGTTTCCCGGCCCAGGCAACGGTAAAGACTGGAGGTCTTTGCCATGAGCAGGGCCGCGTTCATGCCCTTGCCCGACACATCACCGATAGCAAAACCGATACGGCCGTCTTCGAGGGGAAAGAAATTGTAGAAATCCCCGGACACCCCACGCGCCGGAAAGTTAACACCACATACGGGAAAAGGCGAAGGCGGGCGTTCGGGCAACAGGCCACGCTGAATCTCGGCGGCCAGTTCCAGCTCGCGGCGTAGCTTTTCCTGTTCCACCAGTTCTTCGGCCATGCGCGCATTGAGGATCGCCAGCGCCGCCGAACTGGACAGGGCCTGGAGCACGTGACGATCATTTTCTTCGAACAGGCCGTTCCCGCATTTCTTGTTCAGCACCTCGATGGCGCCGATGCGCTGTTCCTTCACGCTCATGGGCGAACACAGGATGGAACGGGTAGTGAAACCGGTTTGGGCGTCCACTTCGGCGGCGAAATCCGGGTTTTCAGCCACATCACGGACCATCTGGCAAATATTATCGCGGATGCAGCTTCCCACAATTCCCTGTTCGGCGGGAATCCGCAGGCCGGTAATATCCACCGGTCCGTCACAGGCGACACAGACAAGCTCGGTGTCATCGTTTTTAAGCAGGAACAGGGAGCCAGCCTCGGCGTCGAGATAGGATGTGATACGGGCCAGCGCCTTGTGCAGGGTTTCCACGATATCCATGGAGGCCGCGAAGTCGCGGCTCATCTCGGAGAGCAGTTCTACGGTATCGCCGTATTCCTGGCCCGAGCGCGGCGCCGCCAGATCATATGCGGTCTGCAGGGACATGAGAGGAACTATGCCCGCTTTAGAGTGCGGGGTAAATCATGGAAGGAAAGGGGATAATGTCTGCTCTTTAGTCGGGGGCGGAATCATGTAAGTGGAAGAAATTCTAGCGCTCGCGCATGGTGCTCTGGGCTCCGTCGATGAAGGGGTTGAGAATATATTCCATGACCGAGCGGGTTCCCGTGAGGATGTTGCACATGACCGCCACGCCTGGCACAAGGCGATAGCGCGCGGAGCGGCGCTCGAAGTAATCACGTTCGATTTCGATACGTACCTTGTAATAGGGAATACCGTCGGCCGTTTCCTTCGTATCTGGACTGACCAGCACCACCTCGCCATCGAGATTGCCGAAACGCACGGCGTCGGCAGAGGCCAGCTGCACAGTTGCCGTCTGGCCAGGATGCACATAGCCCACGTCCTGTACCGGCAGCTGGGCTTCCACCACCAGCCGGTCCCCGCCGGGCACCAGGTCCACCACCGTGTCGCCGGGCGCCACCACACCGCCCACGGTGGTCACATAAAGAGTATTGACCACGCCATCGACTGGGGAGCGCAGCACCGTGCGCTTCAGGCTGTCTTCGAACTTGCTCATACGGCTCGAAAGCTCGTCCAGAGAGCGGCGTTTTTCATCCAGATCCTGGCGCACCTGTTCCTGGTCGGAATCCCTGATCCCGGCAAGGCGAACCTGGGCTTCCTTGTGCGCGGCCACGGCGCTAGGCAAGGCAGCCTCGTCCTCGCCGACACGGCCTTTCAACTCGGCGGCGTCCTTGAGCAGGTTGAGATGCAGCATGCGGTTGGTGAGGTCGTCCTTGAGCAGGTCCTCGCTGATGGCAATCTGTTCCTTCAGAAGCTTCAGGCTTTCCTTTTCGTTGACAAGACGGGCGCTGATTATCTTGATCTCCTGGCTGCGCTGGGTCACTAGTTCGCGCTGGGCACCAATCTGGTTGTCGAGGCGGCTGCGCCGGGTTTCAAACAGGGCTATGGCCTGGTTCACTAAATGGGGGTGGGCGGCGGTGATGTCCGCGGGAAAAACGGGTTCACCGGCACCTGTCAGTTCTGCCTCGAGCCGCGCCAGGTCAACCCGCAGCGAGGTCAGCCTTACCGTCAGTTCTTCCACGTCGGCGCCGCTAGTGGTGGATTCTAGGACCACCAGTGGCTGGTCTTTTGTTACTTCCTCGCCTTCGCGAATGAGAATCTCGCTGATAATACCGCCTTCCAGATGTTGCACGCTTTTTACCTGGCTCGAGGGGACGACCTCGCCGCTGGCAGTGCTGACGATGTCGAGACGGCCGAGCCACGACCAAGCCAGAAAACCCACCACCAGGGCCATACACAAAAAAAGAAAAACATGGGTCATGGCCCGCACTTCCGATTCCTCCACGAGCGCAGGATCGGAGCCGGGAGCGGCGGAAACTCCGTTTTCGGGAACCGTGGTCATGGCGATTTCTCGTGCTTGGGCCGGGCGGCCTGTGGCGCCGGGGTGTCCTTGGCGGCGTTGATCATGCGCGGCACCGGCTTGGAGTTGAGATCGAGAATATGACGGGTGCCCCTGATAATCTGCGGATCATGGGAAAAAGCGATGATGGCACTTCCCCGGTGTGCGAATTCATTTAGAACCCTGTAGACTTGTTGGCTGCCCTCTACATCAAGCCCCTCTGTAGGCTCATCCACAACTACCAGACGGCCATCCCCGGCAAGAGCGCGGGCCAAAGCGAGACGGCGGCGGATGCCAAGGGAGAGATTGGCGCCGTTCTGGGTGATGGGGGTAGCAAACCCCTGGGGGCTTTCATCGAGAAAACGGCGCAGGCCGGCGGATCTGATCACCTTGTTTTGTCCCTCTTCGTCCAGCTCCGGATTGAGGGCGAGAAGGTTGTCACGGAGGCTAGCATTGAGGAAGTGCGGCTCCTGGGGCATGTAAACAATCTGGCGACGCCACCATTCCGGCTGAATCTGAGCCAGGTCCACACCATCGATGAGAATCTGGCCGCGCGAGGGCTCCAGCAGGCCAACGATGAGACGCGCCAAGGTGGTCTTGCCGGTGCCGTTGGCCCCGGCAACCACCAGAACAGCGCCCGGTGCCAGCTTGAGAGACAGCGATTCGAATAGGGGCCCGCTACCGCCGGGATGGGAAAAGGAGAGGTCCCTGAATTCAAGACCACCCTTATACTCACCCAGAATAGAACCAGCGAGCCGTTCTTGGGGAACCCGCACGAATTCCCGAAGCAGGCCGAGGGACTGCCGTGCCTTGGCAAAAACCTCGGAGAGCTGGGCCAGCTTTACCACCGGGCCCAGCGCGCGGGCGGCCAGGATATTGGCGCCTATCATGGCGCCCACATTGAGATCACCGGCCACCACCTGCGTCGCCCCCACGGCAATGACAGCCACGCCCATTAGCGCCTGAGAGCTTTGGGTCGCCGTCTGCACTATTCCTTGGCGGGCGGCAATGTGGCGTTTGAGCCCCTGGAAGAGACTTCCGGTTTCCTTCCATATACGGCGCAGGAACGGTGCAGAATTGAAGGCCCGCACCGCGTCACCGGCAGCAACAGCCGAGCCCACCAGCGCGTTGCGGTGCCCCGAAGCCGAGATGAGATCCCGGACCGGCCTCCGTAGCGTGGAATGACTCACCAGTGACGCCAGAAAGACCACCACCAGGAAACTCCCGGCAATAACGGCCAGAACGGGGCTGAGCAGGGCCAGCACCGCTACGAACAGCAGGGCAAAGGGGACATCGAGAACCGCGGCCACGTTGACGGGGCTATAGGCGGCGTCGATGGAATCGGTGGCACTGACCACCTCGCGCTGCAGGCCTGGCGGCAGACGGTCAAGGGCCGCCGCCTTGGCGCCGATAAGCACGTCGAAAGCCGCCGCAGAAAGGGCAACGTCCTTGCCGGCATTGACGCCTGCGGCCAGTTTCAGGCGCAGCTGGCGGAAGGCGAATTCGAGAACTATGGCGATCACTACCCCGGCAGTCAGGGTCGCCAGCGTGGCGTCCACCCCGTAGGCCACATAGCGGTTGAGGACCTGGATGACAAACAGGGGCGAGGCCAGCGCCAGAAGATTGGCGAAGAAGGACGCCGCCACCAGCTCGGCGGCGATGAGAGGACGGGCGGCAAGGCGGGCAAACAGTTCCTTCATAGGCGACCTTCTTTCCGCTATCGCTCAGCCGGCATTCCGGCCGCAAGGCCTAGTATAATGGGAAGGGGAGAATTTGCATAAAAAGGGCGTTTCCGGCGGTTCAGGAAACGCCTGAACCTGTAAGACAATCAAGATCAATGACGTTACGCCATGGAATCGGTATAACTAAAATCGTCGGCCGCCGGTATCGCCGATAAGGTGGCGACAAGGGTTTCGGTGCCGCCGGTATCGCCGATATCGCTGTCGTAATAGATTTGGCCTCGTCCGTAATAGGAATCAAAATAAGCCACCAGTGCAGACCCGTTGGCAGTGGCGCCATCTATGGCGTCGGCGACGGCGGCCATGCTAGCAAAACCGCCGGCATCGGTTACGATCAGGAGATTCTTGGCGGCGTTATTGGCGGCGTTTAGGGTCGCGGCGTTATTCTCACTTGCGGCCAGCGTGGTCCCGGTCAGGTTTAAGGGGTTCCCATCATCGCCGCCGCCGCCGAGATAATCCACCGTAAACTGGAATTTATCATCACCGGGGGTGAAGTCGCTAATCATCGTATACGTGTTAGCGGCAAGCGGCAGGTTGTTGTAGTCGAAGATAAAGGTGTCATCACCGGTGCCCCCACTCACTATATCAATGCCGCCACCGCCTCTGATGCTATCATCGTTAGCCCCGCCCTGGAGCAAGTCGGCACTAGTGCTGCCAAGAATAGCATCTTCGCCGGCCCCACCGAGGACCATACTGCCGGCAGGGTGCGCGGTGATGGTATCGTTGCCGCCTTTGCCGAAGATGAGGGCGCCCTTTACGTTATCTGCGGCAATGTTACCCAATGACCCATTGAGCGCAGTGGTGGCGGCGGCGCTGATGGTTTCGCCGTTGTTAGTTCCTGCAAGAATATAGCCGATCCCGGATGCTGCGCCAGACAGATCCAGAAGGGTGCTCCCGCTGATACCGTCATCGGCGTAGAGCTCTTGAAGGTTGGAGACCGTTATGTTGCCAGTGATGGAATTGGCCTGGTTTGCATAATTGATGACGCCATTGGTCACGTCAAAGACGAAGTCTATGTTATCGATGCTCTGAAAGGTTAGCATGTTGGTGCCACCACCGCCGCTGATGGTGTCGGTGCCGCCGAGAGAAGTGCCCTGGATCATCTGGAACTGGGTGGAGGAGCCTTGTTTGCCCACCAGAGAGTCGTTGCCAGTGGTGGCAATGAGCATCTCCGTATCTTCATACACCGGTGGGGTCGGGGCCCAATCATCTAAATTTCCATCATTCTCCGGCATGGACCAGTCCATCACTACCATTCCCGGCGGTGGTCCCATCGGTCCCATTCCCATTCCAGGTCCCATTCCAGGTCCCATTCCCATTCCCATCTGTCCCATTCCCATTCCCATCTGCCCCATTCCAGGTCCCATTCCCATTCCAGGTCCCATTCCCATTCCAGGTCCCATTCCCATCTGTCCCATTCCCATCCCCATGGTGTTGATCATCTGCCCCATCTGTCCCATCGGTCCCATCGGCTCTATTTCCGGCCCCATCATTGGCCCCATCGGTCCCGTAAATTCAGGACCACGATCGCCAGGCATCTGACCAAAAATATCACCACGCGGGCCAAGGTCGCCACGATCGCCACGCGGGCCGACGCCGAGCTCTTCGGCTTTCCCTCTTCCTGCCAGTTCGGCCGCCTTCGCTGCTTCTTCCGGCGATTTGCCCTCAGCCAGGGCCTGTTCAAAAGCGCCCCTGCCAGCCTCTGCCATCTCCATCATTTGCTCGGGGGTGATTTCTCCTTCGGGACCGGGACCTCCTGGACCTTCGGGACCTAGCTCTCCTTCGGCTATCTGTTCACCTTCGGGTCCAAATTCACCTTCGGGACCGGGACCTCCCGGACCTCCTGGACCTTCGCCTTCTACGAATTCACCTTCTTCAAATTCTCCCTCGCCTTCGGGACCTTCGCCTTCTTCAAATTCACCCTCGCCTTCGGGGCCTTCGCCTTCTTCAAATTCTCCCTCGCCTTCGGGGCCTTCGCCTTCTTCGCCTTCTTCGCCTTCTTCGCCTTCTTCGCCTTCTTCGCCTTCTTCGCCTTCTTCGCCTCCTTCTACAGCCTCCTCTTCGGCTTCTTCCGCAGGCGCGTCATCGGTGGCATCGTCAGCATCGTCGGCTGGAGGTTCCGGCATAATGGTCGTCACCGCACCGTATTGCTCCTGGATTTGGGCCGCCGTCATAACCACCGGTGGGGCCGGCGGAACAAAGGCACTGGTCACAGTGGTGGTCTGGAAGGCCACCGACATTATTGTTGTTGTGCCACCGCTGGTGACGCCGATTTGACCCACACCGCCGTCGAAGTCGGGCATCAGCGTAATGGTGTTCTTGGAACCCTCCGCCGCCGCATGACCGGCCACGGTGGTGCCGCGGATGCCGATGGTGGCTACCGGGGTCGAAACCGTCATGGCGTCATCCCCGGCCTTGGCTATCTTGCCGCTAACGAAGGAGAAGGTGCCAGCCAGCACATCTATGTCGCTTTCCCCGGTATTGGCTGCGGCATCGTAGATCATGGTGTCGATCACCATGCGGCCGTCCCCACCCAGCGAGAAGGTAGTGTTATCGGTGAAGACGATGCCCAGCTTGCCGTCGGTGGCGGTCTCAATCACGTCGTCCTGGAAGATGGCAGTGCCTTTGGAGGCCGTCACTTCCGCGCCGTCGGCGCGGGTGATGGTGACGCCGCCGGTAAGGTTGTCCACTTTACCGATGGCACCGCCCGCATCATCTGCGGCGCCTTCGGCCTGGGCATACTGTCGAGGTGCAAGAGGTCCAGCCAGGCGCGCCGCCAGGTCTCCGCGGATTACCGCACCATTTTCCGTCACCAGGTCCGGCGGCGAGGACAGCGCGAAATAATCGACAATGAGGTGGGTGTCGCCGTCGGGAGATGTAAGGAGGAGGTCGGAACCCTCACGGACGAAGTCCGCCCGGGGCAGCGCTTCGCCGCCGGGGATGACAATACGCCCGTCACCGTTCTGGTCTACGCGAGCGCCGAGTATCTGAGGAGTTGTCCCGCCCCCGAATATACCCGGGGCAGGCCCGTAAGCAGAACTAAAACCGGCGGTATCCAGAGCCATAGGAAAACCCCAAAACAGTGATGAGTATATTACATACGATTCACCAGACTAATGCAAAACGATGTCCGACTCAGCCCTTTATAAAAAAATTCAGCAAGTGTGACCGCCGTCACTTCAATAAACACTCCATTCCTCCACACTGTGGTTTGAAAGTGATCGCCTTCCCAAGACATGGGGGTGGTTGCACCAGGTTCAAACTGAACGAAGCAAAGGGGAATTATGATGTTTAGTCCCGTATATCCAAGGCGTAAGACCCTTATGGACGACCCTATTCCTGAGACCCATAACACAAAGAAGGCACACTTAATTATTCCCATAATTGTTGCAGTCTTTACCTTAAGTGCCTGTCAGAACGGACCGGGTGGCAAGGAACTCTTTGGTGCGCTGGGCGGTGCCGCAGTTGGTGGCCTTCTCGGCTCACAAATCGGAAGCGGAGCCGGTCAGTTAGCAGCTACCGCCGGTGGCACTCTTCTCGGTGCTCTGGTAGGCGGCAGCATCGGCCGTTCACTAGACGACGTGGACCAGATGAAAGCCGAGCAGGCTAACACTCAGGCTCAGTCGGTTCCCATCGGTGAGACCATCTCCTGGAACAATCCCGATTCCGGTCATAGTGGCACCGTTACCCCCACACGTGATGGCTACACCAATAATGGCGATTACTGCCGGGAATTTCAGCGGACCATTACTATAGACGGAAAGGTAGAACGGGCTCACGGAATTGCATGCCGCCAACCCGATGGATCCTGGCGCGTAGGAGCCTAGCCGTCTTCAGGCTTACTCACTGCAGTTAAAGAGCGATCACCTCCCCAAGATATGGAGGTGGTCGCACCGGGTTCAAACTGAACGAGAAAATGAGGAATTACGGTGTATATTAGGAGCGCGAAACCAAGAGCGACCGTTATCATTGCAGGGCTTTTTCTTAACGATCCCCTGAAATCCCGGAAAGAGTCGGCTAAAGAGGCGCGTTCGAGTCGAACCGGGCGGAAAAGCCTACCGGAGTAGGTCCGCTTCCAACTCTCCCATGGCCGAGAGAAGGCTGAAAATGGCTACGTCCACCGAGGTCTTGGCCGCGGCGGCGTCGCTGTTGGAGTTTATGAGCTCGGTCTCGCCCGCCAGCACGTCAAGCAGAGAGCGTCGGCCCAGTTTCCGTTCCTTGCGGGCAAGTTCGAGAAACTCGGCGGAGATATTGGCCTGGTTGCCGAGGAAGAATGCATTGCTCCGAGCCGTCTTGATATTCGACCAGGCGTTGCGGGTCTGTTCGGCGATAAGCTCGCGGGTGTCCGTATAACGGTTTTCCGCCGCCCGCAACGTGGCCCGCGCGGCATCCATGGCGTTGGAAGCGGTAAAGCCAAGATTGAAGGTATGGGTGAGCTCAGCCTTGAAGAAGATTTCCCCCTTGAAACCCTGGGTGCCCTGGACATTTTCCTTCCACTTGCGGTCCACGGTGCCCCTGATAGAGGGATAATACTGGCTTGCCCTGGTGTGGGTGATGGCCTCTTTCGCTATATCGGCGGCAATTTTCGCCGCCTTGAGCTGGAGACTGTTCTTCATGGCTATGTCCACCGCCTCATCCATGGAGGCGGGCAGGAGTTCCTCGGGAATGCGGGGCTTGACCAAGGTTGCTGGAGGAGCGGCATAAAAAACGGCCTGATAACGGTTCTGCGCCATGCGCAGGGCGCCATGGGCCTGGACCAGGCGCGCATTGGCGCCGGCAAGTTGCGCCTTGGCCTGAAGCACATCAGTGGAGAAACCGGACCCACGGTTCACCAGCGCACTTTCCATCTCGGTCTGGCTCTTGATATTGGCTTCCGACTGGATTGCAAAATCAAGGGTCTCCTTCGCGTTGTTCAGGCTGAGATAGGCAGTCACCGCCTCCAGAAGAAGACCCTGCCGCGTCAACGCCAAGACGCTCCTGGTCTGTTCAAAGGTTAGGCTGGCCTGTCTCACCGCCGAGTTGGTGGTGCCGAAATCCCAGAGAAGCTGGGATATCTTGAGGTCAAGCTCACGGGACGGCATGTGGGTGCCGAGGGCATTAGGCTTGGTCTGGTCTTCATACCCGTAATGGGTAGTGACGCTGAATTCGGGAAACCAGGCCCCCAGAACCACCCGAACATTGTTGCGCGCGGCCTCCATGTCGGCTTCTGCGGCCTGGATACGTTTATGGCGCTTGGAGAGATCAAGAAACAACTCGTGCAGGTTCTCCGCCGCAACGGAAGAGACTTGGCACACCATAAACCCGGCCAAAAGAACGACCGTAACAAAAATTCTATAGACCACCCGCGCGGGATTCCGCTTTTTCACACTCAGATCAGTCATGGCTACATCTCTTTATCAACAGCGTAAAAAGGGAAATTATTTGACTAAATATCCAATGCTATATTTATCCATTATGTTAAAATACCATGCAACAACCCCATCTTATGACGCAGCAGGTTGGCTCTGCAATCATCTGGCTCACTGTTGGCGCAGACTACCCTCCCACAGCATTTCCACGGTTGCCACCCGTTTTCGGTGGTAGAGAGCCTCGAATCATTCTTCTGGAGTCAAGCCGAGCCCCCACCATTTGTCGCGAACGTTTTGGTAGTGAACCTCAGGATCATAGAGTTTCCCGGCAAGTTCCATGCGATTGGCGGTTAGCCATCCTATTGCTTTTAGCAGTTTCAATCCGGCTATAAATTCGTCGCTTTTTGCAGTTACAAACGACACATTGGCATCCAGAAATTCCTGCTCGGCATCAAGGATGTCCAATATTGTTCTGAAGCCTACCGAAGCCTCGATCCGGACTCCTTCAAGCGCTACTTTGCTAGCCTCGATTTCATCTTGAAAAGACGTGATCTGGACGCGTGCGGCCACCAGGTCCTCCCATGCACTGGTAGTTTCTTCTTTGACGTTCCGCAGGGCACTGTTTATCTTTTCACGTTTTTGACTGACAGTTTGCCTAGCTTCCCTCACCCGGGAAGAGACAGAACCGGATTGGTATAGTGGTAATGTCAATTCCACACCGATCTCCGCACTATCTGTGCGAGCATCAGGATTAGAAGTTTGGCGCGTTCGACTTAGTTCTCCGCTAAGGCTGACCGTTGGCAGCAACTCACCAATAATCTTGCGGACATTATGCCTGGCAGCCTCTTCATCATATCGCGCGGCAAGAATTTCGGGGTTCTCCTTGAGCGCAATCTTGAGCGCTTCCTCGAGAGTGGGCGGCATCCATGTAAGTGGCGTGGGTTCAGTCATATCCCCCGAATCCATGCCAATGACTTTCAGGTAGGTGGCTTTGGATGATCTGAGATCCGCCCTCGCCCGAATACGCCCGGCGATAGATCTAGAAAGCCGTGCCTTTGCTTGCGAAACATCGGTTTTTGTTTTTTGACCCAACTCGAATTGTTGCGAGGTGATGCTTTGTTGTTTTTGGAGAAACGTCTCATTATTGCGCTTAAGTTTTAAAACGGCTTCATCTCGAAGCACCTCGATATAGGCCGTCGCCGCATCCAGCAGAATCTGTTGTTCTGCCGTAAGTAGAGAGTAGCGCTCGGCCCTGACAAGACTTTTTGCCCTTTGTGTATCTGCGACGGTTTGACCGCCTCTATAGAGGGGCTGAGAGAGAGCTAACTCTTGGCTCCAGGGATCAAGATTGTAAGAATCTTGTCGTGGCTTTGTCATCATGGCGGATTTACCAGCGGAGGCGCTGTAATCCAGTGTGGGTCGCCAGTTAGAAAGCGCTTGCGGAACCATCTCATCAACAGACCGAAGTGTAGCCCGTGCCGCCAGGAGGTCGGGATTATTGGAATATGCAGCCGCCAAGGCCTCCTGCAATGTTTCAGCAGAACCTTTCCACGGGAATAGAATCGATGCCATGGAAAAGGAAAAGACAACCCAAGCTGCTCTAAAAAGGATACCCATGCCCGGAATTAAACTCACTTCCCAATTTTATCTATTGTAATCCTGGGGCTGACATTCTGAGGTGGCCCCACCTTCAAGTTGAGATGTATTTCTGTTGCTGATCATGCCGCACTGTCCGATTTTCTGGGGCCCCTTAAGTGTAAATATTACTTACACTAATCTAGCATTTATGTATAATAACAGCGAGGAGAGAACAACGATTCTTCATTCTCAATCTGATGAGGAGGACTTTTCCTATGACAGATGAAACAACGAGCGAAACTAATCCCCCGCCAGGAGGTCCGGAAGGTGATCCTGTAGGAGCCGCTGCCGGGGAAGCATTCCAGAGCGCGATGGCCGACGGGGCCACGCCTCAGGAAGCGTTCGGTGCGGCGATGGGTGCGGCGGAATCAGCCGCTTCTGATATGGGAGCATCGCCCGAAGTTTTCCAACAGGGCGCCGACGCTGCTACACAGGCATTTAACGATGCTATCGACAGTGGTGCGAGCCCCGAGGACGCCATGCAGGCCGCCGGAAATGCGGCACAAGAGGCGACGATGGACGCCGGGCCTCCTCCTCCCGATGATGCTCCCGATCCCGGTGCTCCGGGTGATGCCGATCCCGACGACGCACCTCCGGGTGGTGATGCCGGGCCTCCTCCGGGTGATGCCGACCCCGACGCTTGGGGAGGCGATCCAGGAGATGCGCCTGCGGGTGACGATCTTGGGGTTGCTCCTGTGGATCCCCCGCCGGAGGGCAATGTGCCGCCAGCAGACGGCCAACTACAGGATCCTCCGCCGGACGGCGATGGGCCACCGCCACCTCCGGAAGGGGAAGACATGGCCCATATGGATGACGCTATGTCAGACCATATGGATCATGCCGCTGCCGAGGACGCTCCCGATCCCGGCGACGGGCCTCCTCCGGATGCTCCGGAAGGCGGGGACATGCCGGACGCTCCCGATGCCGGTGGTGCAGATATGCCGGATGATGTCGGCTGAGAGTAAAAGTCACTCCGTATTAAAAGTATGAACTTGATATGAGGGCTCTGGTTTACCAGAGCCCTCTTTTTACGTTACTCTTTTCCTTATTCTCGGACAGTAATTGGAGAACGCCGGTTCATGGATAGTGGATTGAAAAGCTTGGTTCTGACGTCGCGTCAAAAGGGTGTCGAACTAAGCCTTGAACGCTTGCACCACGACTACGCCCTGGGCGAGGAAGAACCAGATTCGGATCTCCTGGTGAAAATTGCCATGGAGAACGGGCTTAAAGCGCGTCTGGTGAGCTTCAACTGGCAGGATTTAACTCGCCTGGGACCGGCCTTTCCAGTCATTGCCCGACTGAAGAACGGCAACTACGTCATCGTCGTCGGCTATAAATCGGGATCGGAAGACGACGACCAAGGCGAACATGTTCTTGTCGTCGATCCTCTTATCCCCAAATCCCAGATCGAACCCGTGGCCATGAACCCGTTTCTTGAACACTGGGACGGCACGCTGATTCTTCTCAAAAAGGAATTCAAGCTGACCGATGAGGAAATGCCGTTTTCCTATGGGTGGGTTTTTGGCCAGTTTCTGAAACAAAAGATGTTGCTTGGCCAACTTTTCTTCGTCGCCATTGTCCTCCACTTCTTCGCCGTTGTGCCGGTTGTCTTTATCATGATCGTCCTTGATAAAGTTGTTAATTACCAATCTCAGTCAACACTGTACGTGATCGCCGGCGGCGTCCTCGTAGCCTATATCTTTAACGGAATCTTCGGTTATTTAAGGCAGTACCTCATCCTGTTTGCCACCAGCAAGGTGGACGTCCGCGCTAATAGCCAGGTTTTTTCCAAGCTGCTCGATTTGCCGTTGAGTTTCTTTCAGAAACGCTCCATTCCCGATCTCATAAAAACGGTTCAACAAACCAATACCTTGCGCCAGGTTCTGACCGGCAAGTTCTTTGCCGCCATTCTCGATTCGACAGCCCTCGTGATTTTTATCCCTATCCTGTTCATGTACAGCCCCTTGCTATGCGCCGTTGTTTTTGTGTTTGCCGCACTGATTTCCGCTAACGTGGCCATTGCTTCGCGCTTCCAGAAAGACAAGATGAAATCCGCCGCTGCTGCGGACAGCGAGAAGCAGTCGGTTTTGATGAATTCGGTCTCTGGCATTGAAACCGTCAAGTCGTTAGCGCTCGAGCCAGTACAGAAACACGAGTGGCAGGATGCCGCTGCCCATCAGATTATCGCCAATCTCGAACTTGGAAAGGCTAACGCCGTCACCTCGCAGATAAGCTCAACCCTGCAACAGATGATGACTGTAGCGGTGATTTTCATCGGGGTGCAGCTTGTATTCAGCGGCGAATTAAGTGCCGGCGTACTGATTGGCGCCAACATGCTTGCGGGGCGGATAACCGGTCCTCTTGTTCAACTTGTTTCTCTGGCCATGGATATGGAGAAGGTTTCCATCGCCGTGAAGATGCTGGCTTCGGTGATGAACACCAGGGGGGAAAGTGGACGCCGGGGGTTAGTTCCGGACATTCTCGGCGGTATCGAGTTTAAGGATGTGTCTTTCACCTATGAAGACGAGACGAAGGCCCTCGACGGCGTCACCTTCAACATCCCACCCAGGCAGAAGATCGGTCTGGTCGGACGGTCAGAGGCGGGGAAAACCACCATCGCGCGCCATATCCAAGGAATATTGAGGCCGGACGAAGGAACGATCACCGTGGATGGAGAAGATCTCCGCTCCATAGATCTCGGCCACCTTCGGATGAACGTCGCCGTTGTCAATCAGGACGCCTGCCTTTTCAAAGGCTCGATTCGCAGCAATATCTTAAAGCCTTCCCCCGGCAGCACCATGGCGCAGGTTCTGTGGGCCTCCAAGATGGTCGGTCTGCACGAAGACATCGAGAGTCTGGCGGACGGTTATGAAACCATTCTCGAAGAAAGTGGAGCCAACTTGTCAGAATGTCTGTGCAAAAAGATAGCCATCGCCCGGGCGCTAATCCGCAACCCACGGATTCTTGTTCTTGACGAGCCCTTCGCAAGCTTCGACGTGGAAAGCGAAATCATGATCAAAGACCGGTTATCGGAAATCGGCCGCGGCAGGACCCTTATCATTATTTCCTCGCGCATTTCCCATGTCATGGATTGTGATCAGATTCTGGTCATGGAGCAGGGCAAGGTTGTTCAGACGGGAATCCATAACGAACTGGTGGAAACAGGAGGAGTCTACAAAGAACGCTGGCGGATGGAGGAGACGCTTATGGGGCCGGCTTTCTCGCCGACACCTTAGGCCCCGGATTTTAAAGGACCAAGACACATGACGCAATCAAGGGCCAAAACGCCGCCGACAGACTCGAAAAACGGGCAGAAAGAACGCTCCTTTGCCGCTGGGGAGTTTATCTTCGAGGAAGGCCAAGTCGGCGATGTTGCCTACGTTCTGGTCTCCGGCGAAGCGGAGATAATCAAACTCTCCAAAGGCGAATTCATCAAGCTCCAGGATATTGAAAAGGGAGTTCTGTTCGGCGAGCTAGCATTGATCGACAAATCCGTTCGCAGCGCCTCGGCAAGGGCTGTTACTGATATCATCGTCCGAGAAATTGATGAAACGTCCCTGATGGCGTACATCAAAAAATCGCCCGAAGTGGCCATGAACATGATGTACCGGCTCGCCAGCTACGCCCGCGTATCCACCAAGACCCTTGAGGGCAGCATGTTCGCCGAGAGCCCGAAGGAGCGTGAGGGCGAAGATGATAAGAAGGAGGACAGGGACGATGACCATAATGTCCGGCTGTTGCGATGGAAGAGCGACGCCGATCACGTTATTAACGAGTTTCAATCCTCCCAGGTAGAAATCGAGAAAGGCAAGCTTCCTCACGCCATCCAATACACCTTTCTGTCCATTATCCTCCTTGTCGTCTCGTTTTTCGTCTGGGCTACGGTTTCCGTTATCGATACCACCATTTTAGCACGCGGCAGGTTGTCGACCACCGTTCCAACTATCTCCGTACAGGCTACGGACAACTCGGTGGTAGAAGACATCAAGGTCATCATCGGTCAGCACGTCAAGAAAGGGGACTTAATGGTGACCCTCGATGCGACCTACGCCAAATCCGACCTTGCCCGCGCCGAGAGTGAATTTGATCTTCTTCTGGCCAAGATTCAACGCCTTAACGCCGAAATAAACAAGGAGGGCATGGAGAGCGCCTTTACAATTGACAACCGGATCCAGCGCGGAATTTATCTCGACCGGCAGAAGGAGTACTCCTCAAGGGTTGCCTCGCTTGATTTGACGATTAAGAACCATGCTCAAAGACTTGAGACGATTCTCGGTGACATTGAACTGGCCAAGGAGCAACTCGAGATTCAGAGCAAGTTGGAAAAAGCACAAGAGACGCTTTACGAACGCGAGATCGGCTCATTGGTGAGTTTATTATCCGCCCGCAACACCCGTTTGAGCAGCGAGCGCGAGTATCGGGAGCTACAAAACTCCGTCAACAACAAGAAAAGCGATATGGAAGCAACCCGCGCCGAGAAACGAGCGTTCATAAGCGGATGGTCTTCCGGCATCGGAACGGAGTTATCCCAAGTCACCAAGGAGCGCGATGCCGCAGCCAAGGAGCTGGTCAAGCTCCGCCGACGCCAAAAAAATGTCAATATCCTTGCGCCCGCCAATGGCGTCATTATTCAAATAGAGAATTTATTCGTCGGCGCGATCGTGAGCGAGGGTATGTCCATTATGTCTCTGGTGCCCAGTGACGTTCCCCTGACCGTGGAATTGGACGTTGATCCCCGCGATATCGGCAACCTGATTCTCGGCACCCATGTGTCGGTCAAGCTCGACGCCGTGCCTTACCAGAAGCACGGCGAACTGGTAGGCGAGATATCCTTTATCTCCGAGGATACGGTTGACCAGTCACTGGATGGAGAGTCCGGCACATTTTACCGCGCCCGCGCGACGATTCTTTCCAACGAACTCCGTGACCTTCCAGAAAACTTCCGCCTGGTTCCCGGTATGCTCCTGAACGGTGACATCCGGGCCGGGCGACGGCGCGTAATCACTTACTTCATCTATCCGATAATCCGGACCATCCAGACAAGTTTCTCCGAACCCGGACGCTAGTCACCAGGGAAACAGAGATTCTTATACAAGAGTATCGAATCCAACGCCGTGAGCAAAGTATGGAAGAGCGCGGCAAGCCGCCCGTCTCGCCAAGGCCGATCTGGTTACCGGCATGGTGGGCGAATTCCCCGAGATTCAGGGGGTCATGGGCCGTTACTACGCCTTCCATGACGGCGAACCGGCTCCGGTCTGCGAGGCCATCGCCGACCATTACGCCCCCGCCGGGCCGTCCGATGACTGCCCCGCCGCGCCGCTCAGCATGGCCGTGGCGCTGGCCGACAAGATCGATACCCTGGTGGGTTTCTTCGCCATCGGCGAGACCCCCACCGGGTCGAAAGACCCCTTTGCCCTGCGCCGTCCCAGCTGCCGCTCCTTACGGGCGAGATCGAGAAACTCGGCGGAGATATTGGCCTGGTTGCCGAGGAAGATGGCGTTGTCCCGGGCGGTCTCGATATTCGACCAAGCGTTGCGGGCCTGTTCAGCGATGAGTTCGCGGGTGTCCGTATAGCGGTCTTCCGATGCCTGCCATGTGGAGCGCGCGGCATCCATGGCGTTTGAAGAAGTATTACCGAGATTGAAGCTGTAGGTGAGTTCGGCCTTGACCAGGGTTTCCCCCTTGAAGCCCGCCGTGCCCTGGACGCTTTCTTTCCACTTGCGGTCAACGGTGCCGTTAATGGCGGGAAAATACTGGGTCGCCCTGGTCTGGGTGATGGCCTCTTTCGCCACATCGGCGGAAAACTTCGCCACCTTGAGCTGGGGATTGTTCTTCATGGCCATGTCCACCGCCTCGTCCACGGAAGCAGGAAGAAGCTCATCTGGAACACGGGGCTTTATCAGGGTCGCCACATCGGGAGGGGCAACGTAAAAGACAGCGCGGTAACGGTTTTTTGCAGCACGCAAAGCGCCCTGGGCCTGGACCCGGCGCGCATTGGCCCCGGCAAGTTGGGCCTTGGCCTGAAGCACATCGGTGGAAAACCCGGAACCACGGTCCACCAGCGCATTCTCCATCTCGGTCTGGCTCTTGATGTTGGCTTCAGACTGGAGCGCAAAATCGAGAATTTCCTTGGCATTGATCAGACCGAGATAGGCAGCCACCGCCTCAAGAAGAAGACCCTGCCGTGTCAGTACCAGGGTTTCCCGGGTCTGTTCGAAAGTCAGGCGGGCTTGTTGCACCGCTGAATTGGTGGCGCCGAAATCCCACAGAAGCTGGGAGAGCTTGAGGTCAAGCTCACTGGTCGCCATATGGGTGCCGGTGGCGTCGGGCTTGGTCTGGTCTTCATAGCCGTAATGGGAGGTGATGCCTAATTCAGGGAACCAGGCCCCGAGAATTACCCGGACATTGTTGCGTGCGGCCTCCATATCGGATTCGGCGGCCTGAATCCGTTTGTGGCGCTTGGAAAGATCAAGAAACAGCTCATGCAAATCTTCCGCCGCAACCGGCGGTGCCGAGCATGCCACAAAACCGGCCAAAAGGACCGTTGCAACAAAAGCTCTGCAGACTCCACCCATGAGGTTCCGCTTTTTTTCACCCAGATCGATAACGACCCGCCCTTTCCCTTTTTAATAGCATGTAAAAGGAATTTATCTAACTCAATTTCCACTACTATATCTATGCATTATATAAAAACACTATACAACGAGTAGCGTTTTTACAATAAATTTTAACACAGAATCCCTACCGCCAAATTCCCTTCCGAACCGTGGTGGAATATTAACCGTAGAAGGCAATTCGACTCCTTGGAGGCCGGCCTGATTATTTTATTTAAGTGATTCTAATTGTTGTCTGAAAGGCGCAGCGGCGAGTCTGTTCTGAGTCTAGATCGGTTAATTCTTTCGCTTGCGGAATAATTCATGGGTATCCCAGTGGACCGGGCGATTTAATCTTGGTTTATCTGCAAATATTAACGGTATCCCCGAGATAATTCGGGGGAATGATTCGGGGATACCTCTGGGGGCTTCGGAAAATACGGAACTTTACCCCCGTCCCGCCACCACCCGGGGGCCGGTGAGCACCGGAAGAAACAGGATTGAAAATAGCCCGAAGGCGGCGATCCACATACCGCCCGAAAACCACAGGGCGGCATCGAAAGCATCGTCCCCCAGAAGGGACGTCAGGAAGGGCATCCCTATGCGCGCCAAAGCCGCCAGAGAGATCATTGCATAGACCGCCGACAGGGCCAGACCGGCGTGCAAGGGCCGGCCCGTATGCCCCAATGAGGCACGGGTCATCATAGCCAGAGTCATGGTGCCGATGGCGCCCACGGTGATTCCGTGCACCGCATCGGCGGGGCTGAGGAAATAGCCCAATCCGGCCAGTGCTTTCAGCGCCAGACCCACCACAAGCCAGCCATAGCCCAGATGCAGCACCAGAAGCAGGGGTTCCCGGATGGTTTTCACCCCCTGCCAGAAGGAAAGCCGCGCGCCGTTCAACGCCGCCGCCGCCAACCCCACCACCCCAGCCACCGGTCCGGAACCCAGAACCAGATCGGTAAGGAGCAGCGCCAAAAGCGACCCCAGGGCAAGACGGTCGAGGAGGGGGAAGCTGCGAACCTGGGCCTCTTCTCCCCGTGCCTGAAGTACATTCCCGGTAAATGAGGGCGTCACCCGTCCGCCGATAACGCCGATCAACAGCGCCATGCAATCCACCATCAGAACCAGGCCGCGTCCGGCGGTTTCGTCCGCCACGTCCAGCCATTCAAGATGGAACAACAGATTGCCCAGAGCCATAGCCACCAGGATCGGTGGAAAGATGAAACTGCGCCGCGACCCGCCCTCTCTCAGCGCCGGCAGGATGAGCAATGCCAGCGCCGGAAAAAAGGCCACATCCAGCGCCGCCGCCGCCACTGCGGGAAATACCGGAACCAGCCACAGGCAGATACGGCCGGCCAGCCACAGAAAAAACAAAGCCGCCAGCCTGGCGCCGGCAACCGGTGGCGCGCCGGTCCAGTTGGGAATGGCGGTGAGAAAGAACCCCGCCACCGCGGCCCCCGTATAACCGAACAGCATTTCATGAGCGTGCCAATAGGTGGGCGGCATGTCCGGCGCCATGCCGGTCCACCCTCCGATCAGGGCCAACCACACCGCCATGGCGAGGGTGCTGAAGAGTCCCGCCGCCAGAAAGAAGGGACGGAACCCGAGTTCGAAAAAGATTTTTGTAAAAGAAGCGCCACGCCCCATGGAAAACACCCCTCCTCTGCGGGAAATAAAGGCTGAAAAGTCTAAATGAAATATTAAGTGTGGATGTGACATTTTTTTACTCCGGTCTGAATGCGTCCAAGTGCCGCATTTACCTTAAGGGCGGGTTCTACGATGTTATGGCGACGCTGGTGGATGATATTTCTTTCGCCCCGCACTCACAGAAGGATTCGGGGAAAATGGAAAGTCAGGAAGACCAACAAGCGGTGAATCTTTTCTCCCGGAGGGGATTTCTGATTGGGAAGCGGGACAGCGCACCGTTGCGCCCGCCCTGGTCAGTCGCTCCTGATACTTTTACCGATTTGTGCGCACGCTGCGACGAATGCAGTCGCGCCTGCGCGGAAGGAATCATCGTTCGCGGCGACGGCGGATTTCCGGAAATCAATTTCGCCTTCGGTGAATGCACCTTCTGCGGCAATTGCCGCAATGCCTGCCTCAGCGGCGCCATCGCCACGCGCGGCAAAAACGGGAAAGACGAGGCTCCCTGGTCCCTGAAGGCGGAAATCGGCGACGCCTGTCTCCCTCTTCATGGCGTGGAATGCCGTATCTGCCAGGATCAGTGCGCGCCCCAGGCCATTGCCTTTGACTTCGCTCAAGACCACATCCTCACCCCAAATATTTTACAAGATGATTGTAGCGGCTGTGGCGCCTGTTTCCGTGTCTGTCCCGTCAACGCTATTTCCATTCACGACACATATCCCGTGACGCCCCAGAACGGTCCCGGCGTGACTCCGCAACCTTACCCCAACCAGGGAGAAGCGGAATGATTATCTGCGGCGTTCTGGTCCAGGCCCACCCCGACTCTCTGAACCAGGTGCTGGAGCAGCTTGCCGAGCGCAAGGGCGTGGAGATTCACCACACCACAGACGATGGCCGCATCGTCATCACGGTAGAGGGAGGCCTTGATGATGGAGTCGACGAGACCCTCTTGGAACTGCACAGAATGAACGGCGTGCTTTCCGCTTCGCTGACATACCACTATTTCGAATCCGACGAGATCGCAGGAGAACAGAACCATGAAACTTTCACGGCGTGATTTCATCAAATCCAATGCGGTGGCCGCCACCGCCGCCGCCGCCGGACTGGCGGTCCCCGCAGTGCCGGGAACGGTGGAAGCCGCCGCCAGCGATACAGGCGTGCGCTGGGACAAGGCGCCCTGCCGTTTCTGTGGAACCGGTTGCAGCGTTCTCATAGGCACCAAGGATAATCGCGTGGTTGCCACCCAGGGCGACCCCGAAGCGCCGGTCAATCGCGGGCTCAACTGTATCAAGGGCTATTTCCTGTCCAAGATCATGTATGGCGAAGATCGCCTGACCACGCCCCTGCTGCGCAAAAAGGGCGGCGTCTATGACAAGGATGGTGAATTCGAGGCCGTCAGCTGGGACGAGGCCCTCGACATCATGGCCGAAAAATTCAAGAAATCCATGCGCGACAAAGGCCCCACCTCGGTGGGTATGTTCGGCTCCGGACAGTGGACCGTGTGGGAGGGCTATGCCGCAGCCAAGCTGATGAAGGCCGGCTTCCTCTCCAACAATATCGATCCCAACGCCCGTCACTGCATGGCCTCGGCCGTGGCCGGGTTTATCCGCACCTTCGGCATCGACGAGCCCATGGGCTGTTACGACGATCTGGAACAGGCCGATGACTTCGTGCTGTGGGGCTCCAACATGGCGGAGATGCATCCCATCCTGTGGTCTCGGCTCGCCAGCCGCAGACTCACCGGCGAGGATGTGAAAGTGACGGTGCTGTCCACCTTCACTAACCGTAATTTCGACCTCGCCGATCTAGGTATCGTCTTCACCCCCCAGGGCGACCTCGCCATCCTCAACTACATCGCCAATTACATTATCGAGAACGGCGCCGTAAACGAGGACTTCGTCAACAAGCATGTGAATTTCCGGCGCGGCAATGACGATATCGGCTATGGCCTGCGCCCCACCCACGCCAAGGAGAAGGCGGCGAAAAACTCCAAAAAGACGGGCGGATCAAAGCCCATGAGCTTCGAGGACTACAAGGCTTTTGTGTCCGAATACACGCTGGAGAAGGCGGCTGAAATTTCCGGGGTGGAACCGGAAAAACTGGAAAAACTGGCGAAAATCTACGCCGACCCCAAGCGCAAGGTGGTGTCCTACTGGACCATGGGATTCAACCAGCACACCCGCGGCACCTGGGTCAATAACCTGATGTACAATGTGCATCTTTTGACGGGCAAGATTTCCGAACCCGGCAACGGGCCCTTCTCGCTCACCGGCCAGCCCTCGGCCTGTGGCACCGCGCGCGAGGTGGGAACCTTCGCCCATCGTCTGCCCGCCGATCTGGTGGTGAAGAAAAAGAAGCACCGTGAGATTGCCGAGAAAATCTGGAAACTGCCCGAGGGCACCATCCCGCCAAAACCCGGCTATCACGCCGTCCTGCAGAACCGCATGCTCAAGGACGGCAAGCTCAACGCCTATTGGGTTCTGTGCAACAACAACATGCAGGCCGCCCCCAATATGAACGAGGAGGGCTGGCCCGGCTATCGCAACCCGGAAAACTTCATCGTCGTCTCCGACCCCTATCCCACGGTCACGGCCATGGCCGCCGATCTTATCCTGCCCACCGCCATGTGGGTGGAAAAGGAAGGCGCCTACGGCAATGCCGAACGCCGTACCCAGTTCTGGCGCCAGCAGGTGCCGCCGCCCGCAGGCGCCAAGTCCGACCTGTGGCAACTGGTGGAATTTTCCAAACGCTTCAAGGTGGAGGAGGTGTGGCCCGAGGAACTGATCGCCAAGAAACCGGAATACCGGGGCAAGACGCTCTATGACATCCTCTTCGCCAACGGCCAGGTGGATAAATTCCCCGTCAGCGAAATCCAGGAGGGCTTCGGCAATGACGAAGCCGAGGATTTCGGATTCTATATCCAAAAGGGCCTGTTCGAGGAATACGCCACCTTCGGCCGCGGCAAGGCCCATGATCTCGCCCCCTTCGAGACCTATCACAAGGCCCGGGGGCTGCGCTGGCCCGTGGTTGACGAAAAGGAAACCCTGTGGCGCTTCCGCGAGGGTTATGACCCCTATGTGAAGGCGGGCGAGGATGTGCGCTTTTACGGTAAACCCGACGGCAAGGCGGTGATCTTCGCCCTGCCCTATGAGCCAGCCGGCGAAGAACCGGACAGCGATTATGATCTGTGGCTGGTGACGGGGCGGGTTCTCGAGCACTGGCATTCGGGCACCATGACCCAGCGCGTGCCGGAACTGCATCGCGCCTTTCCCAACGCGGTTCTTTTCATGCATGACGCCGACGCCAAAAAGCGCGGCCTGAAGCGTGGACAGGCAGTGACCATACAGACCCGCCGCGGAGAACTAGTGAGCCGTATCGAGACACGGGGCCGCAACCGCCCGCCCGAAGGCGTGGTCTTCATCCCCTGGTTCGATGCCGCCCAGCTCGTCAACAAGCTGACCCTAGACGCCACCTGTCCCATCTCCAAGGAGACCGACTTCAAGAAATGCGCCTGCAAGGTGTCGAAAGCATAACCGGTTCCGGCATGGGCACGGTGATAGCGCAGAGTGGAGAAAGGGAATATGTCCGCAGCCAATAAAGAGCAGGGAATTCCCGGCATCAGCCGACGGCGGTTCGTCGCCGATACGGCTCAGACCGCCTGCGTGGTCGGCATTATGGGGCTGACGCTGGGCATCTATGCGCGGCAGGCCAAATCCATGCCGGCCACGGCCATCCGCCCGCCCGGCGCGCGGGCTCAGGATGCCTTCCTCGGCGCATGCGTACGCTGTGGCATGTGTGTGCGCGACTGTCCCTATGACACCCTGCGAATAGCCGATCTGGGGGAGGCGGTGGCCTCCGGAACCCCCTATTTCGTGGCTCGCGAAATACCCTGCGAGATGTGCGAGGACATTCCCTGCGTCGCCGCCTGTCCCACCGGAGCACTTGATCCCGGACTCACCAACATCAACGACGCCCACATGGGCGTGGCGGTTCTGGTGGGTCACGAAACCTGTCTCAATTATCTGGGACTGCGCTGTGACGTCTGTTACCGGGTCTGTCCACTGATTGACGAGGCCATCACCCTGAAGACCATCAGCAACCCGCGCACCCGAAAGCACGCCCTCTTCATCCCCACGATCCATACGGACAAATGCACCGGTTGTGGAAAATGTGAAAAAGCTTGCGTCCTGGAAGAAGCCGCCATCAAGGTGCTGCCGGAACGGATCGCGGCGGGAAAAATGGATGCCCATTACCGGCTGGGATGGGAAGAAAAGGCCAAGCATGGCGGCCCCCTCCTTGAGGGTGTGATCGACCTTCCCGACCGCGTGCCCGGGGGGGCGGGACCATGACCTCCTCTTACGCTCCCGCCGCCGCCGCCATCACGCAAAAGGGCTGGCCCAAGGCCCATGGCTGGCTGCTTGCGCGCAGGATGACGCAGATCTCTTTCTTGTTGCTGTTCCTGGCCGGACCGTGGTTTGGCCTGTGGATCGTCAAGGGCGATATGGCCGCCAGCCGGACGCTGGACGTGCTGCCCCTGACCGATCCCTACATCCTTCTGCAGTCCTTTTTTGCCGGCCACATTCCCGAGACAACCGCCCTCATCGGCGCGGCCATCGTTGCCGGCGTCTATGCCCTCATCGGCGGCCGTGTCTATTGCGCCTGGGTCTGTCCGCTCAACATGGTTACCGACGCCGCCCACTGGCTACGCGAAAAACTCGGCCTGACCAAGGGCTGGCCGCCGAAGCGGGAGCTGCGCCTGTGGATTCTCGGCATGACGCTGGCGGTCTCCGCAGTGGGCGGAACCATTGCATGGGAACTGGTCAATCCCGTGACCATGATATACCGCGGCTTGGTGTTTTCACTGGGCGCGGTTACCGTGGTGATCGTCGCGCTGTTCCTGTTCGATGTCTTCGTCAGCCGCCGGGGATGGTGTGGCAATTTATGCCCCGTGGGCGCGCTCTATGCTCTCGTGGGAGTCAAGGCCGTTCTCAGGGTCAGCGCCCGTAACCGGCATGATTGCGATGACTGCATGGACTGTTACGCCGTCTGTCCCGAGCCCCAGGTCATCACCCCGGCGCTTAAGGGGCTGGCAAAAGACGCGAGTCCTCTCATCCTTGACCGGGATTGCAGCAATTGCGGCCGCTGTATGGATGTCTGCGCCAAAGACGTCTTTTGTTTCACCAGCCGCTTTCACGAGCCACCCCTGCCCTACCCCGTGACCAACGCCCCGAGAAAGGCGGCCTGACCATGATGGATATCCTTTTATTGAATACTGACCCTTCGAGACAGGGAGACCAACCGTGATGAAACCCGTTCATATCGCTCTGGGAGCCTTCGGCCTGATCTTCGCCGTGGCGACCCTTTCACCGATTCCGGCTCTTGCCGGAGACGTCCAAAGCCTGCGTGGAAAAACCGAAATCCCCGAGATCAATCCCACACCGGAACTGACCAAACAACGCGCAGACAAGGGACGTTTCACCCGCAACTACCGCCAGCAGCCGCCCCTGGTTCCCCACAAGATCGCGAAATACGAGATCGATCTCAAGGTCAACCAGTGCCTGCGCTGCCATGACTGGCCCTATAACGTGGAGGAGAACGCGCCCAAGGTCAGTGAAACCCATTACACTGACCGCGACGGCACGGCGCTGGATCATATTGCCCGTACGCGCTGGTTCTGCACCCAATGCCACGTGCCCCAGGAGGACGCGCCGGCGCTGGTGAGGAACACCTTCAAGCCATTGCAGAGAAAGCAGTAAAGGAAACAGGTACGGTCGGAAATTCCATCCGCCGTCAGACGCCAACTGCGCCCAGAAACCTTTCAGGGGATCATATCCATGACACCACAACAGGAAAACCCACAACCCGGTGAAGGCGGGTTTCTCAAGAACCTCTGGAAGACCCTGATGCGCCCCAGCGGCCGGTTTTCCCTGGGCACCCTGGTGGTGGCCGGGGCCATCGGCGGTATCCTTTCCTGGGGCGGCTTCAACTGGGCCATGGAGATGACCAATACGGAGACCTTCTGTCTTTCCTGTCACGAAATGGAAGACAACGTCTATCGCGAATACAAGAACACCATCCATTACAACAACCGCACCGGTGTGCGCGCCACCTGTCCCGACTGTCACGTGCCCAAGGAGTGGGGGCACAAGGTGATGCGTAAAATCCAGGCTTCCAACGAGCTCTATCATCATTTCCTGGGCACCATCGACACCCGCGAGAAGTTCGAAGCCAAGCGGATCACCCTGGCCAAGAATGTATGGCGGGTGATGAAACGCACCGATTCACGGGAATGCCGCAACTGTCACAGCTTCGATTACATGGACCTGAAGATGCAGGAATCGCGCGCCAGGAAACGCCATGTTGACGCCCTCGACGAGGGCAAGACCTGTATCGAGTGTCACAAGGGCGTGGCCCACGAGCTGCCCGAAGGCGTCTATGAGGCGGAACGGGAGGTCGTCAACGAAAGCGGCGGCTAGCACGGCACGCCTTTACCCGCGCGGCGTCCGCATATGGCACCCGCACATAAAAAGGGCGACCGGGATAAACCGGCCGCCCTTTTAATTTCCAGGAGAGGGAGAACCTAATACTTATAGGTGATGCCGAGCCATATCTTGTCAGTGTCCACAGCAATGGTGTCGTCATCGCTACTGTAGAAGGCTCCGGTCAGGCGCGGGGTCACATGGCCCCAGAAGGTGCGCTTGATGTCGAAGAAGGTTTCGGTGCCGTAATCGGCGCTGGTGTTTTCCGCCTCCAGGGTCTTGATGCCAACCAACAGGCTGGTGCCATAAATCTTGGTGCCTATCTTGGCATAGAGGTCGGTAATGCCGTCGGCGGGCGTGGTCAGGAACAGGTCGGTCCAGCCCTCGAACAAGTGCAGGGTAGCCAGCGGCGTCTGGAAGCCACTGGTTCCGTTACCCTCGAGCGACTCATAGCCCACCTTCAGGGTCACGCCCTTGTAGTCGATGCCGCCCTCGCCGAACCAGTAATTGAGGTCGAAATTGCTGGTGTTCTGTTTCCAGTCCTCCTGGTTGGCATATTCGCCGGTATAGAGAACCTTCCAGTCGTCGTTGAGGGGATACTTGCCAGTAAAGCGGAGGCCGAAGGTCTTGCTTGAATTGCCGGAGGTGGAGGCGCGGTCATAATCGAGGAGCACGGCGCGGGCGGAGAGCTCACCGATGCCTTCAAACTTGTAGCCGGCGCGCGCCAGATGAGAGGACATGTCGTGGGTACCGGCGGTGGCCGATGCCTTGGTGTAGATGCGGTGCACCTTGTCGATATAGATGTACTGCAGCGAAGTGTTGGGGATGGAGGTGTTGATGATGCGCGCGGAATCGAAGGTCTGTTCGTTCTGGCGCCAACCCACATTACCGATGAAACGGTGGTTGTCCCAGATGATACGCTGACGGCCCACCTTGACAGTGGTATCGGGGATGAAGGCCTCCTTGCCGCCGAATTTAATGAACATCTGGTTGAGTTCGCTGTCCTCGGGATCCACAACCGTGGAAAAGTCGGAACGGCCGTTGATGGTGCTGTTATAGCGATCGTCGCCTATGGCGTGGACGTTCTCCACGTCGAAACCGAAACCGAAGCCGTAGAAATAGCCGGTCTCGTAGCCGAGGCGGGTACGTACATTGACGGCGTTGGCGTCACGTAACGTGTTGTCCTGGCCAACGTATTCATAGCGGAAACGGACATTGAGGATGAGTTTGCCGTCGTCAACCACTGCCTTGTTGAGCTTGTCAAAAACAACCGGATCGCCAGCGCGAACGGAGGACGGTGCGACCAATGCCACGCCGAGAATTATAAGAGAAAATGTGACCCCTACCAGCCTGTTCATCTTCATATCTCCCTGAAGGATTGTTCCCAGTATGTAGAAACCGATGCGACCCCGCGCATGTTGCATAAAAAGCACCCAAATGACGAAGCGGCAAAACGCCGCAAGGCCGGGAAAACAGAGCACGATCGTATGTCTTCGTGTGCCTCCATAAGTTAGAAAGCTATATTTCCAACCTTACTTTGTATAATCAACTACAACATCTATGGGCAATAAAAAGCCGATAAATACAAAGGGCAGATAAAAATGCACCATAGAGGCAAAATTACAACATATTGATAAAAAGCAAGGTATTAGCCCTGCCGCCCTTAAATCACAGCCGGTTAACTTCTCCGAGAAATCTCCAAGGAGATTTCCTGCCGGGAAGCGCCACGGAGAATCTTTGCGGGAACCTTCTCTAGAAATCTTCCCGGCTGCGAAATCCTCCAACCTTTCCGGCATTGGGGGAAAAAAGCTGTTGGCCGCCGATCCTGTAATCGGCGATGGCCCGCTGGCCCGCCCTTGAGGTCAGCCAGTCCATAAAGGCCAGACTCGAATCTTTTTTTACGTGGGGAAAGCGCGCCGGGTTGACCAAGGTCACGCCGTACTGGTTGAAAAGGCGCGGGTCTCCCGCCACCAGAATTTCCAGATCGCCGCGGTTCTTGAAACTCAGCCATGTGCCTCGGTCGCTGAGCGTATAGGCGCCCACCGCCGAGGCCATGTTGAGGCTGGCCCCCATGCCGGAGCCGGTTTCGCGGTACCAGGAAGCAAAGGAGTCTGGATCAAGGCCCCCTGCCTCCCACACGCGGCGCTCCGCCCTGTTGGTGCCGCTGTCATCGCCACGGGATACGAAAACGGCGCGTGACTCCGCGATCCGGGCCAGTGCCGCCGCCGCATCGTCCATGCCCGCAATGGCCGCCGGGTCGCTTTGCGGTCCCACCACCACGAAGTCGTTGTACATCACCTCGCGCCTGCCGACGCCGAAACCATCGGCCACAAATTCCCGCTCCGCCCGGGGATCATGGACAAAAAGCACGTCGGCGTCGCCGCGACGCGCCAGACGGATGGCCTGACCGGTACCCACGGCCACCACGCGCACCTTGACCCCCGTGGTTGCGGTAAACAGCGGCAGGATATGATCGAAGAGACCCGAGTTCTGGGTCGAGGTGGTGGAGGCCACGGTAATGAAAGAGTCCGCTGCCATGCCCGGACGGGCCAGCCCCGTCAGCAACAGAGCCAACAGGAAAACCGCCCCACCCCTCCGCCAGGAGAAAACCCCATCCCCCCGCCGAGGGGAAACCCAGGAGGCCCCCATCATTTGGCCACGGCATTAATGCTGTTTATGTTTTCCACGTCCGCCGTTCCAAAATAATTGGGACCAGAAACGGTATCTTCCCCTCATAGGAGGGGGGGAATCAAGCGGGGAACCGGCGGATGAATGGAGGGATCAGCCGATTACAGTGCGAAAGGCGTCTATTGGGGGGTGATGCCAAAATCCCCAAGGTCCATGAATTCGCCCTCGTATTCGTCATCTTCGTCGTCTTCCCCTTCGGGCTTGAGCAGGGCTTTAAGCGGCATCCGCAGATTACGTATCTGATAGTCCTTGATCTGGAAGGCCCAGCCCGACAGCCGGGCGTTGATGTCTTGTGATTGGCGCGCCGCCTCGGCGGTGGCCTGGGCTTCCGTGGAAGCGGCAAAGCGCGCCCAGATCTTGCCCTCCTTGCCCACCATGTCCACGTCAATGATCAGCCCGCCGAAGGTCTTGGCCCGGGCGTGAGCCAGGTTGTCACCGGAAAAATCAATTTCGTCCACGGGCGCCACATCCACTAGATCGAGGCCGTCCATGGCCGCCCCGAGATGGTCCGGCGCATCCGCAGAACGCAGCTTCGCGCCTTCGGGCAGGTCGGCAACGGTGAAAAGCTTGGTGTCGGGAGAGGCCTTTGAAATGGCCAGCCGCGCGCCGTCAGGCTGTACCGTCACCATGGCCGCCACATCTTCACGGGGCACGTCGATGATCCGTGTCTGCAGCCAATAGAGGGGGTCGGTGCGCGCTCCGAATTCGCCGGTGGCGAACCAGGACTGATCTTCGCCGGGCCTGCGCACGTAAATGCCGCCCTCGGCGAGGTCGGTATAGCTGAACTTGCGGCGGCCGATGATCACATTGGCGAGATCGTTGCCGTCCTCGTTGCGCAGAAGAAGCTCCACGGACTTCGACTTGTCCGCCTCCACGTCTTCCACCTGAAGGCTGGTGTAGCGCTCGGGGAGCCGGGTCTTGGGTTCGTTCAGGGCCAGCTCGGCGAGACCGATAATGGCGGTGCGCACACGGTCGTCGCGCACCGGGTAGCCATCCTTGTCATCGAGGGCCCAGCCTTTTTCCCCGCGCCTGACAGTGAGCGTTCCCTTGCCGTCTCGCACATGGATTTCCGTCACCTCGCCCACCCTGTCCCCGAGCCCGGGGAACATGGGAACTCCTGCCTGTTCGATGGTGGCGGAATCAAAACGGCCAAAGACGCTGAACAAAGCCGCCGCCGCCGCAAGGACGGTCACCACCAGTAATTTCCTGAAGGTCTGGGGGGTCATGTCTTCTCGCCTTCATAGCGGCTGTGACGCACGCGGTAGCGGGCACGGCGGATGAACGCCAGAACCAGGGCCAGGATGCCGATCAGGACCGGAATAGCCCAGATATTGACCACCTTGAATACGGAATCGAGAGCATCGATATCCTTGATCAAGGCATGCTGAACCTTGCGTAATTCCTTGCGAATACCGAGGATTTCCCGGCGATAGGCTTCAAGCGCCACCTTATTTTCCCGGGTCACCACGGCGGCGTTCTCTCCCACGCCCTGTTCCCTCAATTCGTTGAGCTTCGACTCGGCTTCGGTGAGGTTCTTCCTGAGTTCCTGTTCGCGCTCGCGATAGCGTTGTTCGGCCTGGTGGCGGATATCCTCGATGCGCAGGAAAGGCCGGAAAGATAGCCCGCGGCTGCGCAGACCGATCAGGGCGTCACTGCCACTTAGATTATCCAGAACATTGATCACGAAATCGGCATTTCCGGCGAAGGGCACGGCGAGCTGACGGCCCATGAAATTCTGGACCCGGACCCAGAAATTATCAGAGAGAAAATCGGTGTCGCCGATGACGACAATATTGGCCGGGGCGATTGATTCCGAGAGATGTTCACGTGCCGGCGCGCCGGACTCCGCGTCATCGGAATCCGCGCTGGCGGGAGAACCGCCGGGAAAGGCGGTCTTGACGGTGCCGTGAAGCCGGGCGCCGAGGGTAAAGCGGGTGCCGTCGGAGTGGAATTCCCGCAGCAGGGCATCGGGGCGGGGCTGGGGGTCCATTTTCGAAGTGGGGATAAGCATGGTTTTGGGCGTGGACTCCAGCAAGGGCTCCATGGTCAGGCCCGAATCTTCCCTCAGGGTGAAATAGCCGCTGCTGGCCAGGTTCAGGGTATCTATCTGCGAGGTAATGACATCGTCCCTGTCGAGGGTTCCTTCCCCCAGGGCCAGCCACAGAATATAGTCCACCGCCCGGGAACGCGGGCCCGACATGTTGACCTGTTGGGCCGCGCCGAGATCACCGACCATGGTATCGGTGGCGAATTCCAGCCCCCAGGCATCGAACAGCTTGCCCAGAGTCGAATAGGGAATGGGCTTGGAAGTCACAGGGATTTTTCCCCTGCGCTCGCGTTCGGCGGCCTTGGCGCGGGCTACCGCCGTTTCCGAATAGGGGTCCACGGAGATCAGGGCGCGGCCGCCGCGCAGAATAAACTGATCCACGTTATAGAGCTGTTTCTCGTTGAGGTTCTGGGGATGGGCGATGAGCAGGATGTCGATATCCTCGTCTATGCTCTCATCGGAACCGCGCAGGGAGCGCAGCTCGAAGAATTGTTTGATCTGTTCGAAAACCGCCCAGGGCCGGAAATTGCGCGTCGGATCGGCACCCATGGGGATACTGCTGAGAAGCCCCACCACCGGCTTCTTGGGGTGGGTCAGGGAATAGACCAGCTTGGTGAGGTCGTATTCGAGCAGGGGCTCGCGGGCGGGATCAAAATAGGGGATGACCTTTTTCTCGTCGCTGCTGTTAACCGCCGCCAGGCCGAAATAGCCCTGTTCACCGGAAGCGCCCATGGTAACCCCCTGCAGTCCCAGCGCCAGGGCCTTGTCTTCCTCGGGGGAATAGGGTTCGGGGTCATAGACCTCAAGCTTCAGCTTGCCGCCGGAAAGGGTGACGAAGTTTTCCAGAAGGTCGCGCACCCGTTTCGAGAAATTGGCGTGCACCGGATTCTGTTCGGGAATACGCCCCGAAAGAAAGAGGCGCACGGTGATCGGCTCGTCAATGGCGGAAAGCACCTCCTTGGTGCCTTCGGACAGGCTGTAGAGGCGATTATCCGTAAGATCGAGACGGGCCGAATGCAGCCACGCCGAAGCCAGGATATTCACCGACAGGAACAGGATCACAGCCAGTACGATGGCCGCTATTTCCCGTGCTTTCCAGTCGTGGATATTTATGGAAAACCAGCCCATGGTCTATTCCGCCTTCTTGAGATCGATCAGCATGACGTTGATGAACAGGCTGAGGGCAATAAGGGAACCGAAGAAAATGAGGTCGCGCAGATCAATCACGCCCTTGGTGATGGCGGTGAAATGATTGAGGAAGCTCATGGAGGCGACGGCTTCCACGAGAAAGCCGGGCAGCCAGCCACGGAAGAAATCCACCACCAGATCAAGGCCGCTCATAAGGAAAAGAAAGGAAACCGCCGCCGCCATGATGAAGGCGATAACCTGATTCTTGGTGGCGCCCGATACACAGGAACCGATAGCCAGAAATGCGCCGGCCATCAGCAGGCTGCCGAAATAGCTGGCGAAAATCACGCCGTTATCGGGATCACCCAGATAATTGACCGTAATCCAGATCGGAAAGGTGAGGCCGAGAGCGATGAAAATGAAAAACCAGGCGGCCAGGAATTTGCCGATGACGGCCTGGGCCACCGTCACCGGAAGGGTCATCAGTAATTCGATGGTGCCGGATTTACGTTCCTCGGCCCACAGTCGCATGGCCACGGCGGGAATAAGAAAAAGGTAAAGCCAGGGATGGAAATAGAAGAAAGCTTCCAGGTCGGCCTGGCCGCGCGCAAAAAAACCGCCGATATAGAAAGTGAATGTTCCCGCCAGGGCAAGGAAGATGACGATGAACACATAGGCCAGCGGGGTCGAGAAATAGCTCGCCAGTTCACGCCTGAAAATAATGCCGATGTTGCGCATTATGGCCTCTATCCCTCGTGGTCCGAGGTCAGTTCACGGAAAACGTCTTCGAGTTTTTTCGCCCCCGATGGGGACCGCTTCAACAGCGCCTTGGGCGTGTCGTCGAAGATCAGACGGCCCTTGTCGATAATGGCGGCGCGGTTACACACCGCGTCCACCTCTTCGAGAATATGGGTGGAAATGATGATTGCCTTGTCGGCGGCCATGTCGTGGATCAGGCGGCGCACCCGATGCTTTTGGTTAGGATCGAGCCCGTCGGTGGGTTCGTCGAGAATCAGCACCTGGGGATCGTGGAGGATGGCCTGGGCCAACCCCACCCGGCGCTTGAACCCCTTGGACAGGGTTTCCACATGCTGCGCCAGCACATCGCCGATTTCCAGTTTTTCGATGACAGCAGCCAATTTTTGATCCTTGTCATCCCCGCTAAGGCCACGGGCCTGGGCGACGAAATCAAGGAACCTTTCCACCGTCATATCGCCATAGAGCGGCGCCCCCTCGGGCAAATAGCCCATACGCTGTTTGGCGAGGATGGGGGATTCACCCACGTCATGGCCACAGACCAGGGAGCGGCCCGCGGTGGGGGCGAGAAAACCGGCAACCATACGCATGGTGGTTGACTTTCCGGCCCCGTTAGGCCCCAGGAATCCCAGCACATCGCCCCGCCCCACCGTCAGGGAAACATCGGAGACGGCGGTCAGGGGACCAAACTTTTTGGTCAGCCCTTCTATGGTGATAAGTTCCTGCAAATCCCTTCCTTACTCAGCAATCGATCACGAAATCCGGTCCCGACGAGGCCCGGCGCGCCTGGCCGTGGAGGGCAATAATCACCTTAATCTTGGCGAAAATATGACCATGCCATACCGGTCCGGGGCGTCTACCGGGGTATCTGTGGGCAGAGGGTTTTAAACCTCGGCGGCCTTTTCTTCAAGCGCCGATCGTAGCTCCGCCACGAGATCACGCCATTGTTCCCGGCTTTGTTGCCGGAACAGGCGGGCCGAGGGATACCACAGACATGACGTCCCCTCCGCCCCCCAGTACCACTTCGCAGCAAAGGGTACCAGGACCCAGGTTTCCTGGCCCAAGGCGCCCGCCAGTTCCGCCGTGGAGGTGCCCACGGTAATCACCAGGTCCACGGCCATGACCTGGGCCGCGAAGTTCTCCATGCTGGTGAGTGCGTCAATGGCGTCGTCATGCACCAAATCAACGCCGGTGGCCTCACGGATAGCGTTCCTGTCGGCCCCGGTCTCGCCGTACTGCAGGTCAACGAAACAGACGTCCGGAGTTTCCAACAGGGGCCACCAATCGGCAAGCGGAGGGCGCTTCCGACACACCGGGTCCTTGTTGCCACCGGTCCAGGAAATCCCCACCACCAGCCGTCCCCCGGCCTTTTCTCCGTAGCGTTGGCGCAGATCGCGGGTGCGGTCTTCATCGGCCTTGAGATAGGGAGTAACGCCGGAAAACGCATCTCCCTCACCACGGAAGTGGGCGCACAGGTCGCCCGCGGAAATCTGGAAATCAATGGCCGCATCCGTGGCCGTATCCTCGGTGCGCGCGTGGGGCGGGTCGCTGCGGGGAATAGCCTCCACTTCCGGGAACGACCGTGCGAAGAGCGGCGCCAGCCGGGGCTCGCATTCCACCAGAACCCGCGCGCCCGCTGACGTCAGATCGGAGAGCGCGCAAGCATGGCGGATTTCATCGCCCGGCCCCTGCTCCCCCCAGACCAGAATGGTCTTGCCCGATGGCGGCTCGCCCGCCCATTGCGGCTGTAAAAAGGGGCGCGGCGGGGTTTCCGGCCGCCGCCAGCGCCAGGAGAATTCCCGCCATCCCTCGCCATAGTCTCCGCCCAGGAAAAGCAGCTGCGCCAGATTGCAATGGGCCTCGGCATAGTCTTGCCTGATGACGATGGCGCGGCGAATTTCCGCCATGCCGTCCTTGGGGTTCCCCATCAGATAAAGGGCATGGCCCAGATTGTTATGGGCTTCCGCGTAATCCGGGTCCAGTTCCAGGGCGCGGGTATAGGCGGCAATGGCGGCATCGATATCGCCGCGCGCCTTCAGGGCGTTGCCGAGATTATTGTGAGCTTGCGCGTAGCCGGGCCGAATCGCCAGCGCCCTAGAGAAGGCGTCTATAGCGTCTGTGGCGTTTGCGGCGGCACCGTCCCGGTCCTGCGCCAACAGGGCCAGGCCCAGGTTATTGTGGGCTTCGGCGAAATCGGGGTTGTGTTTCAGGGCCTCGCTAAAGGCATCCATGGCCGCCGCGGAATCGCCCTGACGGCGCGACAGATTGCCGAGATTATAGTGGGCCTCGGCAAAATCCGGCTGCACTTCGATAGCGCGGTACAGGGCTTCCGCCGCCTCCCCCTCGTGGCCCTGTTCCATCAGCAGGTTGCCGAGATTGTTCCAGGCCGGGGCAAAGCCGGGGTTCAACGCCACGGCCCGGCGCAGCGCGGCAAGAGCCTCGTCACTGTCGGGGGTGGTGATACCAAGATTATACCAGCCTTCGGCGTAATCGGCGGCCAGCGCCACGGCGCGGCGAAAGGCCTCGCAGGCGGCGGCGGTCTCGCCCTGCGCCTTGAAGGCGCTGCCCAGGGTGTTATGGGCCTGGGCGGCATCGGGGTTGACGGCAAGGGCCTGTTGCACCAGGGAAACTGCCGCCTCCGGCTGGCCCGCCTGAAACGCGGCCATGCCCAGAAGATGCAGGGCGTCGGGGTCATCGGGGCGGGCGTCGAGCGCCTGTCGGTAGAGAGCCTCGGCCTCGGTCAGCCTGCCCGCCTGATGATGCCGCAGCCCCTCCGCCAGGGCCGGATGCGGCGTATGGCCGCCATCGCAGCCGGAGACGGATTTGCCTTTCGGAGCCCCGGTTTTCCGCCGGGGTTTGTTACGGCTCAACGGACACACCTTGTCTCTGTGACGGGAATTTCTCCGGGTGGGATCATGGGGGAAGGATAGTGTACTCTCATCCGTGAGGCGATAGCCGCGCTTCGGAGAGTCGCTATTAACCAAAAGGCAACTTTCAACGTTTAATGAATACCACTCTATTCTAACAAAACTGTTGCGATGCGGTGAACGTTCCTTTTTACCCAGACAGAGGCCGTAACGGAGAGAACATCGCCGCCCTGGCCGGGGCGGCGGTGGTGGCGCTTGGACTCTTCGTCATGTTCGGCTGGCATGCCGGCCGCGCCGATATCGTGCAAGTCCTGCCCGCTTTCGTTCCCATGCAGTACAACACGGCGCTGGCCTTCCTGCTTTGTGGCGGCGGGCTTGTAGCCGCCAGGTATGACTATCGTCTGCTCACGGGACTGTGTGGCGGCGCGGCGGCGACCATGGGAATCCTGGCGATCGTACAGTATCTGTCGGGAGCCGATTTCGGCATAGATGAATTTTTCTTCAAACACCACATCACGGTCTTGACCCCCTTCCCCGGCCGTATGGCCTTGAATACGGCCCTGGCCTTTACATTTTTCGGAAGCGGCCTTTTGGGTCTCAGCCTGAAATCATGGACCCGCCACCACACCCTGGCAGCGAGTATTCTGGGCTCCTTGACTCTCGGCTTCGGCATGGTGGCCCTTATCGGCTATATGGTGCGTCTCGACGCCGCCCATGGCTGGGGAGACTTTTCCCATATGGCGCTCCATACCGCGACGGGGTTCGCCATCCTCGGCTCGGGCCTGATCACCCTTACCCTGTATAGGGCGCGGACCCAGAAATCGCATCTGCCGTGGCTGATTCCCCTCGCCGTGGCCATGGCTGTCGTCATCTTCCTTGTCGATATCGCCTTGCCCCTGGGCGTGGCCGGCGGCGTTCCCTATGTGGCGCTGGTGCTGCTGGGTCTGTGGTCGCCGCGGCGCTCCCTGATTGTCGTTCTCGCCCTCGTCGCCACCCTTCTTACCCTCGGGGGATACATTATCTCGCCCGAGGGCGGCATTCCCTGGATGGTCGCCGCCAACCGGGGGCTGGCGCTGTTCGCCATCTGGGTAACGGCGATCCTGTGTTTACGGCACCTGAAATCGGCGGAGAAACTGCGGACCGTTGAACAAAAACATATCGAGGAATCCCTGAGCCGGATCAGCCGCGCGCTCAAGGTTCTCAGTGAATGCAACCACGCCCTGATCGGCGGCGCCGACGAACAGAAGCTGTTGGAGAAAATCTGCCGCATCATCGTCGAAAAGAGCGACTATATATTTGCCTGGGTGGGCACCGCCGAACAAGACGCGGAAAAATCCGTCCGCCCCGCCGCCTGGTGGGGCTTCGAGGATGGCTATCTGGAAACGGCCAACATCACCTGGGGCGATGGCGAGCGGGGCCAAGGCCCCGTGGGCGCGGCCATACGGACGGGAATCATTCAAATTTCCCACCACATCCGCAGTGACCCCCAGTTTAAGCCATGGCGCAGGGAAGCCCTGAAGCGGGGTTATGAGTCGGATATAGCCCTGCCTCTGATAGTTGACCTCCAACGGTACGGCGCCCTGGTGATCTATGCCCCGGAACCCGATGCCTTCAGTGCGGATGAAACAAGGTTTCTCGAGACCCTGGCCGACAACCTTTCCTTTGGCATCCAGACCATCAGATTACAGACCGAGCGCCAACAGGCCGTCGAAGCCCTGAGAAAGAGCGAGCAACGGTACCAGTTGGCGGTGCGGGGCTCCACCGACGGCATCTGGGACTGGAATATCGAGACCAAAGAAGGCTATCACTCCGAGAGGTGGAGCGAATTGCTGGGCTATGAGCCGAACGAGCTGTCCAACAAATTTTCGACCTTCTCCGACCTGTTGCATCCCGACGACCGCGACCGGGTAATGGGAGCCGTCCAGCGTCACCTGAAGGAACGCGTTCCCTATGAAGAAGAAATGCGCCTGCGCACTAAATCGGGAGACTATAAATGGTTCCTGGAACGGGGACAGGCGCTGTGGGACGACGAGGGCCGAGCGACCCGCATGTCGGGCTCCATCAGCGACATCACCCAACGCAAACAGGCCGAGGAAGCACTGCAACTGACTCAGTTCTCGTTGGATCACACCCATGACGGGTTTTTCGGCATACATCCGGATTCGCGGTTGTTCTACGTCAATGATGCCGCATGCCAAAGTCTCGGCTATTCCAGGGAAGAACTTCTTGGCATGTCCGTCTCCGATATTGATTCCGATGCCACGCAAGACTTCTGGGATGAACATTGGAGTGAACTCAGACAAGCCGGCTCACTTCAATTGGAACGCGTCCACCGGAGAAAAGACGGCACCATTTTTCCCGTCGAGATCAGCGCCAACTATCATGAATTCATGGATCAGGAATACAATTTTGCCGCCGCCCGGGACATCACCGAGCGCAAACGGGCTGAGGAAGCTCTACGTGAAAGCGAGGAGCAGTTCCGTGAAGTCTTCGAGCAAGCGCCCCATGGCATGGCGCTTGTCTCCCTTGATGGGAGCTACACCAAGGCAAACAGGATTCTGTGTGACATAACCGGGTATAGCGAAGAAGAGCTGCTGGCGCTGGATATAGGCTCGCTTACGCATTCCGGCGACAGGGCCAGAGACGAAAAAGGGACCAGGGCGCTTCTGGACGAAAAAATCGACTCCCATCACATGGAAAAACGCTACATCCGCAAGGATGGGAATGAAATATGGGTCAATATCAGCCTCGTCCTCGTCAGGGACCCCCGCAACGAACCCCTCCATTTCGTGTCGCAGATCGAGGACATCACCGAGCGCAGGACCATAGAGGAACAGCTTCGCCGTTCCCAGAAGATGGAAGCCATCGGCAAGATCGCCGGCGGCGTCGCCCACGAATTCAATAATGTGCTCATGGGCATCCTCGGCAGTCTGGAATTGATCGAGGAGGACGTCAGGGATAACAGGCCCGTTCACGACAAGGTAAAAACCGCCACCGGAGAAGCCTTGCGCGGCAAGAACCTGACCCACCAGCTGCTCGCCTATTCGCGCGCCCAACCTGTCGAGGCTCGCACCCAGGACCTCCGTGACACCGTTGAGAGCCTTGTGCGTCTGATGCGGCGAACGCTGGGGGAAACCATTACCACCGAAACCAAACTGGCCGAGGATCTGTGGCCTGTGGTCATTGATCCCGACGGCATTGAGACGGCGCTGCTCAACCTTGCCATCAATGCCCGTGACGCCATGCCCGGCGGCGGGATCATAACCATCGGCGCGGAAAATATTCTGATTGATCGGGATGCGACCGAACGCAGCCCGGAGCTGGCGGAGGGAGAATATGTCCTGGTATCGGTTTCCGATAAGGGAGAGGGCATGTCCGCCGGAGTCCTGGAGCGGGCCTTCGACCCCTTCTTCACCACCAAGGATGTGGGCAAGGGCACCGGGCTGGGCCTCAGCATGGTCTACGGATTCGCCCATCAGTCAGACGGCCATGTGGAAATCGAGAGCGAGACCGGCCAGGGAACGACAGTGCGGCTCTACCTGCCCCGGGCCGGGGCGGAAGAGGGGCCGGCCCTTGAGACGCCAACGGATGAAGGGGATTTTCCCACCGGCTGCGAGGCCGTCCTGGTTGCCGAGGACGATCCGGTGGTGCGCATGATCACCGTCACCATGCTGGAATCGCTGGGTTACAGTGTGAGGGCGGCGGAAAACGGGGAACTGGCCCTGGCCTCTCTCGAAGAGGCGGAACATACCGACCTGTTGCTCACCGACGTGATCATGCCGGAAGGCATGTCGGGAGTGGATCTGGGGCAAAAGGCCCAGACCCTTCATCCCGGCCTCAAGGTGATCATGGTTACCGGCTACAGTCCCGACGAACTGGAACTGGAGAAGGAAGACTGGCCCCTGCTGGTCAAGCCCTACCGCAAGGCCGAGCTTGCAGCCTGTGTGCGTCAGGCCCTCGACGGAGAGGCGTGAAGCCAGGAGAGTTCCCCAGGGGAAGTCCCAAGAAAATTTAAAGAGAAGAAATGGTGCCGCCGGTAAGAATCGAACTTACGGCCCCTCCCTTACCAAGGGAGTGCTCTACCCCTGAGCTACGGCGGCATGGATTTCATGAGGCGGGCAACATGCCATACCCGCCACAGCGAGACAAGATGCGCGAAATGGCCTGTCCCGATCCCTCGCCACGGGCTTGACCCCGCCCCGCTCCGCCCCCACCATGCCCGCCTCACCGCGCCGAAAAGGAGGCCCCCCGCCCATGCCGGAGAAAGCCACGCCCCGCGCCAAGACCAAAGCCGCCAAGGCCAAGGCCGCCAAGACCAGAGAGAAACAGGCGCGGCTGGCCGGCGTCTTACGTGAAAACCTGCGCCGCCGCAAAACCCGGAAACACGGTAAGAACAATGGCGCGGATAAAAGGACAAAGGCGCGCTAAGAAGTCTTCATCGCTTGTAGCCGGGACGCGCCTAAAGTAGAACAGCCCCGACCCCTCCACCGGCGGCAGACAGACGGAAAAACCATGGACCGTATTCGTATCCACGGCGGCAACAGATTAGCCGGCACCATCCCCGTCAGCGGCGCCAAGAACGCCGCCCTGCCGCTGATGGCCGCCAGCCTGCTGACCCAGGACACCCTGCAACTGTCCAATCTGCCCCATCTGGCGGATATTTCCACCATGGCCAAGCTGCTCTCGCAGCACGGCGTGGCCCTGGAGATGAACGGCGAGGCCAGCGGCGGCCATATGGGGCGCGTATTTTCCCTGAGCGCGGAAACCATCACCAACACGGTGGCGTCCTATGACCTGGTGCGCACCATGCGCGCCTCGATCCTGGTCCTGGGGCCATTGCTGGCCCGTGAAGGCAAGGCCCAGGTTTCCCTGCCCGGCGGTTGCGCCATCGGCACCCGGCCCGTGGACTTGCATCTCCAGGGCCTGGAACAGCTCGGCGCGGAAATCGAACTTGAGGAAGGCTATATCAAGGCCCGCGTCAAAGGCGGGCTGAAGGGCGCGCATATCGTCCTGCCCATGGTCTCGGTGGGAGCCACGGAGAATTTATTGATGGCGGCCTGTCTGGCCGAGGGCGAAACCGTGATCTCCAATGCCGCGCGCGAGCCCGAAGTCAGCGACCTGGCGAACTGTCTTGTGGCCATGGGAGCAAAGATCGATGGAATCGGCAGCGACACCCTGAGTGTGACCGGAGTGACCTCTCTCAAGGGCGCGGCCCATGAAGTGGTGGCCGATCGCATCGAAACCGGAACCTACGCCATGGCGGCGGCCATTACCGGCGGCGATGTGATTCTTGCCGGGGGGCGGCTCGACCTCATCGAATCCACTGTGGAGACGCTTACCCGCGCCGGGGTCGAGATCACACCCACCGAGGAGGGAATACGGGTGCGCTGCAAGGGCGAGAAAGTGGAGGGGGTGGATACCATGACCGAACCCTTCCCCGGCTTTCCCACCGATCTTCAGGCCCAGATCATGGCCCTGTTGAGCTGCGCCAAGGGCGCCTCCATGGTTACCGAAACCATTTTCGAAAACCGCTTCATGCATGTGCCCGAACTCTGCCGTATGGGAGCCAACATCCACGTCCACGGAGCCTCGGCCATCATTCGCGGCGTCGAGGGCCTGACCGGGGCACAGGTCATGGCCACCGACCTGCGGGCCTCGGTGAGTCTGGTGCTGGCGGGGCTGGCGGCGCAAGGCGAGACCGTCGTCAACCGCGTCTATCATCTCGACCGCGGTTATGAGCGGCTGGAGGAGAAACTGGCGGCCTGCGGCGCCGAAATCACCCGAATCCGGGAATAGAATCTCTCTGGCCCCCTCCTTGCCGTAGGGGGCGAGCTGTGCCATTAAAGGCGCAAGACGTTGCGTACCCAGCACGCCCACGGCACAAGGGCGCCGGGAGAGCGAAATGGCAGACAATGGACAAGACGACGGGCTGATCATGGCCCTGCCCAAGGGGCGTATCCTCAAAGAGGTCATGCCATTGCTGCGGGGTGCCGGAATCGAACCGGAACCCGCCTTCGAGGATCCGGAGTCGCGCCAGCTTCGCTTTGCCACCAACCACCCCAATCTTTCCATCATTCGCGTGCGCGCCTTCGATGCCGCCACCTTTGTTGCTTTCGGCGCGGCCCAGCTTGGCGTGGTGGGCAACGACGTGCTGATGGAATTCGACTATCCCGACATCTATTCACCCCTTGATCTGGGCATTGGCAGGTGCCGGATGGTGGTGGCGGAACCGAAGGAAGTGGCTGACGACGACAATCCCGAACGCTGGAGCCACATCCGCGTCGCCACCAAATATCCACAGATCACCCGCCGTCACTTCGCCGGGCGCGGGGTTCAGGCCGAATGCATCAAACTCAACGGCGCCATGGAGCTGGCCCCGGCCCTGGGGTTGTGTCGGCGCATCGTCGATCTTGTTTCCAGCGGGGAGACCTTGAAGGCCAACGGCCTGGTGGAGGTGGAACAGATTGCCGATATCACCTCACGGCTCGCCGTCAACCGCACCGCCCTGAAGACCAGGTCGGAAGAAATCAACGGCTGGGTCGAATCTTTTCGCGAGGTCGCCGATGCCGCTTGAACTGAACAGCAGCCAGCCCGACTTCGAAGCGGCCTTCGCCGCCTTCCTCGACTCCGCGCGCGAGGCGGAAGCCGACGTGGATGCCGTCGTCGCCGCCATTCTCGACGATGTGAAGACACGGGGCGACGCGGCGCTTCTCGATTACACCAAGCGTTTTGACAGACTTGATCTCGAGACCTCGGGATTGCGTCTGGAGGCCCGTGAAATTACCGACGCCATGAACACGTGTGAATCCGAACCTGTTGAGGCGCTGGAGCTGGCCGCCACGCGTATCGAGGACTACCACCGCCGCCAGCTTCCCGGCGATACCCGCTACGTGGACGCCGCCGGTGTGACTCTGGGCGCCCGCTGGACACCTATTGCAAGCGCCGGACTCTACGTGCCCGGCGGCACCGCGGCCTACCCCTCTTCGGTTCTGATGAACGCCATCCCCGCCCGCGTGGCCGGGGTCGAGCGGCTGGCCATGGTGGTGCCCGCCCCCGGCGGCGAGATTAATCCGCTGGTCCTGGCCGCCGCCAAGATCTCGGGCATCGGGGAAATTTACCGTATCGGCGGCGCCCAGGCGGTGGCGGCGCTGGCTTTCGGCACCCAGACGGTGGCCCCGGTAGACAAGATCGTGGGGCCGGGGAACGCCTATGTGGCGGCCGCCAAGCGCCAGGTCTATGGCGCCGTGGGCATCGACATGATCGCCGGGCCTTCGGAAATTCTGGTGGTGGCCGACAAGGAAAACGATCCCGACTGGATCGCTGTTGATCTGTTGTCCCAAGCCGAACACGACGCGCTGGCCCGTTCCGTTCTCATCACCGATGACGCCGGGTTCGCCGCCGCCGTGATAGAGGCGGTAACGGCACGGCTGAAGACCCTGCCCCGCGCCGAGATCGCGGGAAGAAGCTGGAGCGATCACGGCGCGGTCATCATCGTCGATGACCTGGACGAAGCGGTGGTGCTGATTGATGCGCTGGCCCCGGAGCATCTTGAGCTGGCGGTGGCGGAGCCCGATAAGCTGGCGGAGCGGGTGCGCAATGCCGGAGCTATTTTCCTCGGTCGCTTCACACCCGAAGCCATCGGCGACTATATCGCCGGCCCCAACCATGTGCTGCCCACCTCGCGCAGCGCACGTTTTTCATCGGGCTTAAGCGTCTTTGACTTTCTCACCCGCACCTCTTTGGTGGGTTGTGACGCCGACAGTCTCAAGGCCATCGGCCCCGCCGCGGTGACGCTGGCCCAGGCAGAAGGGTTGGACGCCCATGCTCAATCCGTGGCGATTCGCCTTAATATGCCCCTTAATAAATAGTCTTATCCTCCGCCCCATGTGGCGGCGGAGGATGGGGCGCCCGGACCCAAAGGTGGAGGGGGACACCTTTCCATGACTGAGAAAAGCCGTCATATCACCGCCGTGACTCTGGACGAACAGTCCTTTGTGCGCCGCAATCCCGATATCGAACATGAACGTGCGGCGGCCATCCACGATCTTCTGGAGGCCAACCGTTTCGTGCCGAAACCGGAAATCGTAGGCGACGATGGCGGTCCTTACGCCCTGCATATCCGCGTCCAGGACGACCGGATGATTTTCGACATCCACCGCGAGGACGAGGAACATTTGGGCGATGTGGCGCTGGCGCTCAAATCCTTCCGCCGCATCATCAAGGATTATTTCCTGGTCTGTGAGTCGTATTTTTCCGCCATCAAGACCGAAACCCCGTCCCGCATCGAGGCCATCGACATGGGCCGCAAGGGACTGCACGATGAAGGTGCGGAACTTCTGCGCGATCAGCTTTCGGGTAAGATTGACATTGATACCGATACGGCGCGGCGCCTGTTCACCCTGGTCTGCGTTCTGCATATCCGGGGATAGGGATTATGGCTGACCTTCCCGGAAGTGTTCTCTTTTCATGCTCGCAAAATTCCGTGCGCTCGCCCATGGCCGAAGGGCTGATGAAGCATTTCTATGGAAGCGAGGTTTACGTGGATTCAGCAGGCGTACATGCCAAGGAAGTGGACGGTTTCACGGTGGCGGTGATGGACGAGATCGGCATCGACATCACCGGGCATAAGGAAAAAACCTTTGACGACCTGGAAGACAGCTCTTTCGACGTGGTTATCTCACTATCGCCGGAAGCCCAGCATAAGGCGGTGGAAATGACCCGCACCATGGCCTGCGAAGTGATCTTCTGGCATACCTTCGATCCTTCGGTGGTGGAGGGCGGCCGCGAGACGCGGCTCGACGCCTACCGCCAGGTAAGGGATACCCTGTTGGCGCGAATCCGCGAACAGTTTCCCCTGGCCAAGGCGGCGCAAGTGTAAATTCCGGAAACGGTGTTTTGCCGAAATACGGCGAATAATGTTGAAATACCGGCGTAAATTGCCTATTCCCACCTATCATTCGACGCGCTTCGCCGCCCTTAACCGCACAAAAAAAGGAGACCTCGTGGCGAAAGAAGAATTAATGGAGTTTTCAGGCACGGTCATGGAACTGCTGCCCAATGCCATGTTCCGGGTCAAGCTGGACAATGAGCATGAAATTCTCGCCCATACCGCCGGCAAGATGCGCAAGCACCGCATCCGCGTTCTCGCCGGCGACCGCGTCACCGTGGAAATGACCCCTTACGACCTGAGCAAGGGGCGTATCACCTTCCGTTTCAAATAATCCCCCTGTTCCATGGCTGTCTCCACCCCCGTGGCAAAGACACGCCTGATCCTGGCCTCGGCTTCGCCGCGCCGTCTTGATCTGCTCAAGCAAATCGGCATCCACCCCGACGAGGTGGACCCCCCGCATATTGACGAATCTTCCCTGGGCAACGAAAAGCCCGCCGACCATGCCCTGCGGCTGGCCCGGGAAAAGGCCGAGATTGTCCACGCCCGCCACCAGGGTTGTTTCATCCTCGCCGCCGATACGGTGGTGGCCTGTGGGCGGCGCATCCTGCCCAAGGCCGAGGACGCGGCCCAGGCGCGGGAGTGTCTGGAACTGTTGTCCGGACGGCGCCACCGGGTCATCGGCGGTGTCTGCGTCATCGATCCCGAGGGTAAATCCCATTGCCTCCGCGTCACCACCACCGTGGCCTTCAAGCGGTTAGCCGGGGGCGAGACGGCATCCTATCTGGAGAGCGATGAATGGCGCGGCAAGGCGGGCGGATACGCCATTCAGGGCCGCGCCGAAGGGCTGGTGCGCTTCATCAACGGTTCCTACAGCAACGTGGTGGGGCTGCCTTTGTTCGAGACCCGCGCCCTGTTGACGGGGCTGGGATACACCGCAAAGAACGGCCTCTAGAGGAAGGATGAGCGCCATGGCTGGCGAGCTTTTGGTGAATACGGTTCCCGGCGAGACGCGAGTGGCCCTCATGGAGGGGGAACGCCCCAGCGAAATCCTGATCCTGCGCCACGATGCCGGACCCGCCACGGGGGATGTGTATCTCGGCCGGGTTGTGTCGCTGAAGCCGGAACTGGGCGCCGCCTTCGTGGATCTGGGCGCCGGCCATGACGGCTTCCTGCCTCTCAAGGAGGCCAACACCCCCCATGAGGGCGAGGCGTTGCTGTGCCAGATCACCCGTGAGGCGGTGGGCGACAAGGGTCCGCGTCTCACTACTGCCATCAGCCTCGGCGCGCGTAATCTTGCCCTGCTGCCCACCGGCGATGGGGTGAGGGTGTCGCGGCGCATCGAGGACAAGGAAGAATGCGAACGCCTGAAGAGCCTGATGGCTGAGTTGGTGGTGGAGCTGGAGACGGAACATGGGGGCGGCGGTTGTGGCTATGTGCTGCGTACCGCCGCCGCCGGTGTGGAGGCCGGAGTGCTGGAGGCCGAGGCCGTCCTGTTGCACCGCCTGTGGGACGATATAGCCGAACGGCGGGAAAGCACCGACGCCCCTGCCCGCCTGCACCGCGATTCGGGCACTGTGGAATCGGCGCTGCGGAGCTGGAGCGGGGAAGTGGCGCGCATCCTCGTGGATAGCGGGGACATGCTGGAAACCGCCCGCGCCTTTTGCCAACGCCACATGCCGGAAGTCACGGGGAAGCTGGAACGCCATGGCGGCGAGCCGCTGTTCGAGCTTTACGGCGTCGAGGCGGAACTGGAGCAGGCCCTGGAACGCCGGGTCGATCTGCCCTCGGGCGGCGCGCTGACCTTCGATACCATCGAGGCGCTGACCGCCATCGACGTGGACAGCGCCCGTCATGCCGCGCGCGGGGGCCAGGCGGAGACTGTACTCGAAACCAATCTTGAGGCGGCCCATGAAATCGCCCATCAGGTCCGGCTGCGCAGTCTCGGCGGCGTCATCGTCATCGACTTCATCCGTATGCATGAGAGCGAGGACCGCAATCGCGTGACGGCGGCCCTGCGCGAGGAAATGGAGGGGGATTCCCTCGCCCGCGTTTTCGGCATGACCCGCGCCGGGCTGGTGGAGGTGAGCCGACGGCGCCAGCG
>JADHSZ010000013.1 GCA_016776635.1 Alphaproteobacteria bacterium
TGATGAAAAAGCGGCTCAAGGCCTTCGCCCGCTGGCTCTGCGAAACCTATTCCGAGGACGCCCGCGTCTATGTGGATACCGCACCGCTGCTGGAAAAACCGCTGGCCGCGCAAACCCCCGTAGGCTGGCAGGGCAAGCATACCAATCTGGTGTCGCGCGACTACGGCTCCTGGCTTTTCCTGGGCGAGGTTCTCACCACTCTGGAAATTCCCCCCGACGGCGCCCAAGAGGACCATTGCGGAACCTGCCGCGACTGTCTCGACATCTGCCCCACGGACGCCTTTCCCGCGCCTTACCAGATAGACGCCCGGCGCTGTATCTCCTACCTCACCATCGAACACAAAGGCCCCATTGCGCGGGAATTCCGCGCCGCCATGGGCAACCGCATCTTTGGCTGCGACGACTGTCTGGCGGTCTGTCCCTGGAACAAATACGCGCAAACGGCCCGCGAAACCGCCCTCCAGCCGCGCTCTGAACTCACTGCGCCCAAACTGGCAACCCTCGCGGCCCTCGACGACTCCGCCTTCCGGAACATGTTCGCGGGCACCCCTGTAAAACGGCTGGGCCGCACCCGCTTCCTGCGCAACGTGCTCATCGCGCTCGGGAACAGCGCCGATTCCGCTCTGATTCCCGCCACCAAATCCCACCTCGCCGATCCCGACCCGCTGGTGCGCGGCATGGCGGTCTGGGCGCTCTCACAATTGCTGAAAAAAAACGCCTTCGCAGCCCTGCGCGCGCGCCATTTGCCCGGCGAACCCGACGCCCATGTACAAGAAGAATGGGCGGGCTGAAGACGAAAAACTACGCCCCTGTCGTCACCTGACAACCTCAGATTGAATATCTTCCCCTATGCCAATACTAAAACAAGGGGGGTTAGGTGTTTATTAATAATTCCGGTCCGATAGTTTACGCCGAATCGTGAACTGCCCGGCACGTATGCGGCGGCGGCAAACCGATTCTGATGGCCTCTGTCTTGGCCGCATATGTCGCAATCAGATTTTAAAAATGACTCAGAAAATTACCCAGCTCCAGGCGGAAGAAGATCCCCGGCTCACCATTGAACGGCTGCAGAGCCGGGTTCTTGAGTTGGAGGACACGCAACAGCGGGTTGAAGCCAGCGCCACCGATACGGTTGCCATGGCGGAAGACCTGCTGGCGGCGCGCAACCAGGCCCAAGAGGCGCTAAAAAAGGCACAGGAATACGAAGAAACGATCCGCGAGATGGCCCTCTCCGATCCGCTCACGGGGCTGGCCAACCGCAACGAGTTCCACCGGCGGCTGGAAGAAGCAATCAAGCTTGCCAAACGGGAAGGAAACTTCGTCGCCCTGATGCTCTTCGACCTTGACCGTTTCAAAGAGGTCAACGATTTATTCGGTCATCCCATCGGCGATGAATTGTTGAAATTTGTCAGTGCCCAGCTGGTAAACGTCACCCGCGAAACCGACACCGTGGCCAGGCTGGGCGGCGACGAGTTTGCAGTCATCATGCCCAACGTGGACGATTCAAACGAAGTCGCGCTGGTGGCCGAAAGACTCATCCATGATCTCTCGCAGCCGGTGACCCTGAGCGGCAGCATGGTCCAGTCCGGGACAAGTATAGGCATCGGCCTCTATCCCCGTGACGGCGAGGATATTGAAGGGCTTTTCAAAACCACCGACCAGGCCCTGTACGAAGCAAAGCGCGAGGGCCGCAACGGCTATCGGTTTTTCGACGAAGCCATAAACGAAAAATCCAGGGCCGGACGAATCCTCGAAAACGACCTGCGGCTGGCAATCGTCCGTGACGAATTTCTGCTGCACTACCAGCCGCAATTTCTGACTCCCGGCAATGACATCATAGGTGTGGAAGCACTGGTCCGTTGGCGGCACCCGGCACGGGGACTGGTAATGCCGGTGGACTTCATTGAAGCCGCCGAACATAACGGTTTGATGTGCGACATCGGGCGCAGAGTGATTTCAGCAGCGTGCAGACAGGGCAAAGCATGGGAAGAGGCGGGACTTCCGCCATTTCAGATCGCCATCAATATTTCGCCCCGGCAGTTCCAGAAAGACGACTTCGTGTCCATGATAAAAGATATCCTCGATCAAACCGGCTTCGATCCCAAACGGCTGGAATTGGAGATCACCGAATCGGTGATGATGGAGAATACCGATCAGGCTATCGAGAAGCTTCACCGCCTGCGGGAGCTTGGGGCCAGTTTGTCCATTGATGATTTCGGAACCGGCTATTCATCGCTGGCCTATCTGAAACGGTTCCCCATCCAGAAACTGAAAATCGACCGCTCCTTTACGCAGAATCTGACCACCGACCCCAAGGACGCGGCCATCGCGGAGGCCGTGATCAATCTGGGGAAATGTCTTGGCGTGGAGGTTCTCGCGGAGGGTGCCGAAACAAAGGACCAGGTTGATGTTCTCATCGATAAGGGGTGTTCGAGATTCCAGGGATTCTATTTCAGCCGACCGGTTGCCGTGGAGGATTTCGTCAAACTGTTTTCGTCTTAAGCTATTCAGCGGAGAAACGGAAACACACGGGAACAAAGCTCTCCCCACACCCGCCCAAGCCCACAAGGAATGAACAAAGCCGACTAATCGAACAGGGAATCGATGTCCGACTGATCGAGAGCTTCTTCGGTCTCCAGGGCGGGGCCATGCAGAAGTTTTTCATCTTCCGTCTGTTCGGATTTTTCCACGTCTATCTTGGCGATTTCATCCTTACCCCAGATATCGATCAGGGCACAGACCCGTTCTTCCACATAGGTGACCGATTTCACGATCTTCGAGACCCGCTGGCCCGTAATGTCCTGGAAAGAACAGGCTTCGTAGACATCGTTGCCGTTGTTTTCGATTTTGTCGAGAAGAGCCAGTTGATCGGAGTCGGTGATCGCCTTGCGCAGTCCCTCCACGGCGGCCATGTTGTCGTCCATCCGGCCCATGATGGTGTTGGTGGCTTCTTCCGTGGCGTGAACGATGGCATCGAGCTGTTCACCCATGCTCTCGAACTGTTTTTTCTCGTCGTCGCCCTTGTTGATGGCGGCAATTTCCTGGCGCACCCGTTCGATGTAATGGAACAGGCCAGTCAATTCCTTGCGCAAAAGCTTGTCGTCATCGGTCATGGCGGGGATGGATCCTATTTTTAGTTTCGGCCCTATTGGCAGCGACGATAATAAGACGCTCTTTAATAAGAGATTATTAACGATAAGAGATTGTCGATTGTCCGGGGTGAAATGGGGGTGAAGCGCGAAATTCTGTCCAACAGATAGGAGCGGGCTATTTGTCCCGGCTAACTCGAAACCCGGGCCAGCCGTTTCCCCATGCCGTCCACCGCCTTGGCCAGCGCCTTGGCGATGGCCGGCTCACCCGCCGAATGACCGCTGCCGGGCACAATCTCGAGACGGCAGTTCTCCCCCCAAGCATGGGCGAGCGCCTCGGCCGTGGCCGGCGGGCACAACAGGTCATAGCGGCCCTGGACCATATGGCCGGGAATGTCGCAGAGCCGCTCAGCGTCTTTCAAAAGCTGGTTGGGTTTGAGGAAGAAATCGCGGGCCATGTAATGCCATTCCACATAGGGTGAGGAGGGCTCCCCCTCGCGCGCTGCCGCGGCCTCCAAACTTTCCGGCAGGGCCTCGCTTTCGGGGAGGAGTTCCGAGAGCGCCCGTTCGTAATCATGCCAGACCCAGCCCGCGCCGCGCCGCGTTGCCGCGTCCTTGCTTTCCATGCGCTTGCCCCAGGCGGCCACGGGATCGCCGCGCTCGGCCTCGGGTAACAGCTCGGTAAAGGCCCGCCACAGTTCGGGACGGAAATTCTGGGCCGCACTCTCGAAGGCCCATTTGCATTCCTCTCCGGTACCGAGGAAAACCGCGCGCAGGACCATACCGCTCACGCGTTCGGGATAGGCTTGCGCATAGGCCACGGCCAGGGTCGAACCCCAGGAACCGCCCACCAGCATCCAGCGCTCGATCTCCAGCGCCTCGCGGATGCGTTCCAGATCGGCAACCAGATGGCCGGTGCTGTTATCCTCAAGACACCCCTTGGGCGTGCTCAGCCCACAGCCGCGCTGGTCGAACAGAACCGCGTGAAAGACCTTGCCGTTGAAAAGCCGGCGCTGGGCCTTTTGGCAACTGCTGCCCGGCCCGCCATGGAGAAAGACTGCCGCCACACCCTGGGGGGTGCCGTTCTGTTCCACATAAAGCGTATGGGTGGCGTCCACCGCCAGCCGTTGCGACTGGAAAGGTTCAGGCGGGGATGTGGATGGGCTTTTTGGACTCATGGGCGGTCACGCGGGCAAGGGATGAAACGGAGGGACCGGCGAGCTGGCACAGGCCATCCTCAAGGGTGTCGCACAGGGGAAAGACCCGATGCAACCGCGAGAGTTCCAGAACCAGCACCACCCCCGGGCTGGGCGCCACAAGGGAAAAGCCGATACCGCTGCGCAGGGCGCAGTGATAAACCTCCACCAGGCTCGCCACGCCGGAGCCGTCGATATGGTGGACCTCCCGCATATCCACCAACAGGGGCGCGCCCTCGCCGAGACAGTCGAACAGCACCTTGCGGGTGGCGGGCGTGGAATCCAACAGGAAGTCGCCGCTCAGCAAGACCACGTAACAAACGCCTTCCCGCCTGATGGAATATTCGAATGGAGTCATGTCCTGTCTTTTTTCCGGGGCTTTTCAGGGCGTTTTTCCGCAGCTTTACAGGAAGGGCTTATACCCCGCCCGCGCCCTTCTCGCCATCATTGTCGATTTTATTCCGGCACTCATTTTGGCGGATAATTGCTGCTAAAGTGTGAATCCCCTTCTCAATATTAAAAGAAAATTACTCCCCCATTAACCCTTGAGGAATTGACGCCCCGCCCCGCAACGGTGAAACTCCCCCTGTCGTCCCGCGCCCGTTGCGCGGAGCCACGCCCAAGCCCGTTCCGGGCACCATGACAGAGTGAGGGAGAGCGAGTGTGACATTCTGGTTTGTCTATGATGCCAAAAGCTGGTCACCGCAAGACGGGGAAGTGGCTGATATCCTTCCGCCCGGCGTTTCCTTCAACAGAATCGCCAGCTTCGAGGACAATGCCGGTCACCCGCTATTCGCCCTCCTCTATCACACCGATGGGCTGCGCGCTTTTAACATGGGTCTGATCGAGGCCGAAGCCGATGACCTTCCCGCCGCCCTGCTCGCCGACGAAGCGGGGCGCTTTTCCCGTATCTTCGGACCCTTCACGGCGGCCCATATTCAGGAAAGTCTGGTCCGCCTGCACGGCTTTACCCTCACCAAATCCACCATCGAGGACACCCTCTCCATGATCAGCGCCCTACAGGCGGTGCGCCAGCGTCTTTCGGCACTGGGCCGGCTGGAGGAATGGAATGAAAGGATGGAAACCATGGGCGTGTCGCTGGGCGCCCTGGTGGAGGAACTGCAATACAGCCCCAGCCAAACCCCCGAACATCTCTTCGCCCCGCTCAATCCGGCGTCCCCGAAAAAATAGGCTAAAAAATAAGACGCCAGATTCAGGTGCCGGACTCAATTGCACCGGTCACGGTCGGAATCAATAAGGCAGAGATCACAAACCTGCATTCCGGCACCAGCCAGACACAGGGACTTTTCCCGGCAGATATATCCGCCCCGCGCAGCGGGAACCACCTGCGCACAGACCAACAGGGGAATGCCGGTGGCCGGCGACAGCGAAGCCGGCAGAACCGGGATGGCCTCCAGGCGGGGCCATGTTTCCCGCACCTCTCCATTAGCCAACACCGGGGAATCGGGAACCAACAGCACTCCCGCCGCCACCAACGCGGAGACAACAAGAAACACAGGGCGAAACACATACTTCATGGGGGAAATCATGATCCTTTTCCCCTGTTCCCGTCAAATATCCGGTTGCGGATAGCCGCTTGGCGGAGGCGCGGTTCCCCGGCTAGACTCGGGCCAAGATAAAACCGTATTCCCGCAGGAGAGAAAACCATGAGACATCGTTCATGCGCGCGTTTCATGTTGGTGCTGGGCGCATTATTGCTCGGTCTGACGCGCCCATCCCCAGCCCCCCAGGCACAGGAAACCGCGGATTTCTTTTCCGGCGAAGAGCTGTTCGAGGCCTGCCAGATATCAAAGGAATACTGTCTGGGTTATGTGACGGCCGTGGCCGACGTTATGTTGCGGGTCAAGCCCCTCTACGGGGTTGAATCCTGTCCTCCCCCCGGCACCAGCAAAGGCCAGAAGGCCGACACCGTCACCGCCTGGCTCGAAGCCAATCCCGACCTGCGCTACCTCAACGCCGCCAGCCTCACGGCCAAGGGTCTGGCCGCCGGCTTTCCCTGCGAATAAGGGGGCCGTTTACAGCTTGCTGGTGGTGGAGCGGATGGTCTCGGTAAGGATGTGGAGAAGGCCGCGGATAAAGGGGTCCGCCTTATCGAGCTTAGCGTTGAATTTCATGCGGGACACCACGAAGGCCATGGTACCCTCCACGGCCCGCGCCGAGGCCATGCGCGGCTTCTCGTCGATCAACGCCATCTCGCCGAAAATCCCCCCCGGGCCGATGACGCCCAGCACGTTCTCCTTGCCGTCGATAGTCTTGGCGATCTCTACCTTGCCCGACTGGATGACATAGGCGCAGTCGGCGCGATCGCCCTCGTGGAAAAAATATTCCCCGGCGGCGCATGCCTTGCGGTCTTGTGTATCGCTCATCAGCTTTATTTTCCCGTGCCGTCCGGGCGCCTGCGGCTGCGCAACGCCCCCTCTTTCAAAAATCACCATGACTATGAAAGAAATTACCAGGGTTGAAAACCCTGAGAGTATTTCCGTTATAAGAAAAGGGGGGCCGTGCGTCCCTTTCCGACTCGCAGCACAGCGTTGACCGCAACGCCGGCCATGGCCCATGATCGGGGTCGCGCAACTTCACATGAAGGAAGACACTCCATGTTCGTATCATTAAGAAAAATCACCCTCTCCGCCCTGACCCTGGCCTTCGTCGGCGGACTTGCCGCCTGCGCGCCGGAGGAAGGCAGCCCCGAATGGTGCGAAAACATGAAACAAAAGGCCAAGGAGGAATGGACCGTCAAGGAAGCCACGGCCTATACCGAGAACTGTCTCTTTTAGAGTCTTTCTGGCCAATATTGACTCGCTCTGACCGAGAGAATTTGGGCTTGGAGTAGAAGCGCTTTGCGGAGCGTAGCGGCGCTACGGTCAATAAGCGCGACGCACGCCAAGCCCAAATGCTCCGGCCCCGCTGGGGTGGCCCGTGGCGGGCGTCCGCTGTGTTGCGCCATTTGCCCGATGCCCCACATCGCGCCGCGCGGCGCGCCTAGCGGACCGCCAAGCCACATACCATCAGAGCGGGTCAATATTGGCCAGAAAGACTCTGACCGTTTTAGGCCCCCGCGTGGGACGACGCCTCCCGGAACCTATAAATCAGACCAGGTTTTCCCGCTTCAGCAGGGCCATCACCTCAGGCGTCAGTTGCGGCGGCGGCGGTGGGTCGGCGCGGAAGGGATTGCGGAAATCCATCAACAGTACGATGCGCGCCTCATCACTGCGATTCCAGGCCTCGTGCTCGACGGAATCGTCGAACACCATACAGCGCCCCGCCTGCCACTCTCTGGTTTCGCCGCCCACGCGCAGGCCACAGCCGGGCGGTATATCAAGGCCCAGATGACAGCGCAGATAATGACCGGCATAGCTTTCGAATCCGCGATGGGGTTTGATATGGGCGCCGCCTGCCAGGCGCGAGAACCCCGCCGTGACCATGCCGGGCACCGCTTCCACCAGCCGCGCCGTAGCCGGACAACGCGCACAGTTGGCATCCATGCGGCGGCCAAAAGCATACAGCCCGAAGGCGTCCCAGCCGCTTTCTCCATAGAGATCATGCTCGGGCCAGGCGAGATAGTTCCCAACATCTAGTTCCTGCGCTTCCGAGAGCACCCTGCGCCACTCGGATTCCAGCGCCGGGATAAAAGAAAATTCCGCCCTATCTAAGGTATTAAAAAACATGATCCTCCCTTCCCCGGCATGGGGTGTTTACATTCTCCCGTATCCGTAGGAGCCTGCGGGGACGCCACGTATCCGCCGCCATCATAGAAGGCCATGAGCCGCCATGGATATCACCAAAATCCCCATCGGGGCCAATCCGCCCTATGACGTCAACGTGGTCATCGAAATTCCCATCGGCGGCGTCCCGGTCAAATACGAAATGGACAAGGATTCCGGGGCCATGTTCGTGGACCGTTTTCTCCACACCGCCATGTACTATCCCTGCAACTACGGCTTCATCCCCCATACCCTATCGGAGGACGGCGACCCCACCGACGCCGCGGTAATGGGACAGATTCCGGTGATCCCCGGAGTCATTATCCGTTCGCGGCCGGTGGGCGTGTTGATCATGGAGGATGAGAGCGGTATCGACGAAAAAATCATCTGTGTGCCGGTGGACGAACTCCATCCTTATTACAAGGATGTGGGTTCATACCGGGATTTAACCCCCATTCTCCTGGAACAGATCGCCCACTTCTTCGAGCACTACAAAGACCTGGAAAAAGGCAAATGGGTCAAGGTCCAGCGTTGGGGCGAGGCCGAGGAATCCTTCGAGTTAATTCGCCAGGCAATCGAGCGCGCCAAAGAAGACAAATAACGGCCCCGACTCACTCCTTACAGCTTCACCCGGCGCAGCCGCAGCGCGTTGCTGATGACCGAGACCGAACTCAGCGCCATGGCCGCCGCCGCAATAATGGGGTTTAACAGAAGACCCGTAAACGGATAGAGCACACCCGCCGCCACCGGAACGCCCAGGGCGTTATAGAAAAAGGCGAAGAACAGGTTCTGGCGGATATTGCCCATGGTCGCCCGGCTCAGCCGCCGGGCGCGGACGATGCCGTCCAGGTTTCCCTTGATCAGGGTCACACCCGCGCTCTGGATCGCCACGTCGGTTCCCGTCCCCATGGCGATGCCCACATCGGCCTGGGCCAGTGCCGGGGCGTCGTTGACGCCGTCGCCGGCCATGGCCACCACGGCGCCCTCCTGTTGCAGCCGCGCCACCACGGCGCCCTTTTCCTGAGGCAACACTTCGGCTTCCACGTCGCTGATCCCCAGCCTTTCGGCCACGGCACGAGCGGTGGCCGGGTTGTCGCCGGTGAGCATGACGATACGCACCCCTTCCCCGCGCAGCGCCTCCAAAGTGGCGGCGGTGGATTCCTTGACGGGGTCGGAAACCCCGATGATCCCGGCAACCTGACCGTCGAGAACCACAAACATGACGGTCTCGCCGCTCCGGCGCTGTTCCTCGGCGGAATCCCCCAGCGCCCCGCTGTCGAGACCTAGATCGGTCAACAGCCTGGCGTTGCCAAGGGCCACCGCCCTGTCCTCCACGCGCCCAGTGACGCCCTTTCCGGTCACCGATTCGAAGTCCTCCACCGCCCCCAGTTGCAGCCCCTTGTCACGCGCGGCCTCGACGATAGCGGCGGCCAGCGGGTGTTCACTGCTGCGCTCGAGGCTCGCCGCCAAACGCAACATGTTATCCCCGTCACTACCCTCCCCAGCCATAACCGTGGTGACCTTGGGCTTGCCCTCGGTCAGGGTGCCGGTCTTGTCCACCACCAGGGTATCCACCTTCTCGAAATGCTCCAGCGCCTCGGCGTTCTTGATCAGGACGCCCGCCTGGGCGCCGCGCCCCACCCCCACCATGATGGACATGGGTGTGGCCAGCCCCAGGGCGCAGGGACAGGCAATGATGAGCACCGACACCGCGGCGATAAGAGCGAAGCTCATGGCCGGGGGCGGTCCCCACAGCGACCATGCCACGAAGGCCGCCAGCGCGGACAGCACCACCGCCGGCACGAAATATCCCGCTACCACATCGGCCAGACGCTGGATCGGGGCGCGGCTGCGCTGGGCCTCGGCCACCAGCTGCACGATCTGGGCGAGCATGGTCTCGCTGCCCACGTGCTCGGCGGTCATGACAAAGCCCCCGGTGCCGTTCAGGGTGCCGCCGATGACGGCGTCCCCGGCCTGTTTCGTCACCGGAAAGGATTCCCCGGTGACCATGGATTCGTCCACGGCGCTTTTGCCTTCCACCACCGCGCCGTCCACCGGCACCTTGTCGCCGGGACGCACCCGCAGCTTGTCCCCGGCCATCACCGAGTCCAGCGGCACTTCTTTATCCTCTCCCGCCTCGTTGATGCGAAGCGCGGTCTTGGGCGCCAGATCAAGAAGCGCCCTCAGGGCGGCGTTGGTTCCGGCGCGGGCGCGCAGTTCCAGAACCTGGCCAAGCAACACCAGCACCACGATCACGGCGGCGGCCTCGAAATAGACCGCCACCTCGCCGCCGGGGCCACGAAAGCTCTCGGGGAAAATATCCGGCGCCAGCGTCGCCACGGCGCTGTAGGCCCATGCCGCACCGGTGCCCAGCGCGATCAGGGTGAACATGTTGAGCTTGCCGGTAACCAGCGACTGCCAGCCGCGCGCGAAGAAGGGCCAGCCCGCCCACAGCACCACCGGCGTGGCGAATAGGGCCTGAATCCAGATGGACAACTGCGCCGGCACCAGATGTTCCAGCCCCAACCCCGGGATATGGCCGCCCATTTCCAGCACCACCACCGGCGCCGCCAGTACCGCGCCGATCTTGAAGCGGCGGCCCATATCCACCAGCTCCGGGTTGGGGGCGTCTTCGGTGGGAACCGTTTCGGGCTCCAGCGCCATGCCGCATTTGGGACAGCTCCCCGGTCCGTCCCGGCGCACTTCGGGGTGCATGGGACAGGTGTAAATTACCTGGGTCGCGCCAAAACTCCCCTCCAGCGCCATGCCGCATTCGGGGCAGGTGCCGGGGCCGTCCTGATGGACGTCGGGGTGCATGGGACAGGTAAAACCGGGACCGGAAGGGGCCTTACGACCACCGTGACCGCCATGACCGCCCTCACCGTCCCCACCCTCATGATGACAGCAAGAATGCTCGTCTGGCTTGGAAGCGTCCTCGGCGGGAACCGTTTCCGGCTCCAAGGCCATACCACCGCATTTGGGACAAGTGCCGGGGCCGTCCTGGCACACTTCGGGATGCATGGGGCAGGTATAAACCACCTGGCTGCCACCTTGGTGGGAGGAACAGTCTTTATGGCTCATGACTCACATTCCCCCAAGCAACGGCAAGAAGCCCAACAATATACTCAATGCTGCCCGCCAAGCGGGCACGCCCCTCATTATCTCCAAAACGCGGCCTTTCACCAGTCCCCCCGTTGCGGGTATGGTGGCCCCCCGACTTCGACCACAAGGACCGGGAATGAGCCGCCGCCCCGCCATCGTTTCTTTCATCGCCTGTGCCATGAGTCTCGCCCTATGGACGGGCCTTTCCCCAACGCCGGGCATGGCGGAAACGCTCGACCAGCAATGCCGCAAGGCGGAGAAGGAGATCAGAACCCTGAGGAACGAAGTCCGTTCTCTGGGCAAGATGTGGAAGATCAAGGGCGTGAGCAAGAAGCTCAACCGCGCCAAGCGGTTGTGCGCCGACGGCGATTCCAAGGCCGCCGGCGAACTCCTTGAGAAGATCAAGCAGAACCTGCGCGATGCCATCGCCAGCGCCAAGGGCGAGGAGTCCCCCCAGCCGTCGCGGTGGTGATACACCCGTTAAGCCACGCCGGCCCGCCGGCTCTTCCGCTGACCCCATGCTTGCCCGAAATTGGGCCAACCGGAACCCGGCCATTCCCCACGATCTTTGCGCGATGCTAGAATATCCGCCGTTTTGAACCCGATCCGTGGAATCCGGAACAGATGACCAATGACCCGAACATCCCTGATCAGGCCGTAATTTTGGCCGGCGGCCTTGGGACGCGCCTCCTGCCGCTGACGAAAAAATGCCCCAAGCCCATGATCGAAATCCACGGCAGGCCGTTTCTCGAGTATTTGATCGAGATGCTGCGCGATCAGGGACTGCGGCGGATCGTCATGCTGTTGGGCTATATGCCCGATGCCATCACCGGCTATTTCGGCGACGGATCATCCTGGGGGGTCTCCATCGAATACAACATCACGGATGTGGCCGACGACACCGGCACACGGCTGCGTCTCGCCGGGGACCTGCTCGACGACACGTTTCTTCTGCTCTATTGCGATAATTACTGGCCGCTTCGCTATAAAGCCCTATGCGCGGCCTATGACAAATCCGGCGTAGCCGCCCAGGTGGTGGCCTACGCCAACAGGGACGGCTATTCCAGAGACAACCTTATCATCGAGGACGGGCTGGTGACCGCCTATGACAAATCCCGCACCCGGCCCGGCCTGTCGGGGGTGGATCTTGGCTTTCTGCTGATGCGCAAATCTCTGCTCGATCTTCTTCCCGGCGGCAACATATCACTGGAGGCCGAGCTCTATCCGCGTCTGGTGGCGGAGCGGCAACTGGCCGCCTTCGTCAGCGACCACCGTTATTACAGCGTCAGCTCGCATCAGCGCCTTCCCCTGACCCGTGACTTTCTGGAACGCAGGCCGATGATTCTTCTCGACCGGGACGGCGTTCTCAACAAACGCATGCCTTCGGGAACCTATGTCAGGTCATGGCAGGAATGGGAATGGGCCGAGGGCGCGCTGGAGGCCCTGGAGTTGCTCAACAGGGCTGGCTATCGCAGCGCCGTCATCACCAATCAGGCCGGCATCGCCCGCGGCGAGATGACCCTGGAGGAAGTGGAAACCATCCATCGGCGGATGCGCGCGGAAGCAGAGGCGGCCGGCGGCAAAATCCACGAGGTCTATATGTGCCCCCATCACTGGGATGACGATTGCCAATGCCGCAAGCCAAAGCCGGGCATGCTGTTTCAGGCACAGCGTGATTTCAGTCTCGACCTGACCCGCACCACTTTCGTCGGCGACGACGACCGCGACCGGCAAGCGGCGGAAAACGCCGGTTGTGGCTTTATTTTTGCAGGTGATTCCTCGCCCTTGCTGAACATCGTAAAGGAAATGCTGTAAGGCTATGACCAAACGGGTGCTACTGACGGGGCATGACGGGTATATCGGCACCGTCATGGCCCCCTTTCTCATGGACCGGGGATACCGGGTAACGGGCCTGGATACGGGCTATTTCCGGGACACATTGCTTGGCGGCCAGGCCCCGGAAATCCCCGAAATCCGCAAGGATATACGTGACCTCACCCCCCGCGACGTGGAGGGGTTCGATGCGATTATCCATCTCGCGGCGCTGAGCAACGACCCCCTCGGCGATCTTGACCGGGACTGGACGCGCCACATCAATCTCGATGCCACGGTGCGTCTTGCCGGCTATGCCAAACAGGCCGGAGTGTCCCGGTTTCTGCTGGCTTCGTCCTGCATCATGTACGGCATGTCCGAGACTGCGGAGGTGGATGAAACCACCCCCCTGGCGCCGCTGACGGAATACGCGCGCTCAAAGGCGAAATGCGAGGAGGCGCTCTCGGAAATGGCCGGCGACGGTTTTTCCCCGGTTTTTATCCGCAACGGCACCGTCTATGGGTATTCGCCGCGCATGCGGCTCGACACGGTTATGAACGACCTCACGGCCCAGGCCATATCTACGGGCAAAATTGTGATCTATAGTGACGGCACGCCCTGGCGGCCCGTGATCCATATCAATGACCTGGTGCGGACATTCCCGAATTATCTGGAGGCGCCGATCGATGTCATCCACAATCAGGCCTTTAATAACGGGTCTGATGATTTGAACTACAGGATCATTGAACTGGCTGAAATTGTGAGCAAAACAGTCCCTGGGGCGACTCTGGAAATCCAATCCCGCGCCGACGCCGACCAAAGGACATACAAGGCGTCTTTTGCTAAATTTGCACGGGCCTTCCCCGATTTCGCATTTCAATGGAACCCCGAAAATGGCGCCGCCGATCTTTACGAAACATTCAAGAAGCTTGGCTTTGGCGGTGAGGATTTTGACGGAGACCAATTCATCCGCCTGCACTGGCTCAAACACCTTCTTGCCTCGGGGCGGCTGGATGAAACTCTTCGCTGGAAGAGCTAGATGACGCAGGAATCAAAAATACACGGCATGAAGATCATCCCCCTCCGTCAGATCGTGGACGAACGGGGCAAGATCATGCACATGCTCAAAGCCACCGACCCCCATTTCATCACCTTCGGCGAGATTTATTTCTCCACGGCGTGGCCGGGCGTGATCAAGGCATGGCACATCCACCAGACCATGACGCTCAACAATGCCGTCATCAGCGGGCGGGCAAAGCTGGTGATGTACGATCTGCGCGAAGATTCCTCCACCCATGGCGCCCTCCATGAGGTCTTTCTCGGCGAGGACAATTACGTTCTGGTGCAAATTCCCCCGGGAATCGCCAGCGGCTACAAAGCCTACGGCGAGGGACCGGCAATCATGGCCAATTGCGCCACCGAGCCTCATGATCCCGATGAAATGCTCCGCATGGACCCGTTTACCGACCGCATCCCCTATGATTGGTCCCTGAAGGATGGATGAGGCGCGCTACGTTTCCACCCGGACGCCATTGAGGATCAGTTTCGCGGGTGGCGGGACCGATCTGCCCGATTATTACGAACGCGAATACGGGGCGGTCCTCAGCACCGCCATAAACCGCTACATCTATGTCACCGTTAAGCCTCTGGACCCTCTGTTCAACGCGCAGTACCGCCTCAACTATTCCATTACCGAACACGTCAACAGCCTCGAAGAGATCAAGAACGACATCGCCCGCGAATGTCTTCGCAAGGTGCCCGTTGAGACGCCTATCTATGTCAGCACCATTGCCGATATTCCCGCCATGTCCGGGCTCGGCTCGTCGAGCAGTTTCGCCGTGGGATTACTGAATGCGCTTCATGCCTATCGCGGCGAACACGTATCGGGGGCACGGCTGGCGGAAGAAGCCGCCGCCATCGAAATGGAAGAGCTGGAGCGCCCCATCGGCAAACAGGACCATTACGCTGCGGCAATCGGAGGAATGAATTTCTTCAGTTTCCACCCCAATGGCAGCGTGACCATCCTGCCGCAGGCCCAGTCCCCGTCGATTCTGGACGGTCTGTTTTCCCACATGATGCTGTTCTGGACGGGCATCCATCGCGATGCCAGCGAAGTCCTGGGTGAACAGAAAAAGAATACCGGGGCCCGCATCGCTGAACTGGCGTCCATCCGCGATCTGGCGGAAAGCCTGAGGGATTCCCTGGCGGAAAAATATTGCCCCGAAACCGTGGGAACCCTGATCCATGAAAACTGGCAGCTTAAACGGAAACTGGCCGGAACCATCAGCAACGGCCTGATTGACGGTTATTACACGGCAGCCATGCAGGCCGGTGCCCTTGGCGGAAAACTGTGTGGCGCCGGCGGCGGTGGATTTCTCCTCTTTATCGTGGCGCCTGACGCTCAAGAAGCTGTCAGAAACGCCCTCTCGGAGCTCACCGAAGTGGCCGTTGGCTACGAGCCTCACGGGTCGCTTCTGCTGTGAACCCCCGCACGTTCTCCTGCCGTAGGGACATATCCGCCTGATGACATCAACGAAAACAGCATTCGTTACCGGGGCCACGGGTATGGTCGGCGGACATCTGGTGCGCCGCTTGGTCCATGAGGGATGGCGGGTCCATGTGTTGATGCGCGGACATGGCGGACTGGAAGAGGTAATGGACAGCCTCACGGTTCACCACGGAGACCTGACCGTAGCGACGGAGGTAACCGAGGCATTGCGCACCCTTTCCCCCGACGTGGTGTTTCATCTCGCCAGCACGCCTTTTAATCCGCCCCCCGAGCCCGAAGCCCATTTCCGCGTCAATGTGGAGGGCATGGCCAATCTTCTAGCGGCACTGGACGAAAAGCACCCGCCCCGCCTCGTTTTCACCAGTTCCGGGGCCGTCTATGGAAGCGGCGCCGGCCTCAAAGAGGACATGCCTCCTGCCCCGGCCACCGTGTTGGGGGAAACCAAGGCCGCCGCCGGAAAACTACTTCAGACATACAGCCGGGAGAAGGACTGCAGCGCCGTGGAACTGCGCCTGTTCACCCCTTATGGCCCGCGGGAACGGCCCAGCCGCCTGCTGCCCCATGTGATCGGCTGCGCCCTGGAGGGGCGGCCGGTGGAATTGACCAGCGGCGATCAGAAACGGGATTACAGTTTCGTGGAAGACGTGATTGACGCCCTGATTATGGCCGGCGAAAAAGAACTTCCGGGTCACTGTGTTATGAATATCTGCTCCGGGGAAAGCATCACCGTTCGCCACATGGCGGCACGTATTCTGGAATTGATGGAGTCTTCAGCGCCTCTGAAACTGGGTGCCCGCCCCACCCGAAGCGACGAAATCATGGAACTGAGCGGCGACAACAAGCTGGCCGAAAGCCTTCTCGGCTGGACCCCTAAAATCGGCCTCGACGAAGGATTGCGCCGCACCATCGCCTGGTATCGGACCCATCATGACAGTCACAAGGGATAAGGACTCCATGACCGAATGCATCGTCTGCCGGGAGACGAAGGTCGAGGAATTTCTCGATCTCGGCCACACCGCCCTGGCCAACAAGTTCCTTACCAAGGCCGAATTACAGGCCGCCGACGAACCGCTACGCCCCCTGCGGGTGGGATATTGTCATGGCTGCGGTCATGTGCAGTTAACGGAGCACGCCCCACCCCCCGAGATGTTCGACGATTATCTTTATGTGTCCTCTTTTTCGCAGACCCTCACCAACCATTTACAATCGGTGGCGGCGACGATGGCGGAACGTCAGGGTCTTGGCGGTGATGATCTGGCGGTGGATATCGGCTCCAATGACGGCACCCTGCTGACCGGATACGCGCCTTATGGCAATCGCGTGCTGGGAGTGGACCCCGCTAAAAACCTGATGGCGATGGCGGCGGAAAAAGGCATAGAGACCTACAATGCCTATTTCGGTGCGCAAACGGCCCAGGAAATCCTGGAAAAATACGGGCCCGCCAGGGCCATCACCGCCACCAACAGTTTCCCGCACATTCCCGATCTGCATGATTTCATGACCGGCGTACGGGCGCTTCTTGCCCCTGACGGCCTGTTTCTGATCGAGGCCCATTACTGTGTGGACATGTTCGCCCAAGGCGCCTTCGATACCATTTATCACGAGCATGTGTCGTACTGGGCCCTCGCCCCCATGATGCGCCTCATGGAAAGCCACGGCCTGCAGGTGATCCGCGTGGAGCGCCTGCCCCTTCACCACGGACAGCTTCGGGTCTTCATCCGTCACGCCGGACAGAGCACGCCCGACGAAACGGTGGCCGCTTGCCTTGACGGGGAACGCAACCTAGGTGTGCCGGGATGGGAGGCTTGCGTGAACTTCGCGGCCCAGGCCCGGAAACTGAAGACCGATTTCCACGCGGCGTTGCAGGACTTCACCAAAGATGGCAAGCGTGTCGCCGGCTATGGCGCGCCGGCCAAGGCCAATACGCTGTTGGGATTTCTCGGCGTGGGGCCGGACCGGATTCCCTACATCGCCGACCTCAGCCCCCTGAAACAGGGGCGATATACGCCCGGCACCCATATCCCGGTGGTGGCCCCATCACACGTGATTGAGGACATGCCCGATTATCTGATTATCTTCGCCTGGAATTTTGCCGAGGAAGTCATGACCCAGATGAAGGAATACGCCGACAAGGGCGGCCGCTTCGTGCTTCCGGTTCCCGAGGTCAGAATTCTCTGAACACCGGCACCTTGAATGGCTACAGGGCATTGGAAAAAATCTTGTTCGGGACATTTCCCAACATGGAATTTTTCCGGCATGATGCACCAGGGATTGGCATCACAGGGGGGCACTGGTTTTGAAAATCGTTATTACCGGCGGCGCCGGATATACCGGCGTGATGCTGGCGGAATCCGTGCTCGAGGCCGGACATGACGTCACCGTGGTGGATAACTTCCTTTACGGCTACGAATCGATCCTGCGTCTGGTTCCCCATAAAAAATTCAATATCGTCAAAACCGACATGCGCAACCAGGACATGTCCTATCTCGATGATGCCGATGTGATCTATCACCTTGCCGGCATCAGCGGCTATCCCGCCTGCGAAGCCAATCCCAATTCGGCCTGGCTCATCAATGTAGAGGCCACGCGACAGATGACCGAGCATCTCTCGAAAAACCAGATGGTCATCTATGCCTCCACCACCTCCTTTTACGGCTCCACCGGAGCCATCAGCGACGAGACCACAACCGTTGAACCGGTCAGCCTCTACGCCGTGACGAAATACGAGGGTGAAAAAATCATCATGGAGCGGGACAACTCCATCGCGCTGCGCTGGGCCACGGTGTTCGGAACCAGCCCGAGAATGCGCGCCGGCCTGCTGGTAAACGATTTTTGCGAAAAATCCGTTACCGAGAACTGTATCGTCCTTTACGATCCCGATTCCAAACGCTCATTCATGCATGTGCGCGATCTGGTGCGCGGCTATATGTTCGCCCTGGAAAACGCCGATGCAATGCAGGGACAGGTTTTCAACATGGGCAGCGACAGGATGAACTACACCAAGCGCGAAATCGCCCAGGTCATCCAAGAAATAAATCCCTGCGACGTGGTGCTGTCGAAAATCGGCGACAAGGATATCCGTGATTTCCAGGTTTCCTACGCCAAGGCCAAGGGGTTGGGCTATGACTGCGAGGTAGGCCTGAAAGAAGGCGTCGAAGAACTCATCAAGCTCTATCGCTTCTATACGCCCCATTCCTTCATCAAACCCATCTAGATCATAGCCCCGGCGGTTTTATGGCTGATTGCACAATCCCTCAGATAACCCCCTGGATCGGTGACGAGGAAATCGCCGCCGTCAGCCAGACCCTTGCCGACAACTGGATAACCGAAGGGCCGCGCGCCGAGGAATTCACCTCGGCTCTCAACCAGCTGATGGGAGTGGAGTACGGGGTCTTCGCCCCCAACGGCACATTGGCGCTGGCACTGGCGCTGATGGCCCTGGAGATTGGCCCCGGCGATCAGGTGCTGGTGCCCGACACCACCTTCGTCGGCTCGGCCACGGCGGTGCAGATGGTGGGGGCGACACCGGTTTTCGTCGAGGTGGACCCCCTCACCTTCCAGATCGACACGGAGCACGCCGAAGCCCTGGTGAACGAGCACACGCGGGCGGTGATGCCGGTGCATCTTTACGGCATGTGCTGTGACATGGACCGGGTTATGGCATTCGCCAAAAAACACGGGCTGAAAGTTGTGGAAGACGCCTGTCAGGCGGTGGGCGTCTCCTTCAACGGCCGTCATGCGGGCAATTTCGGCGATGCCGGCTGTTTCTCGTTTTTCGCCGACAAGACCATCACCACCGGCGAGGGCGGCTATGTGATCTGCAATGACTCAGGAGTTCACGAAAAGCTTCTGCTGCTGCGCAACCAGGGACGCATTGACCGTGGCTCCTTCATTCATCCCGCCGTGGGCTATAATTTCCGCATCACCGACATGCAGGCGGCGCTGGGGCTGGTGCAGCTGAAAAAGCTCGACGAGATCAAACGCCGCAAGCTCGAAATCCTCGACTGGTACCGCGAGGAACTGGACGGCTGCCAGGACGTATCGTTCCTTCCGCTCCAGGAAAATTCCACCTATGTGCCGTTCCGCACGGTTCTCTTCCACGACCATGCCCATGATCTGATGACCCACCTCGAGGCCGCCGGAATCCAGTCCCGCAGTTTCTTCCACCCCCTGCACAAACAACCCTGTTTTGCCTCTCTGGACAAATCCCAGGGCGGACCGCTGGACCTCGACGACGCCCGTTACCCCAACGCCGTGCGGGGTTACGAAACGGGGTTGTGCCTGCCCATATTCCCCACTCTGCGGCGCGAACAAGTGGCCGAAATCGGCACGGCCATACGGGGATTTAGCGCCTGATGGTTGGTGATTACATTGCCTATTATGACCGCATTTATGGGAACAAGGATTACGCCCACGAGGCCACGGTGGTTCTGGACATGATTGCCGCCCATTACGGAAAAAAGCCCGCGCGCCTTCTGGATTTCGGCTGTGGTACTGGCTCCCACGCCTTGCGTTTCGCCGAGATGGGCATCACCGTGACCGGCGTCGAGAGAGAGCCCGAGGCGGTGGAACTGGCCCGCGCAAAAGTGAAAGGACGTGACGGGATCACTTTTTTCTGTGGCGATGTGACCGACCTTCCGGAACGGGAATTCCATGCGGCGGTAAGCCTGTTTAACGTGGTCAATTATCTCGCCGATTCCTCTTCCCTTGACGCCGCGCTGGGAGCCATCGCCGAGCGGCTTGTCCCCCAAGGTGTCTTCGTCTTTGATTGCTGGAACGGAGAGGCGGCCCTGCGCGATCCTCCGCGAATAAAGGAAGACACGGTGGAGTCCGGAGACGAGACCATTACCGTTCGTTCCGAACCGTCCCTCGACCCCACGAGCCAGAGCGTGACCGTGGAAAATACGATTACGGTGAACCGGGCGGACGGCTCGCGCCTGGACATCTCTCATTCCTATGATTCGCGGCTGTGGACCCCTGACCAGTTGCGTGACGCCCTGAACCAGGCGGGATTCGATGTTGTGACCATGACCGCATGGATGAAACCCCACCAACCGGCGGATGAAGATACATGGAAAATAATGACGCTATCCCGGAAACGCGGATGAGGAAGCGATGCTGAAATTACACCTGGGCAGCGGCGCCAAGGCGGTCCCCGGTTATATCAATGTGGATATCCAGCTTCTGGCCGGGGTGGATATGGCGTGCGACCTGCGCGCCCTGCCCTTTGCCGATAACACCGTGGACTTCATCTATTCCTGCGCCGCCATCGAGCATTTCAGCCGTCACGAATGGCGTGATGTGCTGACGGAATGGTGCCGCCTGCTTAAGCCCGGCTGCATACTACGCCTGTCCACGGCCGATTTTGCCGCCGCCTGTGACCAGTACCGCGAACAAGGGAATGTGGAAGAACTGCTGGGGCTGGTGGTGGGAGGGCAAAAAGACCCTTGGGACCGGCACGGCATGATCTTCGATTTCGATCTTCTCCGGGACGGGCTGGAGGCCGCCGGGTTTACCGATATACGCCGTTACGACTGGCGCGATACCGAGCTGGGAGAAATGGGCATTGACGACTACAGCCAGGCCTATCTTCCCCACATGGACAAGGAAAACGGGCGTTTGATGATGCTCAACGTGGAAGCGAAGAAGAAATAAGACCGGTGCAGCAACCAATCTCCCAAATCCTCGAACAGGCCGTCACCCATCACCGCGAAGGCCGCATCGCGGAGGCCGAGGCCCTGTATCGCGCTGTTCTCGAGGCCGACCCTGGAAACGCGGCGGCCAATCATCTGCTCGGCGTCATTTCCTACCAGGCGGGGAATCTTCCCGCCGCCATTGATCTCATCTCCAAGGCCCTCCAACAGCAACCCGACTATGCCGAGGCCCACAACAATCTAGGCTTGGCGTTCTATGACAGCCGCCGCTTCGACGAGGCCGAGGCAAGCTATGGCCGCGCCCTGAAATTGAGGCCCGATTACGTGGAGGCACTGGGCAATCTCGGTACCCTGCTCAAGAGAACCGGCCGCATCGAGGCAGGGGAAAAGACGTACCGCCGCGCCCTTGAACTGCAACCCGACAACGCCAGGGGCCACAACAATCTAGGCACCCTGCTCACATCGGCGCGGCGTTTCGAGGAGGCGGAGCAAAGCTACCGCCGCGCCCTGGAGCTTGATCCCGCATATGACGAGGCCCATAGCAACCTGTTGCTGACCATGACCTATATGCCGGAGCGCACGCCTGCGGACCTCCTTGATGAAGCCCGCCGCTATGGGACCAGGGTCACCGCAGGCCTGACGCCGCACCAAAACTATGACAATTCCCGCGACCCCGAAAGGCGGCTGCGGGTGGGATTCGTCTCGGCTGACCTTAACCGGCATCCGGTGGGATATTTCCTCGAAAGTGTGTTTGAAAATCTCGCCAGAGGAAATCCGAACGGGGAAAAACTGGAACTTTTCATCTACGCCACCTCCGGCAAGGAAGACGACCTGACGGAGAAGTTCCGCTCCTGCGTTTCCCGCTGGCGCAACGTGACATTGGTTCCCAACGTCAAGCTGGCCGACGAGATCGCCGCCGAGGGAATCGATATTCTGGTGGATCTCGCCGGTCATACCGCCCATAACCGGCTGCCGCTCTTCGCCCGCAAACCGGCCCCGGTCCAGATCACATGGCTGGGCTTCGGCGGCACCACCGGGCTCGACGCCATGGATTACATGCTTTGTGACCGTTGGGTGATCCCTCCCGAGGACGAGAGTCATTTCGCGGAGAAACCCTGGCGGCTTCCCGACAGCTTCGTGTGCTTCACGCCCCCTGACAGCGAAATGGTGGTGGAACCCCCGCCGGTGCTGAAAAACGGCCACATCACCTTCGGCTGCTTCAATAACGTATCCAAGATCGGCGACGAGGCCTTTTCCTGCTGGGCGGAGATTTTGAAGTCGGTTCCCGGCAGCAAACTCTTCCTCAAAGCCAGGGCGCTGGCCGACGCCCCGGTGCAACAGCGCATCGGAAACCTTTTTTCCAGCCATGGCGTGGAGGCGGAACGGTTGATGCTGGAAGGTTTCACCGACAGCCCGGCGAAGCATCTGGAGGCCTATAACCGGGTGGATGTGGCCCTCGATCCCTTCCCCTATTCCGGCGGCACCATCACCGTGGAGGCCCTGTGGATGGGGGTGCCCGTGCTCACCCTGAAGGGAGACCGATACACCGCCCATATAGGCGAGAGCCTGCTGCATACTATGGGGCTCGACGAGTGGATAGCGGACTCACGGCAGGACTATGTGGCCAAGGCCGCCGCCTTCACATCGGACGTGGACGCCCTTACCGCCCTACGCGACGACCTGCGCGGGCGGCTTCTGGCTTCGCCCCTGTGCGACGCGCCGCGTTTTGCCCGCGACCTGGAAGACGCCTTCCGGGGCATGTGGAGGGCATGGTGCGAAAGCCAAATCTAGTGGAAAAGCGCCGTGTTCGATTGACCCCGGGATAACTTAGGTTCCACTGATTGGCCAGAAAGACTCTAGGGTAACGAACCGGCGGCGTGATCCTCATCACCCGTGGAGGAAGCGCCGCCGGGAACATCCTCGAAGGCGGCGCCCGCCTTACCGTGGAAATAGCCATTGGCGAGGGGCATGCCGCCGGTCTCCCCGGCGATAGCGGCAGATGCTTCCTCGGGCGCCATCTTGTTGTCGAGCACGGCGCGAAAGGCCTCGGCAACACGCACCATGTCTCCGCTATGGGGCGAAAGACGGAAACGCCCGATGCCCAAATCCCGGAGAGCGGAAAGATCGCCAACCATGTTGCAATAGGCGTGGGACAGGGTCTGCACGCCGTTAATGGCGAGGAAGGGCTCGCCATCCAGAGTGTCCACATCGAGCCCGTCGGCATCCTTCTCGCAAACGAACTGGCAATTATCCCTGGAAAGGTTGTGACAGCGGGCGTGGTAACAGCGCGCCGAAATGGCCAACGGCAGGCGTCCGAAGACCATCACCTCGAGTTCGGCGGGGGCGGACTTGGCGAGGGCGGCAATGGAGGATGCCGCAAGCTCCACCGGCAGCGTCACCCGCGTAGCACCGTTGCGCGCCAGATAGGAGAGCGTGTCCTCGTTATAGACGTTGACGAAGGGACCGATGGCGTGGGGCCGTCCCTTGAGCAGGGCGGCGGCGGAAATGTCATTAGCCTCCACCAGGAAATCCGTATTTTCCACGGTCTCGCGCAGCTGGGCCATCTCGCGCTCGTTCATGATCAGAGCCAGCGTCGAGAGCACCACCTCCTTGCCCGCCGAAGCCAGGCGCTCGACCACCTCGGCAAGATAAGGCGCGAAAAACGGGGCTCGTTTCGAACACACCACCTCGCCCACACAGACCGTATCCACCGCAGCCTCGTCGGCGATTTGGAAATAGAAATCGCGCCAGCGCTCCGGGGCCCAGTTAAACAAGACCGGTCCGAGCGTCAGATTTATGGAACTTCCCTTTGCCATCTCTAACGCCAGGTCTTCTCGTAAACACCGGAGGTCTTGCGCTGGCCTTCGGTGACGGCGATCAAATCCTCCCTCGGCACAGCGAGCCCTTCGGCGGCCGCGTCCACGGCGTTGCGGAAAGCGGCCACAACCTGGGAAATATAGGCGCGGCCCCGTTGCCGCCCCTCGATCTTCAATGCCGTCACGCCAGCGGCCATGAGTTCCGGCAGCATATGGATCGCATTAAGGCTGGTGGGTTCCTCGAACAGATAGCGGGCCTCGCCGCCGGCCACGAAACGGCCCTTGCACAGGGTCGGATAACCGGCTTTTTCACCCTCGGCGAAAGCATTGATGGTATAGCCGCCAAGGCGGGAAACCATCCGCCCGTCCTCCTCCTCGTAGCGCACATGGCCGGCCGGCGAGCAGACGCCGTTGATGTTGGGCGATTCACCGGTGGCATAGGAGGAGAGCGCGCAGCGGCCCTCGGCCATGACGCATAACCCGCCGAAAACGAAAACCTCGGTCTCGATAGAGACCTTGCGGTTGAGTTCGGTAATTTCCGGCACGGTGAGTACGCGCGGCAGCACCACCCGTTTAATATCGAAAGCCTCTTGGTAAAAACGGATCGCCTCGGCATTGGAAGCCGACGCCTGTACCGAGAGATGACGGCGCAGTTGGGGATGCGCGCTCGCCGCGTAATCGGCCAGTCCGATATCGGCGAGGATTATGGCGTCGGCGCCCAGCATCGAGGCATCATCGACGGCCTCGCGCCACGGGCCTGAATCGCCCGCCCTGGGAAAGGTATTAATGGCCACATAGACATGGGCACCGCGCGTATGAGCGTAGTCCAGCCCCGCCCGCAGTTCATCGCGGCTGAAATTGAGGCCGGGAAAATTACGGGCGTTGGTGGCGTCGCGGAACCCGAGATAGACCACATCGGCACCGGCATCGACGGCGGCCCGCAACGAAGCCGGCGTTCCCGCGGGACAGACAAGCTCAAGTTTTTCAGTCATGGGTTCCGGCGGTTCCGGCGGTTCCGGCCTGTGGACGCTGCCCGCCACGAGCCGGCGGGTCTACCTTCTCGTTCGGTTCTTTCAGGTCCGTCTCATACATGTCGTCCCGGTGCATAGCAGGAGCGGCGAAGGCGGAGCGGAGCGTTTCCATGTCGCGGACGGCCCGTGACGCCACCCTCGTAACAATATCAGCCACGCCACGCGCCGGACGCGCCAACGGCCCAAGCACCGAAAACATATCCTCAAGCAGGCTGATCTCCGCGTCGTCCACGGCATTGCGCAGGGCCACCACCGCCTCGGTGTCTCCCTCGAATGTGAGCGAGCGCGAAAAGAACAGGGCGTCACCGTCGCTGGTGCCCTCAAGCAAACCGACCAGCGCCATCAACGGTCCGCGCACCGTGGCCGTGGCTTCGATACCGTCTCCGTTCCGCGCCGCCGTCAGGCTTGGTGTGGCGGCACCGGGTCTGAGGACGAAGACCAGCGGCAGGTCGATGGGATCAATCAGGAAGACCGGATTCTCCAGGCACGACAGACGGTCGAAGAGTTCGGGATGACGGCGCCGGATCGTCGTCATGGCAATGTCCAGCGCGGGCTGCATTAAAGCCGGCGGCAACGGACGCAAGGCCATTCCGGCGAACAGCACAGGCGACAGCGGCGGCGACTCCGCACTGCCGCTTCCTGGGGCAGTCTCTTTCATGGTTTGTATCTCACCTCGCCGGGGCATGGTAACCCGATTCCACACGAAGAATGCCTACCAAATTACGTCATACCGATAGCGCCCGAAAGACATCCCTTAAGACAAAAAGCCGCAGCCCTCTCGATCCCGGTTTCCCCGAAAAAGATCAATACCGGCGGCAAGGGGCCCAATACCACGGACACAAGTGGTCGAACTACGCGCCATATCAGACCGACAGCGCGCGTTTAAAAGAATCGTTGCGAGTGTAAAGACCACGATTTCCGGGGCTGTGCCAGACCAAGGGAAGAATGATTCAATGTCACAGCAAAACGCCATAAGTCATTGATATAATTGGTGCCCGCTGAGGGACTCGAACCCCCACTTCCTTACGGAAAACGGATTTTAAGTCCGTTGCGTCTACCAGTTCCGCCAAGCGGGCACGCCCCCATTATCTCCAAAACACAGCCTTTCACCAGTCCCCCCGTTACGGGTATGGTGACCCCTTCTCCGCGGGACATTTTTTCACCCCCGCGAAACATTTCCTTCCGCCGCGTCCTCACGGTAAAAGCCTCATGCCCCAGCCCCCCGAATTCGACGACGCCTTCCATGACCGCCTCCACGATCTTCTGGTATGGCGGCGTGATGTGCGCCATTTCCGTGGCGACGCGCTGCCCCCCGGCACGGTGGAAGACCTCATCGCCGAGGCCACGCTCGCCCCCTCGGTGGGGCACAGCCAGCCCTGGCGTTTCGTCACCGTCGATGACCCCGCACGCCGCGCCGCCGTGCGCGAGGACTTCCTGGCCTGCAACCGCGAGGCGCTTGACGATTTCGAAGGCGAACGGGCCAAGCTCTACGCCTCGCTGAAACTTGCCGGACTCGACGACGCGCCGGTGCAAATGGCGGTGTTTGTGGATAACGCCACCCAAAGCGGCCACGGGGTGGGCCGCAAGACCATGCCCGAAATGCTTCCCTATTCGGTGGTCATGGCCGTCCACACCCTGTGGCTGACGGCCCGGTCCCAGGGCATCGGCCTGGGCTGGGTCTCCATTTTCAATCCCGAAAGGATTGAGGCCATCCTCGAGGTTCCCGAAGACTGGTCGCTGGTGGCTTATCTCTGCATCGGCTATCCCCAGGAAGAACACGCCGATCCCGAATTAGAACGCCGGGGCTGGCAGGACCGCGATTCCCAGGCCAGCGCCCTGCTTAAACGTTAGCCGCAAACGGATTCATTCGCTCTCTTCCGCTGTTATCTCCAGGGGCTCGACCCCCAGCTTCCGCATGGCCGCGCCCACCTCTTCCACAGCCCTTTCCAGCATGTGGGCGTCGGTGCCGCGCAGGACGATGCTGGTGCCGAAACAGCCCTGCCGGAAATAGGGATAGCTGCCGATCTCGGTTTCCCCATAGCGCGCCTGAATCCGCGCCAGTTCCGCCGCCAGTTCGCTCTCGGGTAATTCCGCGCTCAGCGTGCGCGACAGCACCTTTGCCCCGCCGCTGAGAATGGGAAGCACGCCGTCCAGCATGGCCTCCATGATGCGGGGCACCCCGGCCATGACGAATACGTTGGCCATACGGAATCCTGGTGCCTGGCTCACCGGATTGTCGATCAGTTCCGCGCCCTCGGGCATATGGGCCATGGACAGCCGCGATTCATTCAAACGGTCCTCGCCGTAATGCAGCATCAGCCGCCGCGCCGCTTCCTCGTGGCGCGTCACCGCCACACCGAAGGCTTGTGCCAGGGCGGCGGCGGTCACGTCGTCATGGGTGGGGCCGATGCCGCCGCAGGTAAATACGTAATCATGAGCCGCACGGCACTGGTTCACGGTCTCGGCGATGACGGCCACGTCGTCGGCCACCACCCGCACCTCCGCCAGCCGCACGCCCACGCGGCCCAGCCCCCGGGCCACGGGAGTGAGATTGGCGTCCTCGGTACGGCCCGAGAGGATCTCGTTGCCGATGATGATCAGCGCCGCCGTGACAACAGTAGAATCGGAAGAATCAGGCATGGCGGCAATGGTAGCGTGCCCGGCGTTGAATGCGAAGGCCGCAAGCCTTACCTTGCCTGCCATGAAATATCCCGAGCCTCTCATCGGCGGCCGCCTGCTGCGCCGCTACAAACGCTTCCTCGCCGATGTGGAGTTGGAGGACGGCGAAACCGTCACCGCCCACTGCCCCAATTCCGGCTCCATGCTGGGGCTGTGCGCGGAAGGGTCAACCGTGTGGTTGTCCACCTCCGACAATCCCAAGCGCAAGCTCGCCCAGACCCTGGAACTGGTGAACGCCGACGGCACGCTGGTGGGGGTCAATACCCACCGCGCCAATGCCATCGCCGAGGAAGCCGTGCACCAGGGCAAGATTCCGGAACTCACCAGCTATGGGTCGCTGCGCCGCGAGGTGAAATATGCCGGCAATTCGCGCATTGACCTGTTGCTGGAGGACGACGCCAAGCCCCCCTGTTACGTGGAGGTGAAAAGCGTCACCCTGCGCCGCAATAGTGGCGAAAAAAAAGGGATCGCCGAATTTCCCGACGCCGTTACCGCCCGCGGCACCAAGCATCTTCACGCCCTGGCCGAAATGGTGCGCGAGGGCGCCCGCGCCGTCATGCTCTATCTGGTCCAGCGCGGCGATTGCGGGGAATTCCGCCTCGCCGCCGATATTGACCCGGCCTATGCGGAATCTTTTGAACACGCACGAACAGCGGGGGTTGAAATATTGTGCTACAGTTGCAAGCTGTCACCCACGGGAATTATCCTGGGCGGCCCCCTGCCTCTTGGCGAAGGAACCGCCTGAAAAATACATGAAAGAAACAAACGCCCCATGAACCAGATGGACGCGCCCGACGCCGGCGCACGAATAACAGAGACCATCAAGCTGCACAACGAAGCGGGCTTCGCCGCCATGCGCCGTGCCGGAAAACTCGCCGCCGAGACGCTGGACTTCATCACCCCCCATGTGCGCCCCGGTGTCACCACCAAAAAGCTCGACGAGCTGTGCCATGAATTCACTCTCGACCACGGCGCGACGCCCGGTCCGCTGGGCTATCGCGGCTTTCCAAAGTCGGTCTGTACCTCGGTCAACCACGTGGTGTGCCACGGCATTCCCGGTGACAAGGTGCTGGCCGAAGGCGATATCATCAACATCGACGTCACCCCCGTTCTCGACGGCTGGCACGGCGATACCAGCCGCACCTTTTACGTGGGCAAGGTGGGGGTCAAGGCGCGGCGGCTGGTGGAAACCACCTACAAGGCCATGATGCGCGGCATCGAGGCGGTGAAGCCGGGCGCCACCCTGGGCGATATCGGCCACGCCATCCAGAGCTATGCCGAGGGTAAAAACTATTCCGTGGTCCGTGATTTCTGCGGCCACGGGGTGGGACGCATCTTCCACGACCAGCCCAGCGTCACCCATTACGGCGAACCGGGCCAGGGACAAGCCTTGCGTGCAGGTATGATTTTCACCATTGAGCCCATGATCAACGCCGGCCATTACGAGGTGAAAATTCTCGCCGACGGCTGGACGGCGGTGACCAAGGACCGCTCCCTCTCGGCCCAGTTCGAGCACACCCTCGGCGTCACCGAGAACGGTCACGAGATTTTCACCCTGTCCCCGGCGGGCTATACCTGCCCGCCCTATACTGATAGCGGCGGCGATGGCTGAAAACCAGGCTTCCGGGCTGGAAACCCTGCAAAAGGCGGGGCTGAAGGTGGCGGAACTGGTCCAGCCCGACCACAGCGTTCTCTACCGCATCACCGGGAATACCCATCCCCACCGCCACGGCCTGCGCGCCGCCGGCGGCAGCTGGAACAAGGTCAAGCAATGCTGGGAGTTCACTTGTCCCCCGGACGTTGACTCGCCCCTTGCCCACATCGCTACGACCCTGACCGATGGCGACGGCAGCCATAATCCCCCGGGCCTCTCGGAAGGCGGCTCTGTCGCAATTTCCGGGGGGGCCGAAAAACCCCACTACCACGGCCATCGCGGGCGGCTGCGGGAACGGTTCATGGAATCGGCCGAGGGCGGGCTGCCCGATTACGAGTTGCTGGAACTGCTGCTGTTCTTTTCCATTCCGCGCATCGATGTGAAACCGCTGGCCAAAGACCTGCTGGCCCGTTTCGGCGGACTTTCGAGCGTGCTTGCCGCCGATCCCGAACGGCTGGCCGAGTTCGAACAGGTGACCCACCAGACCATCGTCCATTTCCGCGCCCTGCGCGAGGCCGCGTTGCGGCTGGCGCGCGACAAGGCCAGCGAAGGTCCGGTGCTGGATTCCTGGGATAACCTTCTCGACTATTGCCGCGCCGCCATGGCCCATTCCGGGATCGAGGAATTCCGCCTCCTCTTCCTCGACCGCAAGAACCACCTCATCGCCGACGAGGTCCAGCAAAAGGGCACCGTGGATCACACCCCGGTCTACCCCCGCGAGGTCATCAAGCGCGCCTTGGAGCTCAATGCCTCGGCGCTGATCATGGTGCACAACCACCCCAGCGGTGATCCAACGCCGTCGGCGGGCGATATTGAGATGACCGAGAAGGTGAAAGAGGCGGCCGAAAACTTAGGCATCGCCCTGCACGACCATTTGGTAATCGGCCGCGACGGCCATGCCTCGTTCAAGGATATGGGGCTATTATGAGAGATAGGGTTAACGACGGGAAATTTGGGATCGGCCAGTTGGTACATCACCGGCTGTTCGACTATCGCGGCGTGATTTTCGACGTGGACCCGGTCTTTCAAGGCAGCGAAGAATGGTATGAAACCGTGGCCCGCTCGCACCCGCCCAAGGATCAGCCCTGGTACCACCTGCTGGTGCACCAGGGAACTCACACCACCTATGTAGCCGAACGCAACCTGGAAGCCGACAGCGACACCGCGCCCATCGTTCATCCCGCCCTGGATCAGGTGTTTTCCGCCTTCGAGGACGGTGCCTACGCCCCACGCCGCCGCGGCAACTAAAGCCCCGCCTCCTTTTCCGCGTCCTATCCCAGAAAGGCCCTCGCCAGGGCGGTCAGCGCCAGCCCGAAGATGAAGGCGGCAAACCCCTTATGGGTGGCGCAGGATCGGATCATGGCGCTGTGGCGTAGGCCGTGGACGGTGGCGAGATAAAGAAAGGTTCCCGAGGCCAGCGACAGAATCACCGCCTTGGCCAGTATCACGCCGGGGCCCAGGAGATGTTCCTCGATTTCCTCGCCGACGCCGATTCCCAGCGGGGTGGCGACGACGAACAGGGCGAACACCCCGTAGACCAGACCCGGCGAGAGGGTGGAGCGCACCAGATTGAGCGCCAGGGCAAAGGCCGCCGTCCCCTTATGGGCGAGGATGGCCACCAGAATCATAATCACCGAGCCGGGGCTGTCCCCCACACCCAGGGCCGCGCCGAGAAGAAAAGAAGGGATGGCGATCATCACCGTCATGATGATGGGGAATTCCGGCGAGGACAGTTCCACCTCCCCTACCGTCCCGCCCGTTGCCTCCCGCGCGGCATCTTCCTCTTCGGCGTGGCGGTGCTCAAGCAGCAGCAGGCCGAGAAAGGCCATCAATGCGCCCAGCGCAGCCAGTGGATAGTGAATGGCGGGAAAAGCCACGGCGAAGAGGTGCAGCGCCGCGGGAAACATCATGAACAGGGCCAGGGCCAGGAACACACCCGCGGCAAAGGCCTGGCCCAGGGGAAAGCCGCCGGGCTGGCGCGCCATATGGCGCCGGGCCAACGGCCAGTATCCGCCGGCGAGCGCCACCAGCAGAATCGCCGCCACCGCAAACCATTTGATTTCAACGAGCATGAGCCCCCCGTTTCGTCATGCCACAATTCCTGGAAGTGAACCCTTAATCCAGCCCTTTTTCCAGAACAGCGCAGAGCCGCGCGCCGAAGGCCGCCGCATCGCGCACGGTTTCGCCTTCGGCGATGCGCGCCTGATCGAGCAACAGATGGGCGGCGTCGGCCATGTCACCTTCGCCTTTCCCGGCCCTTTTAGCCAGGAGCCGGATCAGGGAGTGGTCGGGGTTGATTTCCAGTATACGCAGGCTGCCCGCGTCTCCCTTAAGCTGGCCGTGCTGTTTGAGCATGCGTTCCAGCTGCAGGTCCATATCGCCCTCGCCGGCCACCAGACAGACCGGACTGTCGGTGAGACGGGTAGAGGCCACCACGTCCTTGATCTCGCCGTCCAGCGCCGCCTTCATGGCCGTGATCAGGGGCTCCAGGTCCGGGGCCTTGTCTTTCTTCTTCTTTCCCTTGTCCTTCTTGGCGTCCTCTTTCTCGGCGATCTTATCGAGCCCGGCATCGCCCTTGGTGACGGAAGCGAAGGGTTTTTCCTGAAACTTTCCCACCGCCGAAACCCAGAATTCGTCTATGGGGTCGGTGCACAACAACACCTCGATCCCGCGCGCCCTGAAACCTTCAAGCTGTGGGCTTTGGGCGACCTGGTCCTTGTCCTCGCCGAAGATGTAATAGATGGAATCCTGGCCCTCGCCCATGCGTTCCACATAGTCAGCCAGGGAAGTGAATGTCTCGCTCCCGGTGCTGCGGAAGCGGGCCAGTTCCAACAGCTTGTCGCGGTTCTCTAAATCCTCGTAGAGGCCCTCCTTCAGCACCGTGCCGAAATTGCTCCAGAACAGGGTGTAATCGTCGGGGGCTTTTTCCGCCTTCTTCTTCAGCTCACCCAGGACTTTCTTCACCAGGCCCTTGCGGATTTTCGCCAGCTTGGGATCGTTCTGAAGCATTTCGCGGCTGATATTGAGCGACAGATCCTGGGAATCCACCACCCCGCGCAAAAAACGCAGCCAGCTCGGCAACAGGCCCTCGCAGTCATCGGTGATGAAGACGCGCCGCGCATAGAGCTTCACATGGCCCTTGCGCTCGGGATGGAACATATCCATGGGCGGCATGGAGGGGATAAAGAGCAGGCTGGTATAGGAGGCCATGCCCTCCACCGTGTTATGCAGGGTCATCCAGGGCTCGTCGAAGCCGTGCCCCACATGATGATAGAACTCGGTGTACTGGTCGCTGCTGATATCCTTCTTGGGCCGCGTCCACAGGGCCGAAGCGGTGTTGAGCTTTTCCTCCCCGGCCTCACCGTCCCCCTCGCCGTCGCCCGCCATGAGAATGGGAATGGCGATATGATCGGAGTGGGTGCGAACGATATGTTCGATACGCGGGCGCTCCAGGAATTCCTTGTCTTCCTTGGTAATATGGAGCGTCACCGTGGTGCCGGCCTCGCCGCGTTCGGCGTCAGTGATGGAAAACTCACCCTTGCCGTCGGAAACCCACAGCCATGCCTTATCCTCGCCGGCCTTGCGGGTCAGAACCTCCACCTCTTTCGCCACCATGAAGGCGGAATAGAAGCCCACCCCGAACTGGCCGATGGGGGAAAGGTCCGCCTTGCCTCCCTTCTTGTCCTTGCTCTTGGCCTCGGAAGTAATCTTGTCGAGAAAGGCCTGGGTGCCGGAACGGGCGATAGTGCCCAGCATCTCCACCAGATCATCGTGGTTCATGCCGATACCGTTATCGGTGATGGTGAGCGTGCCCTTCTTGGCGTCCGCCGCCAGCATGATCCTGGCCCCGCCCTCGGGCGTCAGTTCGGGCTCGGTCAGCGCCAGAAAGCTGCGCTTCTCACAGGCGTCCGAGGAATTGGAGATGAGCTCGCGAAGGAAGATTTCCTTATGGCTGTAGAGTGAGTGGGCGACAATATCCAGCAGCTTGCTGACTTCCGCCTGAAACGTGAATTTTTCCTGCCCCATATCGGCTTGTAACCCTTCAACTATGGATGTTGCTGCTTCATATGGCGCAAACGGGAGCACCCCGCAAGACCCCCTCCCAAAGTTGGACGAAGAGTTAGACTAAGATTTGTCCAGAAATTCCCCAGGCCTCTGGAGCCGTCATGAACTCAAACAGACCTAGGCCTTACCCGACTTCGGCCCATAAGTGGGCAGATCCCATTCGATGATATGGCTGGTAAGAAGCCGCCTGACTTCTCTTTTCAGATTCAGAAAATCGCCTTCTTCGAGATCCTGTTTCAGTTCTCCCATGATTTCCTTGAGGCGCTCCTCAAGTTCCCGGTGCGCTTTTTTATGATCGGCCACCAGATCAGAGGAAAGTGACCCGGACATGGTCCGAAGAACGATCTCCTCCTCCAGGTGGTGAATCTTCACGGCGCGCAGGAAGATATCGATTTTTTTCGTGACGGCCGGTTTTTTACCGCCCACACGACCCATCACCTTGAAAGTGTCCTCCACAAGAATGGTCATCTCGTCATGCCATTCGTCTATTTCCTGATTGCCGGTTTTCATATTTTTTTACTCACCTTCCCCCTTACAGCCAAAGGCTGAATGAAACACCCCCCCCCATAACCACACAAAAAAAATGGGTTTACTGTGACGACCGTCACAGCAGCGGGAGTTTGTCCTCAAAGCCAGCTCAAAAGGGCTTGTTTTCGCCATTTTTCCGCACTTTTTACTGGAGGCGAACAAGGGGCGTTTCAAATTCACCATCCTAGGGTAAACTCCCCCCTCCCCAGGCCGACCACCAAGCCGATTACATCGAGGATAAAGATGATTCCACGCTATTCCCGGCCCGAAATGGCCGCTATCTGGGAACCCGAAAACAAGTTCAAGATATGGCTCGAAATCGAAGCCCACGCCTGCGACGCCCAGGCCGAACTGGGCGTCATCCCCAAGGACGCCGCCCGGGCGGTGTGGGAAAAGGGGAGCTTCGAGGTGGCGCGCATCGATGAAATCGAGCAGGAAACCAAGCACGACGTCATCGCCTTTCTTACCAATGTGGCCGAGCATGTGGGAGAACCGGCGCGCTTCCTGCACCAGGGCATGACCTCCTCGGACGTGCTCGATACCTGTCTCGCGGTACAACTGGCCCAGGCCAGCGATATCCTTCTCGCCGATCTCGACAACCTGCTTGCGGCATTGAAAAAACGCGCCCTTGAGCACAAGGAGACGGTCTGCATGGGCCGCAGCCACGGCATCCATGCCGAGCCCACCACCTTTGGGTTGAAACTGGCGGGTTATTACGCCGAATTCGCACGCAACCGGCGGCGCCTGAAATCGGCGCGCCACGACGTGGCAAGCTGCGCCATTTCCGGGGCCGTGGGCACATTCGCCAATATCGACCCGGCGGTGGAAAAACACGTGGCGGAAAAAATGGGACTAAGCGCAGAGCCGGTCTCCTCCCAGGTCATCCCCCGCGACCGCCACGCCATGTTCTTTTCCGTCCTCGGGGTCATCGCCAGTTCCCTGGAGCGTCTGGCCACCGAGATACGCCACCTGCAACGTTCCGAAGTGGGCGAGGCGGAGGAATATTTCGCGCCCGGCCAAAAGGGCTCCTCGGCCATGCCCCACAAGCGCAATCCCATACTCACCGAGAACATCACCGGGCTGGCGCGCATGGTCCGTTCGGCCGTAGTGCCGGCGCTGGAGAACGTGGCCCTGTGGCACGAACGGGATATCTCCCACTCTTCCGTTGAGCGCATGATCGGGCCTGATGCCACCGTGACCCTGGATTTCGCCCTGGCGCGGGCGACCCAAGTGGTGGACAAGCTGGTGGTGCATCCCGAGCGCATGCGCGCCAATCTCGACTCCCAGGGCGGGCTCTATAACTCACAACGGGTGCTGCTGGCCCTGACCCAGAAAGGCATGAGCCGCGAGGACGCCTATGCCGCGGTCCAGCGCAACGCCATGGCCGCCTGGGAAAAGGGAGAGGACTTCGCCGCCCTGCTCAAGGCCGATAAGAAGGTGGCCGCCCTTCTCGACGACAGCGAGATCGACTCTCTGTTCGACCTCGGTTATCACCTGAAACAGGTGGAGACGATTTTTTCACGGGTGTTCGAAAAAGATTAGGTGGCCCCAGAATCCAACAGAATCCAACAGGACCCAGCAGAGCCGCAGGAATGGAAAACGGCTGTTATTTTCCTTTCGCGCTTTCCTCGGTCTGAATCTGCAGCCGCGCCTCGCCGGTGAGGCGGTCCATTTCCAGGCGCAGGCGGTGTTCGCTCAGGGTCTTGCCCTGCTGGCTGAAATCCTCCAGCACCTTACGCACCACGTCGGCGTCGCCCGGCTCCTCGAAATCGACCTCCACCACAGCCCTGGCGTAATTTTCCGCCGCCGAACCCTCCAGCCCCAACTGTTCGGCAACCCACAGCCCCAACAATTTGTCGCGCCGCGAGTTTACCTTGAAGTCTATTTCCTGATCGTGGGAAAATTTGCTCTCGAAGCCCTTTTCGCGGTCTTTGAAGGTGGTCATGAAATTCTTTCGCCTCCCGGGGATTTCGGCTGACAGTTATTATGTGTTCTTATAAGCGCCTTTTCCATCTTATAGCGGCGCAACCGGGTCAAACGAAAGTACAAATGAATCACCCTCCGCCATGTGTACCGTAGTCATCCTGCGCAACTCCGGAGAAGCATGGCCGTTATTGCTGGCCGCCAACCGCGACGAAATGTCCGACCGCCCCTGGGAGCCGCCGGGACGCCACTGGCCCGACCGCGGCGATGTGGTGGCGGGATACGACCGCATGGGCGGAGGAAGCTGGCTCGGCATCAACGATGTGGGCGTGGTGGCCGCGGTGCTGAATCGCTCGGGCTCCCTGGGACCGGCCCCGGACCGGCGCTCACGGGGGGAATTGGTGCTTGAAGCCCTCGACCATGCGGAGGCCGAAGTGGCGGCCCGCGCCCTTTGTGATCTTTCGCCCACCAGCTATCGCTCCTTCAATCTGGTCGTGGCCGATGCCCAGGACGCCTTCTGGCTGCGCCACACCGGAGAAGGCAAAGAGCCCATCACAATGGCAGAGATACCTCCCGGCCTCTCCATGATTACCGATTTCGACCGCAACGATTCCGCCTGCCCCCGTATCCGCGACTATTTGCCGCTGTTCGCCGCGGCCCCGGAGCCCGACCCCGACAATGATGACTGGGTGGCCTGGGAAACCCTTCTCGCGGGGCGCAGCCTCGACCCCGAAAACGATGCGCAAGCCGCCATGACATTGCATTCGGAAGGCGGTCTCGCGACTCTCAGCAGTTCCATCATCGCCCTTCCCGCGCCCCGGATTCCCCCGCCAAAACCGCTCTGGCGCTTTGCTTTCGGCCCCCCGGACACCACCCCTTTCATTACTCTGGATATGAGCGCGGATATGGAGACAGAGGGGCAGGAAAAATTATAGGCGGGAAAGGTCTGCCGGACGTTGTGGAGTCGGCCCGCAATTGCTAAAAGACATCTCACCGCGGGAGTCGTTTTCCGGTCCCCGCCTTTTCTTTTTTTCCATCCCGGATAGGTTCCATGTCCCGACGCAGACAGATTTACGAAGGCAAGGCCAAGGTTCTTTTCGAAGGCCCCGAGCCCGGCACCATCGTCCAGTATTTCAAAGACGACGCCACCGCCTTTAACAACGAGAAAAAGGGCACCATCACCGGCAAGGGTGTCATCAACAACAGAATTTCCGAGTTCATCATGACGCGGCTCGCCGAGATCGGCATTCCCACCCATTTCGTGCGCCGCCTCAACATGCGCGAACAGCTGGTGAAGGCCGTTGAGATCATCCCTGTCGAGGTGATCATGCGCAACGTGGCCGCCGGTTCCCTGTCGAAACGTCTCGGCATCGAAGAAGGTACCACCTTGCCCCGGTCCATCATCGAATACACCTACAAGGACGATGATCTCGGCGATCCCATGATTACCGAGGAACACATCACCGCCTTCGGCTGGGCCACCAACCAGGAACTGGACGAGATCATGTCCATGTCCCTGCGTATCAATGATTTCATGGTGGGCCTGTTCCGTGGTGTCGGCCTGCGGCTCATCGATTTCAAGATCGAATTCGGACGCCATTGGGAAGGCGAGGAAATGCGCATCATCCTGGCCGACGAAATCAGCCCCGATTCCTGCCGTCTCTGGGATGCCGAAACCAACGAAAAACTGGACAAGGACCGATTCCGCCGCGACATGGGCAATGTGGAAGAAGCCTATCAGGAGGTGGCGCGCCGCCTCGGCATCCTTCCCGAGAGCGGACCCACCGATATCCAGGGCCCTGAAACCCTGCAATAGCCAGAAACCCTGTAATAAAAGGACGGCGCGTCCCATGAAGGCCCGCATCCACATCACCCTCAAACAGGGTGTCCTCGATCCCCAGGGCAAGGCCATCTCCCACGCCCTGGAGGCGCTGGGCTTTTCCGGCGTGGACGGGGTGCGCCAGGGCAAATACATCGAGATCGACCTCCAGGAGGACGACGGTGAGGCCGCGCGGGCTTCCGTGGACGCCATGTGCGCGAAGCTTCTCGCCAATACGGTGATCGAGGATTACAGCATCGAGATCGAATCATGATCCCGCACGGCACGGAGGTGACGCGCCTCGGATGAAAGCCGCCGTCATCGTCTTTCCCGGCTCCAACTGTGACCGCGACGTGGCGGTGGCGCTGGAGCAGTCCATGGGCCACGCGCCGGACATGGTGTGGCACCGTGACACCCACCTCGGCGCCTATGACCTGATCGTTGTCCCCGGCGGTTTTTCCTATGGCGATTATCTGCGCTCGGGCGCCATCGCCGCCCATTCCCCGGTGATGCGCGAAGTGGCCGGGCGCGCCAAAGACGGCACCCCGGTTCTGGGAATCTGCAACGGCTTCCAGATATTGATCGAGACCGGGCTGTTGCCCGGCGCGCTCATGCGCAACGCCTCACTGAAGTTCATCTGCCGCGACGTGCTGCTGCGGGTGGAAACTAGCACCAGCCCCTTCACCGGCGCCTATGACAAGGGTGATGTGCTGCGTATTCCCATCGCCCATCACGACGGTAATTATTTCGCCGACGACGCCACACTGGACCGGCTCGAAAGCGAAGACCGGGTGGCCCTGCGCTATTGTGATCAACAGGGAAAACTCACACCCGAGGCCAACCCCAATGGCTCGGCGCGCAGCATCGCCGGTATTCTGAATGAAGGCCGCAATGTGCTGGGCCTCATGCCGCACCCCGAACGGCTGGCCGACGCCCTGCTCGGCGGCAATGACGGGCGCGCCATGTTCGACGGGCTGGTGGAGGCCTGCGCGGCATGAGCGGACAGGCGACACAAACGGCAACACCCGCCGAGATCACTCCCGAACTGGTGGCGAGCCACGGGCTCAGCGAAGACGAATACGCCCGCGTTTTGGAAATCCTCGGCCGCGAACCCAACCTCACCGAACTGGGTATCTTCTCGGTCATGTGGTCCGAGCACTGTTCCTATAAGTCTTCGAAAAAGTGGCTCAAGACCCTGCCCACGGAGGCCCCCTGGGTGATCTGCGGACCCGGCGAGAACGCCGGCATCATCGACATCGGCGAGGGGCTGGCCGCGGTATTCAAGATGGAAAGCCACAACCATCCCTCCTTTATCGAGCCCTATCAGGGCGCGGCCACCGGGGTCGGCGGTATTCTGCGCGACGTCTTCACCATGGGCGCGCGTCCGGTGGCCAATTTGAACGCGCTCAGGTTCGGTGCCCCCGACCATCCCAAGACCCGCCATTTGGTGGCCGGGGTGGTGGCGGGAATCGGCGGCTATGGCAACTGCATGGGTATTCCCACCGTGGGCGGCGAATGCCAGTTCGACCCGTCGTACAATGGCAATATCCTGGTCAACGCCATGACCGTGGGGCTGGCCGACCGTGACCGCATCTTCTATTCGGCGGCCACCGGGGTTGGCAATCCGGTGGTCTATGTGGGGTCCAAGACGGGGCGCGACGGTATCCATGGCGCCACCATGGCCTCGGCCGAATTCGACGAGGAAACCGACGCCAAGCGGCCCACGGTACAGGTGGGCGACCCCTTCACCGAAAAACTGCTGCTCGAAGCCTGTCTCGAGCTCATGGCCGGTGATGCCATCATCGCCATCCAGGACATGGGCGCGGCGGGGCTCACCTGCTCCACCTTCGAAATGGCGGATAAGGGCGGCACCGGAATCGAGATGGACCTGGACCAGGTGCCCATACGCGAACCCGGCATGAGCGCCTACGAAATCATGCTTTCCGAATCCCAGGAACGCATGGTCATGGTGTTGAAGCCCGGCCGCGAGGACGAAGCCCGCGCCGTGTTCGAGAAATGGGAGCTCGATTTCTCCGTTGTCGGGCACCTCACCGATAGCGGACGCATGGTGTTGAAACAGGGCGGCGCGGTGGTGGCCGACCTGCCCATCGCGCCCCTGGCCGAGGCCTCGCCCGAATACGACCGCCCGTGGCAACCCACGCCTAAGCCTGAGCCCCTTGCCGCCGCCGACATCGATTCTCCCATAACCGATAACGAGGCCCTGCTGCGTCTGCTCGCCTCTCCGGAACTCTGCGCCAAAAGCTGGATCTGGGAACAGTACGACCACATGGTCATGGGCGATACGGTGGAACGGCCCGGCGGCGATGCCGGGGTGGTACGCATCCACGGCTCCAACCGGGGGCTGGCCGTCACCTCCGACTGTTCACCGCGTTATTGTTACGCCGACCCCAGAATCGGCGGCGCCCAGGCGGTGGCCGAAGCCTGGCGCAACCTTACCGCCGCCGGGGCCAGGCCGCTGGCCATTACCGACTGTATGAATTTCGGCAATCCCGAACGGCCCGAGATCATGGGCCAGTTCGTGGGCTGTATCGAGGGCATGGGGGCGGCCTGCCGGGCGCTCGATTTCCCTGTAGTTTCGGGCAATGTCTCCTTCTACAACGAGACCAACGGCGAGGGTATCCTGCCGACACCGGCCATCGGCGGCGTCGGCGTAATTGACGATCTGTCACGCCGCATGACCCCGTCCTTCAAGGCGGCTGGCGAGGCCATCCTTCTGGTAGGTGACACCACGGGCCATCTCGGGGCCACTGCCTGGCTGCGCGAGATCGCCAATCGCCGCGACGGCGCGCCACCGGCGATGGACCTGGAGACCGAGCGCGGCAACGGTGATTTTACGCGCGGCCTCATCGAAGAAGGGCTCGTCACCGCCTGTCACGACGTGGCATCAGGCGGCATTGCCGTAGCCCTGGCCGAAATGGCCATCTCCGGGGGGCTGGGCGCCACCATCTCAATGCCTGAAAACGGCGGCATTCCCGCCCATGGCTGGCTCTTCGCCGAGGACCAGGGGCGCTATCTCCTCACCGCCCCCGACCCCGACCCGGTGATGGCATCGGCGCAAAAAGCCGGCATTGCCGTAACCCATATGGGCGAGACAGCCGGCGACCTATTGACAGTGGGCGACAGCATCGCCATATCGGTTGCGGAACTGGAACGCGCCCACCAGTCCTGGCTGCCGGAATTCATGGCTGCTCCCGATGAAAACTTAGACGAAACCTAGAGAGAGACCCACCCATGGCGATGGAAGCGGATGAAATCACGGCCCTGATCAAAGAGGCCATTCCCGGCGCGAGCGTCACCGTCGAGGATTTGCGCGGCGACGGCGACCATTACGGCGCCTTGGTAGTCTCCGATACCTTTGCCGGACTGAGCCGTGTGCAACAGCACCAGATGGTCTATAAGGCGCTGGGCGACCGCATGGGCGGCGAGCTTCACGCCCTGGCCATCCAGACCGCCACACCCGAAAACGCCGAATAATCACACCCAGAACAAAGAGGAAATTCAACAATGAGCACAGAGACCACAGAAACAATCCAGAGCGAGATCGACGCCAATGACGTGGTCCTGTTCATGAAGGGAAGCCCGGTCTTTCCCCAGTGCGGTTTTTCCGCCACCGTGGTTCAGGTGCTTTCCCAATCGGGCGTCCGCTTCAAAGGTATCGACGTACTCGCCGACGACGCCCTGCGCGAAGGCATCAAGGCCTTCTCCAACTGGCCCACCGTGCCCCAGCTTTACGTCAAGGGAGAGTTCGTGGGCGGCTGTGATATCGTGCGCGAAATGTTCGAAAACGGCGAACTGGGAGAACTTTTCACCGCCAAGGGCGTCGAAACCGAAGCCTAGAGCGGCTCTTGAAATACGCGGCTTTGGACAAAAGCTTCAAAATTTGTTAAACTCTTTACGGTTACGTTTTTTGAAAGTGGGATTTTCCCAGGAACGGGAAAGTTCTCTCATTCATGATGAATGGTCCTGCTTGGTATATACGGCTTCGCTTGATTAAGCGGGTCGCTTGATTAAGCGAGAAGGAGGACCTTAGTAATGGCAGTCGAATCAACCCCGGGAATTCTCGGGAAGAATTTTCAAAAACCCCCGGAAAAGGCGGATGATGGCGGTCGTGGCCGTGCGGTTGAAACCGCCCGTGGCCAAGGCGAGACTTCGGGCGTTCGCGCCGACGCCGCCGAGGCGCGTCACTTGCGCCGTCCCGATCCCGAGGTTATCGGCCTGCGTGCCCGTGCCGCCCTGGAATCAACCCGCGCGGCACAGCTTCAGGCCGTGGACCAGGCCGCCAATGCGGTTTCAGGCATTCTCGACCGTTTGGCCCAGATCACCGGAAAGGCGTCCGACCCCTCTCTGGATGATGCCGCGCGCGGCGAACTGGAAGCCGCATTCAGTGAAGCCGAGCTGCAATTTGTAGAGGTTACACGCGGCGTGGTCTTCGCCGGCGAAAACCTGCTGGCCTCGGAAACCCTGGCCATTCTTTTGGCGGAAGAAGAAGTTCCCTTTGATGAGCCGATCTCGCTCCACGCCCGTGATCTCGGCCTTGACGGGCTCAGCATCGCCAGCCCCGACAGCGCGGAAGCCGCGGCCCGGGTCATTGATGCCGCCCTCGAGCGTGTGGCCGCCCTGCGTGACCACATCACCGCCGTACTCGACCGGATCAACCAACGCGAAGTTGAAAATCGCGCCGCGGTGGAGGATGCCCTGGCCCTTTCCGGCGCCACATCTCCCGACCCGGCCGATGTCGCCAGAATCGCCAGCGAGACCCGGGATCAGATTCAAGGCAATGCCGAACAGGCGCTTGCCAGCCATGGACAACAGAATCCCAAGAGTCTGCTTTCCCTCTTGAACTGACGTCCGTCGTCAATTTAAAGAAATAAAGGGCCGGTCTTTTCCAGACCGGCCCTTTTTCTTATGATCCTTCCCGCCTGATGCGAATTCTTACCCTCAATACCTTCCTTCTCGACGTGCGTCTGTTCGGGCGCCTGCCGCTCTATCCGTCCGCGCCCCACATAGCGCCGCGCCTTACAGCACTTCCCGCCGCCCTGGGCGAGGCCGGAGCCGATGTGATTTGCCTCCAGGAAGTCTTTCGCCGCCCCCATCGGCGCTTCATCGCCCAGGAACTGGCCGGCGCCTATCCCCATCATGCGGGCATTCGCCACCCCGGCCTGCCGCTGGGCACGGGATTGCTTGTCCTGTCACGTCATCCCATCACCTGGACCCGCCCTCATGAATTCCGGGTCTCGTATTTGGAAGAAAAGCTGGTGATCCGCATGGGCATGCTGGAATGCCTGATCAGACATCCCGCCCTCGGCGAGGTGCGTGTGATTAACCTGCATCTGGTGGCGGGTGGCCTGTTCGGCCATCCCCAAAGCGAGCGCGCAGAATCCGTCCGCGCCCACCAAATCGCCCAGGCCCTGGAACTTACTGCCGGCCACGAACAGGGCGAGACATGCATGACGGTCATCGCCGGCGACCTCAATGCCGGACCCCACTCATCGGTACAAAATTACCAACAGGTGCTGGACGCCGGATTCACCGACATATTCGCCGAAGAGGAATCCTGCGGCACGGCCACCGCCACCGACTCATCTTCTGTGCCCCACATTACCTGGGATCCCGACAATCCTGTGATGACGGGCACGCGCACTATGTCCCTGCCGCCCCAGCGCATTGACCATGTCTTCGTCAAAAGGCGCGACGGCGCCCCATTACGGGGCGCAAGCGCCCGCGTAGTATTTCATGAGACCCGCGTGGATGTGGGCGGCGGACGGCGGATACCGCTGTCCGACCATTACGGGATTCTGGCGCGTATCGGAACCGACGACTGAAGATTTCTTACTCTTTGGGCAGATAGTCGCGAAAGTCCTGGTCGCCCTGGATCACGTCATCGAGAAGCATGTTCATAAGTCCGAGAAAGCCGCGATTCACATCTTCCGGATCGGGATCATCCAGACACAGCTTTTCAAGATTTTCGGCAGTGGTGATCAGCCTGCCGTGATAGGCCTTATGGTCTTCCCGTCCGGGAAATTCGATAACCTCCAGGACGTCTTCCTCACGCGCGAAATGGCGCCGGGCGGCGTTGATAAAACGAAGAGAGAGCCGCGCCCCTTGGGAATAATCCTCACTGTTTAAAGCCCGGGACAGATCGTTCAGCGATTCCACAAGGAATTTGCGACTATCGTCGAGGGGCTGATAGCCCAACTCGAATGAGCCCTGCCATTCCACAAAACCCATATTGGAAGCCATGATATACGCTCCCTCAGTCATATTGTGAATCGTCGGAGCGACGTTCCACAAAATTACCCTAGCACGGAAAAACCATAAAATGAGTATGGAAATTGAAAACGCCACGCGGTCAGCGTGGCGTTTTCCCGGACCCCGGGGAGGATACGGTGGTTTAAAGTGATGTCTCTTCGGCCACGATCAGGCGGGGATCTCCGATCCGACAGCCTCCAAGGGCGGCGCGGATGCCCTCTGGTTTTGTGTGAAAAGATGAATCGCGTTCAGGGTCCTTGGCCGTGCCATCTCTCTTATTTTGGGGTGTTCATGCCGGAATCGCCTCAAGTGCCGGCTCGGCCTTCAGGAAAAGCGAAATGACGCCATCTTCCAGACGCGACTGATAGCGCTCGGCGCAGCCCTCGTCCGGGGCCACGGCAACGCCGGAGGCCAGTTCGATGGCCCAGTTGTGCAACGGACAGGTTACGCGCTGGCCATGAACGATCCCCTGGGACAGCGGGCCGCCACGGTGCGGACAGCGGTCCTGAAGGGCGAACACCCGGTCATGGGCGTCACGGAAAACGGCAATATCGCCGTGCCAGGTCTTGATGACCCGTGCGCCGAGTTTCGGGATATCCTCAAGGGTACATATTTCGATCCATTGCTTCATGGCTAGGCTGAAACCTCCAAAGGTAAGAACTCGTGGATGTCCGGACCCGTGGCGTCGGCCATTTCCCGCCAGGGGTCATCCTGGGCGAAACGCTGGGCATGGAGGAAACGCCGGTGCAGGGCTTGGCGCCCCTCCTCGTCCCCGAGCATGCGCTGCTTGATATAGGTCAGGCCGACGCGCTCGATCCAGGGCGCGGTGCGTTCGAGATAGTGGGCCTCCTCGCGATAGAGCTGAAGGAAGGCGCCACAGTATTCGAGCACCTCGTCACTGCTCTCGACCTTGCACAACAGATCGGTGGCGCGCACCCTGACACCACCGTTACCGCCGAGATGAAGCTCCCAGCCTGAGTCCACCGCGACCACGCCGAAATCCTTGATCGTCGCCTCGGCGCAATTCCGCGGACAGCCGGAAACCGCCATTTTGAACTTGTGAGGGGTCCAGGCGCCCCAGCACATCTTCTCGATCTCGATGCCCATGGAGGTGGAATCCTGGGTGCCGAAGCGGCACCATTCGGAACCGACACAGGTCTTAACCGTGCGCACGGCCTTGCCATAGGCGTGGCCGGAAACCAGCCCGGCGCGGTTGAGGTCGCTCCAGATCGCCGGCAGGGTTTCCTTCTCGATACCCAGAAGGTCGATTCTCTGGCCGCCGGTGATATGGATGCTGGGAACCTGGTATTTCTCGGCGGCATCGGCGATGGCGCGTAATTCGTCGGCGGTCGTCATGCCACCCCATATGCGCGGCACCACTGAATAGGTGCCGTCCTTCTGGATGTTGGCGTGCACCCTCTCGTTAATGAAGCGGGACTGTCCGTCGTCCTTATAGGCCCCTGGCCAGGCGCAAAGCAGATAATAATTGAGGGCCGGGCGGCATGCATGACAGCCGTCCGGTTCGCTCCATTCCATGAAACTCATGACCTCGGGAATGCTTTTCAGCTGGTTCTCGCGGATGGTCCTCTTGATGTCTTCGTGGGTGTACTGGGTGCATGTGCATAAAGGCTTTTCCTTCGGCGCCTCCGAATAATCGCCGCCCAGCGCAAAAGCGAGGATCTGCTGCACCTGCCCGGTGCATGACCCGCAAGAGGACGAAGCCTTGGTATGGGCGCGCACGTCCTCGATGGTAAACAGGTTTTCCTCCGTGATGGCGTTGAGGATGTCCCCCTTACAGACGCCGTTACAGCCACATACTTCCGTGTCGTCGTCCATGGCCAGAATAGGATTCCCGGTGCCGTGCCCGGCATCGCCCAGATGCCCCTGGCCATACATCAAACGGTCGCGGGTATCGGTGATATCGACGCCGTCGCGCATCAATTGGAAATACCAGGTGGCGTCGGCGGCATCGCCGTAAAGGATGGCGCCGCGGATGCGGTTGTCTTCGATCACCAGCTTCTTGTAAATGCCGCGCGACGGATCGTGAAACGTCAGCGTTTCCGTTCCCTCGCCGTCCTCGAAATCGCCCGCCGAGAAAAGGTCGATACCGGTGACCTTGAGCCGGGAGCATTCCTGTGACCCCTCATAGGCGGTTGACCCGATCATCGCCAGTTGATTGGCGCAGACCTTGGCCTGCTCGAATATGGGGGCGACCAGGCCATAGGTTTTATCTTTATGCTGTACGCATTCGCCGACGGCGTAGATACGGGGATCGAAGGTCTGCATGGTGTTGCCGACGGCAACGCCGCGTTCGCAATAGAGGCCGGCCTTCTCGGCGAGCGCGATGTTGGGCCGGATACCGACACTCATGACCACCATGTCGGCGGCAAGCTCGGTTCCGTCCTGCAAACGCACGGCGCGTACGCATTCCTCGCCCAGGATGGCCTCGGTTTGCGCCGAGACCACGAAATGCAGGCCGCGTTCTTCCAGGGAGCGCCGCAGCATGATCCCGGCCATCTCGTCCAGCTGGCGCTCCATCAGGGTTTCCACGAGATGAACCACGGTCACATCCATGCCCTGCTTCATCAGGCTGTCGGCGGCCTCCAGCCCCAACAACCCACCCCCCAGCACCACCGCTCTGGTCTTTTCTCCGGCAGCCGCGATCATGGTCCGCACATCCTCGATATTGCGGAAGCTGACGACCCCGGTCAGGTCGTTGCCGGGAATGGGGAGAACGATCGGGTGCGAACCGGTGGCCAGCAACAACCGGTCGTAGGGAACGCAGGTTTCGTCACTGGCTTTCACCATGCGGTTGCGGCGGTCGATCTCGGTGATCTCCTTGCCGGTATAAAGGGTGATGGCGTTATCGACGTACCATTGCTCGGTGTTGAGCATGATCTCGTCGAAAGTTTTCTCGCCGGCAAGGACCGGGGACAGCAGGATGCGGTTGTAATTACCACAGGGCTCGGCCCCGAAGACGGTAATGTCATAAAGGCCGGGAGCGAATTTAAGCAACTCCTCGACCACACGCATGGCGGCCATGCCGTTACCGACCACGACCAGCTTTTCTTTTACGGGAACCGTTTCCATCACCTGATGCACCATTCTGAAAAAAATCGGGACGACTTGAATGGTGCATCGCAAAAATGATGCCAGCTTCAAAAATTTTTATTTATTACTGTAATATCAATTAGTTACTGCAACAGAACCCCTTCATCCCATATTAAAATTGTTGCACGCGCACAAAAACCACCCATAAACTGCATAATAATTATGCAGTTTATTGCAATGATTATTTATTAGGCAGTTTATGGTGAAAAAAGACGGAAAGAGGCGGCGTATAAGAATCAAAAACGCCGCGCGGTCAGCGCGGCGTCAGAAAATCGTGAAATGAAAAACTGTCTCTAGCGGGAGTAAAATTCCACCACCAGATTGGGCTCCATCTGCACCGGATAGGGAATATCGGCAAGATGGGGGCCACGCAGGAGAGTTCCCTGCATCTTCTGAAAGTCCACATTCACGTAATCGGGGGTCTCGCGCTCGGGCGAAACGATGGCATCGAGAACCATCGGCAGTTCGCGGGATTTCTCCCTGACCGTAATCACGTCGCCGTCCTTGACCCGGAAACTGGAGATATTGACCCGCTTGCCATTGACCTGGATATGGCCGTGATTGATGAACTGGCGGGCGGCGAACACGGTGGGCACGAATTTCATGCGATAGATCACGGCATCGAGGCGGCGCTCCAGCAGTTCCACCAGATTTTCACCCGTATCACCCTTACGCTGCACGGCCTCGCCATAAAGACGGCGGAACTGGCGCTCGGTGATATTGCCGTAATAACCCTTGAGCTTCTGCTTGGCCATAAGCTGGATGCCGAAGTCGGACGGCTTGCGCTTGCGCGCATTGCCGTGCTGGCCGGGACCATAGTCGCGGCGGTTGGCCGGGCTCTTGGGCCGACCCCATAGATTGGCGCGCAGACGGCGGTCAATCTTGTGTTTCGACTGGATTCGCTTGGTCATGGATAAATTCGTCTTGTCTCTGTCACAGGGTTTACGTGAAGAGCGCGTAATATACTTGGCGCGGCCCCCATGTCAAACCGATTTACCGCGTTCACGTTTTGCCTTTTTTCGCGGCGTTTCCCCTGCCTTCCGTCTTTCTCAGGCTGGTCAGGGCAGAGATGATTCCGCGCAGGGTCTTTACCTCGTGATCCATGAGGCCGGCACGCTGGAACATATTGCGGATATTGCGCACCATGGCCGGGCGTTTCTCGGGCGGGCGCAGGAATCCTCCGCTATCGAGCTCCTCTTCAAGATGGCCGAAGAACCCAAGCAATTCCTTCTTGGTGGCCGGTTTCGCGCCATGCCGCACCAGATGTTCGCCTTCACTGTCGCTCCCGGCCTCAAACCATTCATAGGCGAAGAGCAAAACCGCCTGGGCGAGATTGAGTGAACGATAGGCGGGGTTCAGGGACGCGATCATAACGGCGTCGGCCAGGGCCACGTCATCATTGACCAACCCGCTGCGCTCGCGACCGAACAATACGCCACAGGCCTCGCCGCTGTCGCTGAAGGCGCGGGTTTTCTCGCCCGCCACGCGCGGACTGAGAATGGTCTTGTTCATATCGCGGCCGCGCGCCGTGGCCGCCAGCACATAACCTAGATCGGCGATGGCCTCGGCGGTGGTGTCGAACAGTTTCGCGCTTTCGAGGACGCTGTCGGCGCCCGAAGCCGCGGCTACCGCCTTTTCATGGGGCCAGCCCTGGCGTGGCCGCACCAGACGCAGATCGGTCAGGCCGCAGTTGAGCATGGCCCGCGCCGTGGTGCCGATATTCTCAGCCATCTGGGGATCCACGAGGATGATGGCCGGGGCCACGGCCCCGCCTTCCGCCGTACCGTCGGGACGCCGTGAATCAGTTCCGGCCAT
>JADHSZ010000014.1 GCA_016776635.1 Alphaproteobacteria bacterium
CCTCGATCCGGGATTCCCTCGGCCTTTCCCCGCAAGAAGTGAAGACCCTGCTCATCCTCAACGTGGCGCTGGCGATCCCGGCGCGCATCGTCATCGGCATGCTGGTGGACAGGCTCGGGCCGCGGCTCACCTATTCGGCTCTGCTCGCCATTTCCGGTCTGCTCTGCTTTCCCTTTGCGTTGGCCGAGGATTTCCAGACCCTGGCCCTGACCCGTTTCCTTCTCGGATTCGTGGGTGCGGGGTTCGTCATCGGCATCCGTATGGTGGGCGAATGGTTCCCGGCCAAACAGGTGGGCCTGGCCGAAGGCATCTATGGCGGCTGGGGCAATTTCGGCGCCGCGGCCGCGGCCATGAGCCTGCCCACCATCGCCATTATGTTCGGCGGCGATGACGGCTGGCGTTATGCCGTGGGGCTGACCGGCGTGATCGCCCTCGTTTATTCAGCGGTCTATTTCTTCACCGTCACCGACACGCCCAAGGGCTCCACCTATTTCAAGCCCAACAAGGTGGGGGCCATGGAAGTCACCAGCCGTGGCGACGTGATTCTCTATATCATTATGAAGGCGCCGCTGCTCATGGCGCTGGCGGTGCTGACCTGGAAGCTGGGTCCGGCCAATCTTGCTATGCTCTCCGCCGCGCTCACCACCGCCATCTATACGGCCCTGGCGGCGCTCTATGGCTGGCAGGTGTTCCATATCGTGAAGATCAACCGCGCGGTTTTGTCGGGCGAGGAAAAGGTGCCGGAGATTCACAGATACGCCTTCAAACAGGTGGCGGTTCTGGATCTCGCCTATCTCGTCACCTTCGGCTCGGAACTGGCGGTGGTCTCCATGCTGCCCCTGTTCTTCCAGGACACCTTCGGTCTGGGCCTGGTCATGGCCGGCCTCGTGGCTTCCAGCTACGCCTTCATGAACCTGTTCGCGCGGCCCGGCGGCGGCCTCATGAGCGATAAATTCGGCCGCAAGAAGACCCTGCTGATTCTGCTGTCGGGGCTGGCGGCGGGTTATTTAGCCATGTCCCAGATCGGCCCCGGCTGGGCGCTGCCGCTGGCGGTGATGGTCTCCATGTGCTGTTCCTTTTTTGTTAATGCCGGATGCGGCGCGGTTTACGCCATGGTGCCGCTGATCAAGCGCCGCCAGACCGGCCAGATCGCCGGCATGGTGGGGGCCTATGGTAATATCGGCGCGGTGAGCTTTCTCACCGTGCTGTCCTTCGTTTCGCCGCAGATTTTCTTCCTGGTGATCGCGGCCGCGGCGCTGGTTACCCTGGCGGCGGTGTATCTTATTCTCGACGAACCCAAGGGCCATATGGCCGAGGTTCTGCCCGACGGCAGCGTGGAGATGATCGAGGTGGGATAATGGAAATGAAACCCGCGCTTACCATCGGCCAGTATTCCGATGCCGGGCGCAAGGACAGCAACGACGATTGTTTCGGCGTCATGATGCCGCAGCCGCCCTTGCTCGCCACCAAGGGCATGGCCATGGCCGTTGCCGACGGGGTCAGCGCCTGCGCGGCGGCCAAGGCGGCAAGCGAGAGCTGCGTCAAATCCTTCCTCGACGACTATTACAGCACGCCTGAATCCTGGACCGTCCGCACCTCGGTCAACCGCATCCTCTCTTCCCTCAACCGCTGGCTCTACGGTCAGGGACAGGCCCATTCCGGCCCCGCCTCGCGCGGCGGCATGATCAGCACCTTCAGCGGATTGATCCTCAAATCGGCCACCGCCCATATCTTTCACGTGGGCGATTCGCGCATCTATCATCTGCGCGGCGGCGTCCTCGAACAGCTCACCACCGACCACCGCCTGCTCGCGGCCAGGGACAAGGACTACTTGAGCCGCGCCCTGGGCGCCGGGCTTCATGCGGAAATCGACTGCCGTTCGCTGGCGGTGGCGGCGGGCGACATCTTCCTCTTCACCACCGACGGTGTGCACGACTATCTGCGCGATGACCAGATGCTGGAACTTATCGCCGCCCATGGCGATGACCTCGACGACGCCGCCCGCGAGATCGCCAAGGCGGCCTTCGCCAATGACAGCCCCGACAACCTCACCTGCCAGATCGTGCGCGTGGACGAGCCCGGCCGCGAGGACGCCGAGTCCCATTACCGCAAGCTCCAGGAACTTCCCTTTCCCCCCGACATGGAGCCCGGCAATGTGATGGACGGCTATCGCATCCTGCGCGAGCTTCACGCCAGCAGCCGTTCCCAGCTTTACCTCGCCCTCGACGAAGAAAGCGGCGAACAGGTGGTGGTGAAGACACCCTCCATCAACTATGTGGATGATCCCGGATATCTCGAGGCCTTCGGGCGCGAGGAATGGGTCGGCCGCCGTCTAGACAGCCCCCATGTGCTCAAGCTGCGCGAGGCCACGCGGCGGCGGCGTTTCCTCTACTACGTCACCGAATATGTGGAGGGCGTGACCCTGCGCCAATGGATGCACGACAATCCCCGCCCAACGCTTGCCGAGGTGCGGCCCCTCGCCGAACAGGTGGCGGCGGGGCTTCGCGTCTTTCACCGCAAGGAAATGATTCATCAGGACTTAAAGCCCGAGAACATCCTCATCGACCCCCACGGCACGGTGAAGATCATCGATTTCGGCTCCACCAAGATCGCCGGGCTGGAGGAAATCGCCTCGCCCTCGCGAGCCACCCATCCCCTGGGCACCGTGGGTTACAGCGCCCCGGAATATGTTCTGGAACACCCCGTCAGCAACCGCTCCGACATCTTCTCCCTGGGCGTCATCGCCTACGAGATGCTCACCGGCAAGCTGCCCTATGGCGAAGGATTCGCCTCACGACGCGATGCCCACCGCCTCGCTTATATTCCCGCCACCCGCCATAACCAGGACATTCCACCCTGGGTGGACGCCGCCCTGGCCCGGGCCGTGCACCGTGATTCGGAAAAACGCTACCCGGCGCTGTCGGAATTTCTCGCCGACCTTTCCGCGCCCAATCCCGCCTTCGTGGTTGACCCGGGCGCGCCCCTGATCGAACGCGACCCCGCGGCCTTCTGGCGGGTGGCCGCGGCGCTGCTGCTGCTGGCCAATCTGATTTTACTGACGCAATTGTGAGGGTGAGGGGGGCTTAACCGCCGCAGCCCTTGCTGAATCCCATCCAATAGAATCCCGTGACCACCTGTTTGACCTCCAGGACCGTAAATTCTTCGCCCGGTTTAATCGTCCCCACCCATTTCTGGTTGGTCCAGCCCTTCTTGGGGTCTTGCTCGATATAACCGGCCCGGATGCTCACGCTGCCGGTGGCTTTCACGCAATCCCCCGTTTCGGGTGGCAGCAGCTTTCTCCTGGCATTGGTATTGCTGAAATAGCGTTCCGACCACTCACCGTCATAGTAAATTCCATAGAAGGCGTATCCTTCGATCTTTTTCGGTGTTTCTTCTTTCGACTCCTTCTTTGTCTCTTTGCCTTCAACAGTAACAGGAGCAGAAGTCTCGGACTCGTCCGGAACCGTTTTTTCAACAGTTACGGGAGGCGATGGTTCGGGAATATCGGGAAGGGCAGAAGTCGGCGTCCTATGGGAAGCGGTAACCCATGGTCCGGCGTCGGCAAATAGCGATTGGACGAGTTCGGGAATAGGTGACTCATCGTAGAAGGAGATCAGGATTTCACCTTTTGACTTCAATTCTTCCCGGATAAATCCAAAGGCAAACACATTAATGACCAACAGTACAACGACGGCTCCTAGAACAATCTTATAGGGGTTCGTTTCCGTTACCTCCGGGAGGAAATCTTCCCGCTTGTTGGCCAGGTAAAAAAATACCCCGGCCGATACCATGCTCAAATTAAGCAGGTAACATTCCACTTGCTCGATAGCTTCTGGCTCTCCCGCATAGCCTGGGGCCAAATCATCCATGACCCAATAGAAACGGAAAATAACCGCGGGTGTCAGGATGTAGAAGAAGGCTTCGCTAAGCGCCCTGGCCGGTATGTTATCAAGCGTGAAAATTGCCGGAAGAACCATTACGTCTTCATGTGCCTTGATCCCCGTTTTGAAATATCCAACGAATAAATGCAGATATGCCGCCATGACCAAAAGTATGAGCGGAGCAATATAGAAAAAGGTGATGTATCTGATTTTGGCCTGGAGGATAGGGACGGTTATCTCTCCCGATTTTAGTATTTCCGGGGAAGGCTCAAAGCCCATCGCAGTAACGCAGAAGGCGGAATAGATCAGGATGGAATACAGCGTTCCCCTGATGGTTTTGGCGGCTTCCCTGAGATTATCCGTGTCGGGCATTTGTCCACCCCCGCTACCGTCCGGATCACTCACATTGGCCGGTTTGTCTTTTTCTTTGTCCACCAGCCACCCCCTCCAGCTTCCTTGTCATGCCTGCCCGTAAGCACAACCTGAATAAACATAGGTATGTTTATTTTCCACTTCAAGTTATCCAAACTTCTACCCTGGATAGTCGCGGCGTTGTTGCTGCTGGCTTTTTTTGCCTCCCGACGTACCTGTCTCCCGAAGCCGCGAAGGGAGACTCTGGGCTTTTTATTTAGGCCCGACGTACCCTGGGCCTTGACCTCTTTTTTCAGCGCCGACGTAATTAAACGCACTCTGGCCCCTGATCCTTTTTCAGCGCCGACGTACTCTGGGCCCTGGGCCTCTTGACTCCCGCCCCCCTCTCGTGCTAGGAATATTTTCTTAGCTCTTTGATGCTGTAAACAGATATGAAAACACCGCCTCCGGATACCGGGGCGGTGCTGCGTTGCGGGATGGCATGTTAACAAATGTCAACAAATGTTAACATTTTCAGACCAGCCTGGGCCTAAATCGTTTTAAATCAATGGCTTAGATGTAAATGACCCGTCATCGGAGCGGGGAAAGGTAGGGAGGAATGGCTGATGAATGATTTGCCAACGAAGTTGGCTGGGGGACAGGGATTCGAACCCCGATAACCAGAGTCAGAGTCTGGCGTCTTACCGTTAGACGATCCCCCATCAAGGGCTTATTTCTTTAGATGGGAAGTCAGCTTCTAGCATAGCCGCGCCCGCTAATGAAAGACACAGTGTAAAGACAAAACTTGCCCCTTCGCGGGGCGGGGAAAGACAAAACACGCCCCTTCGCGGCGCGCGCAATCTGGTCTAACATGGCCTGCGTTCGGAGCAGGAGGGGGCAGGGCGGTGACGGCACAATCGGGATCACGGCGCCCACGCACAGGCGCACGGGGACACATGTCGGTACGGCGTGGCGAGCCTGTCTTCGCGGCGCTCGATCTCGGCACCAATAACTGCCGCCTGCTGGTGGCTCAACAAGGCACCCAGTCAAACAACGAAGGCTGGCCGGGGCCGGACCCGGACTTCCGCATCATCGACTCCTTTTCCCGAATTGTGCGTCTCGGCGAAGGCGTGGAAACCAACGGCGCTCTCTCGGAAGCGGCTATGGCGCGCACCATCGACGCGCTCGGGGTCTGTGCCGGGAAGATACGTAACGCCAGCGTCAACGGTTCGCGCTGTGTGGCTACCCAGGCCTGCCGCCAGGCCGCCAATGGCGGAGACTTCGTGGAACGGGTGCGCGGGGAAACCGGCCTCGAGCTGGAGATCATCTCGCCCCAGGAGGAAGCGCGCCTGATCGTGGAGGGCTGTCTGCCGCTGTTTCACGAGGAAACATCCCATGCCCTGCTGTTCGATATCGGCGGCGGCAGCACCGAATTAATCTGGCTGACGCTGGATGGCGACGCCGCGCCGCGTGTGGAGGCGGTTTCCCTACCCTTCGGCGTGGTCAGTCTGAGCGAACGCTTTCCCCCCGAAAAAGCCAATAATGAAAACAACGGGGACGGCGCAGGGCATGATTTCGAGGGCCTCGTGGCCCACGCCACGGGGCTTCTCGCCCCCTTCGGGGAGGCTCAGGGAATCCGTGCGCTGGCCGCCGAGGGCAACGTACAGATAGTGGGCACATCGGGAACCATGACCACCATTGCCGCCGTATGCCTGGACCTCCCGCGCTACGACCGCGCCCAGGTGGACGGCACCTATCTTTCCCTCGAGGAGGTGTCGGCGGTGAGCCGCCATCTGGTGGCCATGGACGATGCAGAGCGTGCCGCCCAGCCCTGTATCGGCGTCCTGCGGGCCGATCTCGTGGTTCATGGTTGCGCCATATTAGAGGCCATCTGCCGCCTGTGGCCGGCGCAACGGCTGCGGGTGGCCGACCGTGGTCTACGCGAGGGTATCCTGCTCGGCCTCATGGGTGAGGGGGGTGGTCGGGGGGATGGGGCCGCCGCCGCCACGGATCAGGCCGCAGATCAGACAACCGATCAGGCTACGGGGAATCGGGCCACGGGACCGGAGGCGTGAGCGCCAAGGACGGAAAATCGGGAATCCGGACGAATTCCGGCCCCAAGAAATCCGGCCCCAAGAAATCGGGAAAGCGCGGCTTGAAGGTGCGGGTCAAGACCGCGCGTGGCCGCAAGACCGCTTCCACCCGCTGGCTCCAGCGCCAGCTCAACGACCCTTACGTGGCGGCCGCCCAAGACGAGGGCTACCGCTCGCGGGCCGCCTTCAAGCTGGCCCAGATCGACGACAAGTTTCATATTCTCGAACCCGGTCTTCGGGTGCTGGACCTTGGCGCCGCGCCCGGCGGCTGGACCCAGGTGGCGGTGGAACGGGCGGGCGAGGGCCATGTTCTTGCCGTGGACTTACAGCCCATGACGTCGCTGGCCGGGGCGCGTATTTTGCAATGCGATCTGAACGACGGAGACGCCGCCGCGCGTATCCGCGAGGCCGGCCAGGAATACGGCGGCTCGGTTGATGTGGTGCTCTCCGACATGTCGCCGGCGGTTACCGGCCATGCCGCCACCGATCATTTGCGTATCGTCTCTCTGTGCGAGGTGGCGCTGGCGCTGGCCGAAGACCTGCTAGAGCCGGGCGGGGCGTTCGTGGCCAAGGTGTTTCAGGGCGGGGCCCAGGGCGGTCTTCTGGCCTCCCTCAAGCACGATTTTCGCAGCGTGAGGCATTTCAAGCCCCCCGCCAGCCGCAAGGAATCGGCCGAAACCTACGTGATAGCCATGGACTATCGAGGCGGTGGGGACGAAACGGAGGGAGAGAAAACACCTCCCCAGTGACTCAGCCAGTAAAACCAGACAGAGAAAAATAAGTGTCCGTAACCCCTTTGCAGACCTTGGCTTTTTCTGCGCGATGTGTATGATGTCGCGCCATCCTATAGCGGAGATGGCATGAAGATTGAGGAAGCCCTCACTTTTGACGACGTGTTGCTGGTTCCAGCCGCGTCTTCCGTTCTGCCCGCAGACGCCGACACCAGTACGCGCCTGACTCGCGAGATTGAGCTCGGCATTCCGCTCGTTTCCTCGGCCATGGATACGGTCACCGAAAGCGCGCTGGCCATCGCCATGGCCCAGCTCGGCGGACTCGGTGTTATTCACAAAAATCTGGATGTCCAGGGCCAGGCCGACGAAGTGCGGAAGGTCAAGAAATTCGAATCCGGCATCGTCGTCAATCCTGTCACCATCAACGCCGACCAGCCCCTGGCGGATGCGCTGCAATCGATGGCCGATAACGGCATTTCCGGCATTCCGGTGCTCGACGGTGACGGCGGCAAGCTGGTGGGGATCATCACCAACCGGGATGTGCGTTTCGCCACCAACACCGCCCAGCCGGTGAGCGAACTCATGACCCATGAAAACCTCGTCACCGTGACCGAGGACGTGGACCGCGAAGAAGCCAAGAAGCTTCTTCATCAACACCGCATCGAGAAACTCCTGGTGGTGGATGGTGACTATTGCTGCACCGGTCTGATCACGGTCAAGGATATCGAAAAGTCCCAGCGCTATCCCCACGCCTGCAAGGATGAAAAAGGCCGCCTGCGGGTGGCCGGGGCCACCGGGGTCGGCGCCGACGGCATCGCCCGCGCCGAGGCGCTGCTCGATGCCGGGGTGGATGTGGTGATGGTGGACACCGCCCACGGCCATTCCAAAGGGGTTATTGAAACCCTGCGTGACATCAAGAAACAGAGTAATTACGCCCAGGTGGTGGCGGGCAATATCGCTACCGCCGAGGCCGCCGACGCCTTGATTGAGGCCGGCGCCGATGCCGTGAAGGTGGGGATCGGGCCAGGCTCCATCTGCACCACGCGGATCGTCGCCGGGGTGGGGGTGCCGCAATTGGCGGCTATTCTGGGCGTGGTCGAATCCTGCCGCAAGGCCGGGGTGCCCATGATCGCCGATGGCGGCATCAAGTTTTCCGGCGATCTCGCCAAGGCTCTTGCCGCCGGCGCCGACTGCGCCATGATCGGTTCCCTGCTGGCAGGCACCGAGGAAAGCCCCGGCGAGGTGTTTCTTTACAAGGGCCGTTCCTACAAGTCCTATCGCGGCATGGGGTCGGTGGGCGCCATGGCCCGGGGCTCGGCCGACCGCTATTTCCAGGAGGAAGTCTCCGACGACCTCAAACTGGTGCCCGAAGGCGTGGAGGGGCGCGTTCCCTACAAGGGACCGGCATCCAATGTGGTGCACCAGTTGGTGGGCGGCCTGCGTGCCGCCATGGGCTACACCGGCAATGCCACCATCGCAGACATGCAGAGCAACTGCCGGTTCCTCAAGATCACCGGCGCAGGTCTTTCCGAAAGCCACGTCCATGACGTGGCCATCACCCGCGAGGCTCCCAATTATCTGCCGGAACGCTGATCCCGCCTCTTTATCCCGTCCGGGGTGGATCGGCTCCCGGACCAACCTTATGAGTGAGTTATGACCCCGGGCGCGCGTCTCCAGGCGGCGGTGGAGATTCTCGAATCCCTTGATGCGCCCCCCTCCTCAGGCGGAGTCCCAGCCGACAGGTTTCTCGCCGGGTATTTCCGTTCGCGGCGCTATATGGGATCCGGTGACCGCGGCGCGGTGCGCTCCCATGTCTATGGGGTGTTGCGCGGCCGCGCCGCTCTCGACTGGTGGCTGGCGCGCCATGACATGCCGGCCACATCCCGCAACCGCGTCATCGCTTCCCAGTTGCTGAAGGGCGAGACTCTTCCAGCCATGGACGCCGATGCTCTTGCCTCACTTTTTAACGGACAAGGCTATGGTCCCGCCCCGCTGGACGAGGTCGAACGGACGCTGGCCGAAGCACTGACCGGCAGCGCCCTGCACCACGATGACCAGCCCCCCCTGGTGGCAGCCAATTGCCCGTCCTGGATGGAGCCCTTTCTCGTGCGGGCCTTCGGCGACGCTTTGGCCGACGAAATGGCGGCCCTCAACCAAACGGCGCCGCTGGACTTACGGATCAACCCAAAGCGTGTCAGCCGCGACCAGGCCCGTGACATTCTTGCCGGCCAGGGGGTTGTCTGCACGGACACGCCCTATTCGCCCTGGGGGCTGCGCGCCGAGGATCATGTGACCCTGTCGGCGCTTCCAGCCTACGCCAAGGGCCTGGTGGAGGTTCAGGACGAGGGCTCACAGCTGGCCGCGCTTTTGACGGGGGCGGAGCCGGGTATGAAGGTGGCCGATTATTGTGCCGGGGCAGGGGGCAAGACGCTGGCGCTGACCGCGGCCATGAAAGGCCGGGGCATGCTGATGGCCTGCGATGTGGCGCGTAAACGCATGGCGGACCTTCCCCCGAGGTTGAAACGGGCCGGCATCGGCAATGTGACGATTCATGTTTTAGACGAGGCCGAAGGTCCGCAACAACGCGGCGAAAACTGGGCCAAGCGCCACGAGGAAAGTTTTGACCGCGTGCTGGTGGATGCACCCTGCAGCGGCAGCGGCGCCTGGCGGCGCAACCCTGATGCGCGCTGGCGTTTGAGCGCCGACTCTCTGTCACACCATGCCGACTGCCAGAAAGAGATTCTGGCCCGCGCCGCGCCGCTGGTGAAACCTGGGGGACGCCTCGTTTATGCCACCTGTTCCGTTCTCTGTGAGGAGAACGAGGACGTGGTGACAAACTTTCTGGAGACCCACGGAGAATTTGCCACCTTTCCTGTGGGCGACGTTTGGGCGGACACCATCGCCGCCATGGAAAGGGGCGTGGATTTCAGCAGTATAAGAGAAAAAGGAGAGTGGCTGCGCTTAAGCCCGGCCCGTCACGGTTGCGACGGGTTCTTCGTGGCGATTATGGAGCGACGGAAATGAATGCCGGTGTAAAAGAGGCTAGATCTTGCGGCGGTCTTCGTTTCGCCGCTCAAGGACTTCCTGCCGGCGCGCGTTTTCGCGTTTTTCATCTTCGGGGCTCGCATCGGAATCGGGCTGCCAGTCCCTGCCGTTCCAATCGGCCAGCGCCTGGCGCCGCTCCTCTTCCGAGCGTCGTTCCGCATCTTCGCGCCGTTTTTCCTTGCGTTTTTCTTCACTCATGGCCGTCTCCGGGTAATGAAATGACCGTACCAACGATATGGTTTATATGTTTCCCGCTTCAACCTTTTTTACCTGGGGGTATTGGTTTGGGGGGGATGGCCGGACGGCAAGGCGGTGGTATAAGGTGCCCCGTGCCCATCCCCATGAAAATGGTTGTTTCATGAGCGAACGTATCCTCATCCTCGATTTCGGGTCCCAGGTGACCCAGCTCATCGCGCGCCGGGTGCGGGAAAGCGGTGTTTACTGCGAAATACATCCCTGCACCATGGATGACGAGGCAATTGCCGCCTTTAAGCCCATGGCGGTGATTCTCTCCGGCGGTCCATCCTCGGTAACGGAAACCGACACCCCCCGCGCCCCGGAATCGATATTTACTTTGGGCGTTCCGGTGCTGGGAATCTGTTACGGCCAACAGACCATGTGTGCCCAGCTTGGCGGCGAGGTGGCGGGTTCCGAGCATCGTGAATTCGGCCGCGCCACGCTCGAAGTCAGCGACGACTGCATTCTTTTCGAGGGGGCCTGGAAAAAAGGCGGGCGCGAACAGGTATGGATGAGCCACGGTGACCGCGTGATCCGAATTCCCGAAGGGTTCCGCGTGGTGGGGATCAGTGACGGCGCTCCCTTTGCCGCCATTGCTGATGATGAACGCCGTTTCTACGGCGTCCAGTTTCATCCCGAGGTGGTGCACACGCCCCACGGTGCGGCGCTGATCAGGAATTTTACCCATCACGTGGCGGGCTGTTCCGATTCCTGGACCATGGCCGCCTTCCGCGACAACTCCATTGACCGGGCGCGCCGACAGATAGGCGAGGGCCGCGTGGTTTGCGGTCTTTCCGGCGGGGTGGATTCTTCCGTTGTGGCGGTGCTGCTGCACGAGGCCATTGGCGACCAGCTGAACTGCGTGTTCGTGGACACCGGGCTTCTCCGCGAGGGCGAGGCTGAACAGGTGGTGGACCTGTTCCGGGACCATTACAACATTCCCCTGGTCCATCGTGACGCTTCGGACCTGTTTCTGGAAAAGCTGGAGGGCGTCACCGACCCGGAGCAAAAACGCAAGACCATCGGCGCCGTTTTCATCGATGTCTTCGAAGAGGAGGCGGGAAAAACCGGGGCCGATTTCCTGGCCCAGGGGACGCTCTATCCCGATGTGATCGAATCCGTCTCCTTTACCGGCGGGCCCTCGGCCACCATCAAGTCACACCATAATGTAGGTGGGTTGCCGGAGCGCATGAAGATGAAGCTGGTGGAACCGCTGCGCGAGCTGTTCAAGGACGAGGTGCGCGAATTGGGGCGCGAACTGGGGCTCGACGAGGCTTTCGTGGGCCGCCATCCCTTTCCCGGTCCGGGCCTGGCGATCCGTATTCCCGGCGAGATAACGGTTGAAAAGCTGGACATCCTGCGTCGCGCCGACACCATCTATCTCGACGAGATACGCAAGGCCGGTCTCTATGACGACATCTGGCAGGCCTTCGCGGTGCTGCTGCCGGTGAAAACCGTGGGCGTGATGGGGGATGAACGGTCTTACGAGTATGTCTGCGGTCTGCGCGCGGTGACCTCGAGCGACGGCATGACGGCGGACAGTTACCCCTTCTCCCACGAGTTCCTGTCGGCCACGGCAACGCGCATCATCAACCAGGTGCGGGGTATCAACCGGGTGGTCTATGACGTGACCAGCAAGCCACCCGGTACTATTGAGTGGGAATAACGGGGCGAGCGGAAATAACCGCCCCGCCGCTTAGGCCAGTTCGCCTCGCCGCTTACGCCAGTTCGTAGGTATCTTTCCAGTCCTTCGTCACATAGTTGACGATGATGGATTTGCGCACGCCGTCAATGGTGCGCGGGGTGAAACCGTGCCAGGTGTTTTCGCCGGGAATGAAAATCATCCCCTTGTTGAGCCCGTAGGGCGCCCGTTTCACGAATTCATGGTTCTCGTCATAGACATCGGTGCCGCAGTTCGCCAGCTTCGGGTCGTCGTCGAGATAGATCAGCATGGTGAACAGTTTGACGAAGATATCGGTATGAGGCTCGAGCCAAAATCCGTCGGTGTCCTGGCAATATTCGATGCGAAGTTGGCCTTCTGACAGATCAATGCCGCATTTCTTTTCGATGGCGGCGATGATGCGGGGATCCTGGAAAGTCTCCACGATATCGTGGCATACCTCGAATTTTTCCTGGTTCTTCGCGTTGAAATAGGCCCGCGAGGCATTGTTGGTTTCGCGCTTGCCGTTAAAATCCAGCCCTTCGGGGGGATCGAAGGGCAGATCGGCAATGGCTTCACAGGCCGCGTCGGTGACCGGCTTTTCCAGCAGCCAGTGCGGATAAAGGTCTGTCTGGGTTGGCGTTTTCTCAATGCATTCCAGGAATGCATCGGTATTTGGATTAGAGGCGGCGGCGGGCTGGCTCATGGGTAGGGTTTCTCCTGCTGTTACTTCTTTCATACTTCTTTCATCCGGCACGCATGGTGTCGGGACCAAGATGTGTTTTCGTATGCAGCACGGTCAATGCGGTAAAAGGCCGCACTGCCCCCTTGGGAGCGGCAGATAACTGCCGTTTTTGGGGTTCATGGGTTGCTTCGGCAACTGTATTTCAGGTGGTTTTATAGGCATCCGAAATATCCGAGCGGTCTTGGGCGAGCACGCTGGAAGGGAACCTGGACGAGCCATATCGCAACACCAGCACGGCAAGGGCAAGTAACAAAACGGCCCCTGAAACCACGAGGATTCCTTCATCGGGCCGGTGTTCCACGTTGATGAACCCGATGAGCATGCGGGTGAGCGCCGTCATGGCCACATAGATGAGAAAGCGCACGGGCATATGGTTGGTTTTGAAATATATCCCCACCATGGCGCCAAGCTCGAGATAGATGAACAGCAGCAGGATATCTTCCACCGTGGCGTGGCCTTGCTGAACCATGCCACCAAAGGCGATAACCGCGGACCAGACGATGGACCCGCCGATGGCGAACAAGGCGAGCATGTGAAACCAGGTAATCAGAGCCCTGCCGATTCTTTCCGTCTTTTTCTCGGTCGTAAGAATAGTCTCCGGCCCGTGTTTTTCAGTGTTTTCCATGACATGTTCTCCACTCTTTCCGGCAATCCCGGATGGGGCCGGATACAACAATCGGATCCCGGCCAGGACCGGATCGGGCAACTGTGTCTGTCCGTGGAGAAAAAAGCAAAAAAAATCACCCCGCGGCGGGACCGCGGGGCGTTTCAATTGGGTTTGAAATCCATGGGGGAAGATCAAACCGTGTCTAGCCTCATCAAGCTAATGCACAAACCACGTCTGGTGCAGTGATCCCCATCACAGTTTAAAAAAAAAAGTGGTTCCCCGCAGTGCCGCAGAAAAATCAAGAAAAATCGAGAAGAATCAGGAAAAGTCAGGAAAAAGGCACGTTTCAGTCGAACAGGGCGTCGATCTCGTCCTGATTGACGGTTTCCGTGGCCGTGTCTTCCTCTTTTTCTTCCACGATTTCGGTTTCTTTGAGTGTGGGCTCCTCGCCATGGATGATAGCGCCGGCCACATCGAGAAGTCCTCCGATGGCAACGGTTGCGTCGGAGGCGATCAGGTGGAGCTGGTCTGGATTCCCAAGCGGGATGGCCGCCTCAAGCTCTTTTACGGTCTCCATGATTTTTAGATTGATGGCCTCCACGGTTCGATCGAAGGGATCGCGATATTTCTTCGGCGACCATTCATAGGCGGCAATGGCCAGTTCCTTGTCGGCCACGGCACTGTCCCTGAAGTGGTCTTGGTAGTCTTTCGGCTTCCATGCCTTTGCATCCTTCAGGAGTTCCGGCATATCGGGAACCATCCCCAGCGTCATGACCGCTCCGTTGAAGTGATTGAGATAGTCAGTGGCGAGCAGGGACCGTTCATCCACATTGGTTCCCTTGGCTTGCTTTCTGAGGGCTGGAAGTCGAGATTTGGGTACGCTCATGAATTGCCGTTCCGTGTGTTGGCGCCGCCGGTACTGTCGCGAGGGCTTTTCACCATCTTCCATAACCTACGGGGGAAATCTTAACAAATCACGGAAGCACCGGATCATCGAGAACAAGGAACGCTGTTAAAAACAAGACGAGCGCCCTGCTTTTTCAGGAATCCATCTGGAAAACGGGCCAGGGGAGGCCCGCCACTGCCATTGGGGAGGGGTCGGATCGGGAAATCATCCCGGAAAACGGACGCCGGAGATTATTTCTTTCCGACTATTTCTTGCCGATTATTTTTCGCCGGGGGTCCATTTGCGAACCTTCTTCTTGGACTTTCCATCTTCCTGGTCGAACTTGGCCTTCATCAGGGGTCCAAAGAAATTATTGAACCGGCGTTGCAGCTCGTCCTTTTGGTCCGGGGTCAGATCCTCATCCGGGATTTCCGACAGGTCAGTATTGCGAAGATCGCTCATCTGTCTCGTCCTTATGTTTCTCACATAAAAGGTGGTGGCAGAGGGACAGCCCCATAATATCGGAAAAATAGGTAAAAAAAAGGTAACTTGGGGTTTATGGCTCTATTCCGCCTTTTCCTTGGCTGTTCCGGACGAGGTTTTTTGCCTTATGTATCCTTTGATTAACGGTTTTTTTGGAAAAATCCCGTGGCGGCGCGTTCTTGCCCTGGGCGTGCTTTGTCTTTCCGGCGCCTGTAGCGGCGCTAATGATAGGGCTTTGGTGTGGGATGCTGTGCCACGGCCGGATTTTGCACGCGTCTGCGAGGCCAAGGGGCACGTCGTGGACAATTGGGGGAAGGCCGTTTGCATGGAGGCGGAGCGGATGGCGTGGGAGGCCGACCCCGAGCAATGGCGGAAAGACCTGACCCGCGCGCCATCGCCCCCAAAAATCCAGGTTCTGCCGCCGGAGAGGGATCCTTACGCAGGCCCGCAAGACTTCTGACGAGGGGTTACCCGTCGTTACCGATCAGCCGCAACCGTTTATCGAACAGGGCCAGGATATCACCGATATTCGCGGAACGATGGCGGATACGGCCACCGCTGAACAGCAGATAACTACACTTTCGCCCGGTATCCGTGGCCAGTTTGGCGATGGCGTAAAGCGGTGTTTCGCTGGTGCGGCGGAAAATGGAGAAAATAGCCATGCACGGCGTATGATCAATGGCGTAGTCCTTCCATTCCCCATTGGTGACGCGGGGGCTGTAGACGGACAAAAGCTGACTCAGCTCTCTTTTGCTGAAGGTCACGGGTTGCTGGCGGCGGGATCCCTGGAATCTGTGGGATTTCTCCCTGAAATCGGAAAGAAAAAGCAGATTGGACATGGGCGCGGACAAAACCTCATTTCTGGGCGAGGTGGCGATCAGCGGAATTTTCCGTGTTTTTCACCCCTTTGTCCATGGGCTATCCGTTTTCCCTATCCGTTGTCGGGCACTCCCATCAGGGGGGGAAGCTGATCCGGTTCCATTTCTTTTTCGAGGAAATCCGGGGGAGGCGAGAATTTGGGTGTGGGCGTGCCCTGCCGGAACCTGATTGTCTCGCGCCGTTCTTTTTCAAGATATTCCGTATAGGCCTTCTTTTGCCTGTTCTGCTGGGCCATGCCGCCCAAGGGCTGGCGGCGGGGATCATAGGGGCCCGGTGCGGCATAGCAATCGACTCCGCCCAGGCTTTGGTAGCAATAGAGGGGCGCATCGGGGGTCGCCTGTACCGCATCCTTACAGAGCTTGTCGATCTCCTGATAATAGCCGAAGGCACAGTCCTTCTGGAACAGGCCGGAGATCATCTGGTCGGCGAAGGTTTTTTTGGTTTCCATGTAGTTTATGGCGCTGGAACTGCCCACAATGGCGACTTCGGCGGGAGTACAGGCGCCAAAGGCAGCGAGAAAAGCGGCAATAACTACCGCCTTGCCACGTCCGCCCACAGCCCCACAATTACGCCGCGACTGTGAAACGCGAGTCTCTTCAGCCGTTAACCCTATGTTCTTCAACAGTTTATTCATTTTCTCAGCATGCATCCGCCAACTGGATGATTCAATTAAAAAAGGCAAGGATTTCCCTATTGGGATTCTCGCCGTAATTCGGTGCAATTTCCTTGCCATTTTGGAAAAATTGCAGTGTTTGGTGGGTGTGACAGGGGATGAGGCGGGATGTTAAACCTTCTTTCGGGAAGGACGGGAAACAGGAAAGACAGGAAGAAAGAAAATGGTGGCTTTGGAAACGCCGGTCTGTGATTTTGGCTGGAAGGCGCTCGATTTTTCCCTTTCCGGGGTGGACGGAAAGACCTACAGCCCTGCCCATGTGCGCGGACCCAATGGGCTGTTGGTGATGTTCATCTGCAACCACTGCCCCTACGTCAAAGCGGTCATCGACCGCATGGTCACCGATGTCAACGAATTACAGCCCCTGGGTATGGGCGCCATTGCCGTCATGCCCAACGATGTGGAGAGTTATCCCGAAGATTCACCGGAAAATATGAAGATTTTTGCCGCGGAGCACGGCTTCACTTTTCCCTATGTCATGGACGAAACCCAGGAGGTGGCCAGATCCTACGGCGCCGTATGTACCCCCGATTTTTTCGGTTTTGACGGGGATATGGGATTACAGTATCGCGGTCGGCTTGATTCCTCGGGCCGTGAATCGGTTCCCGGCGCCCGGCGGGAACTCTTCGAAGCCATGGCCCAGGTGGCCGAAACGGGCCAGGGACCGGCACAGCAAATTCCTTCCATTGGCTGTTCCATAAAATGGCGCGGAGAAGGTTGAAGAAGCTCTTAAAAGCCGTAATGTGGGGCGGTATTAACAGGGTATTATGACGGCTTGTCCGGGTGCTGCCCGCAAGTTATCTTAACGCCCTTTTTCGAACGAGGGAGCAGACGCGTGTCAGAAGAGATTTTCCGCGAAGTTGACGAGGAACTCAGGGAAGAGAACCTGCTGCGTCTATGGCGCCGTTTCGGGCCCTATGTGGTGGCCGTGGCCGTGGCGGTGATCGCCGTGACGGCGTCTTCGGTAGGTTGGAAGGAATACCGCGCGTCCCAGCTTCAGGCCTGGGGCTCCAGTTTCTCCGAGGCCATGGCCCTGGGCGGCCTGGAATCCCCGGCCTCGGCGGCGGCGGCCTTTGCCGTCATTGCCGAGGAAGCCGGTGATGGCTATCCCACACTCTCCAGGCTCCAGGAAGCAGCGCTTCTGGCCCATTCCGGGGATATCCCGGCGGCTCTCGTCATCTACAATGACTTGTCGGAAACCGCCATCGACCAGAGGTTTCGTGATCTCGCCGTGATTCTGGCGGGCTATCTTGAGCTCGATACGGCTGATCCTGTGGAACTGGAGGCGCGGATGGCGCCGCTCACCGCCGACAACAGCCCTTGGCATTATTCGGCTATCGAATTGACCGCTTTTATCGCGGTCCGGACGGAGGACCTGCAACGCGCCCGCGACATCTTCACCAAGCTGTCGGAAGATGCCGCCGCCCCCGCCGGGGTGAGAAGCCGGGCCCGTGATATGCTGGCAATTATCGGTGACTGAAACACCCCTTTCGGGAAAGAGACCCTCCCTCCGTAGCCCCCGCCGGAAGCCATGGATGGTCTCCATCGTGCTTGGCATCGGCTTGCTCGGTGCTGGATGCGGTTGGTTCGATGAAAAGATTGAGCGTATAGAGGGCGAGCGCATCTCGATCCTGATCGGCGATCAGGAACTCATGCCCGATGCCAAGGCGGCGGATATCCGGGTACGTCTGCCACGGCCCGTGGCCAATGAAAACTGGCCTCAGGCGGGCGGAGATGCGACCCATGTGATGGGACATCTTGCCGCCAGGGGTGGTTTATTCCCGGCCTGGGAGGAAAGCATCGGTGACGGCACAAGTGAGGAAGTGCGTCTTCTCTCCACGCCCATCGTTGCCGATGGCCGCGTTTTTACCATCGATACGAGCTCTCAGGTCATGGCCTTCAATGCCGCTTCGGGCGGGGAAATCTGGGAAGCCGATATAACCCCCACCGGCGGTGACTGGTTTACCTTTGGTTCCGAGGAATCCATGGGTGGGGGGCTGGCTTACGAGGGTGGCAGGGTTTTCATCTCTACCGGTTTTGCCCAGTTGATCGCCCTTAAAGCGGAAGACGGAAGCGAAGTCTGGCGCGAGTCACTGCCCGGCCCCATGCGGGCGCCGCCAACGGTCCAGGATGGCCGGATTTTTGTCATTACCATCGATAACCAGGTTTTCGCCCTTTCCACCGAAAGCGGTGAAAAATTGTGGAGTCACGCGGGTATTATGGAATCCGCCGGCGTTCTGGGTGGCGCCAGCCCGGCGGTGGCCAAGGGCGTGGTGGTGGTGCCTTATTCCTCGGGCGAGATTTTTGCGCTGCGCGCCTCCAATGGCCGCCCCTTATGGTCCGACAATCTGGGGGCGGTAAACGTGTTGGATGCTGTCTCCTCGCTTTCCGACATTCGCGGGCGGCCGATTATTGACGGCAACCGGATTATCGCCATCAGCCACAGCAAACGCATGGTGGCCTTGGATTTGCGCAGTGGCTTACGGGTCTGGGAACGAAGCATTGGCGGCATCCAGAGCCCCTGGCTTGCCGGTGACTTCATTTATCTTCTCTCAGGCGACAACAAGCTGGTTTGTATGACAAAAACCGATGGTCTTATTGTCTGGATCGCGGAGTTGCGAAAATACGAAGATATGGAAGACCAGGAGGATCTGATCGTCTGGTCGGGACCGACGCTGGCGGGGGACCGCCTGATCGTGACGGGATCCCACGGTATGGCCCTGGCCATCTCTCCCTATACGGGGAGGCTTCTCGGGCGCATAGAAATGCCCGATCCGGTGCGCGTGGAGCCCGTGGTGGCCGGAGAAACGGTCTATGTTCTGACCGAGGAAGCCGACCTCATCGCCCTCCGCTAGCCGGCCGTTCTCTCCCGGCAATCAACATTCGGTATCAAAATGAGTTTCACCGTCGCCATTATCGGCCGCCCCAATGTGGGAAAGTCCACGTTGTTCAACCGCCTGACCGGCCGCCGCCGGGCTCTGGTTGACGATGCGCCGGGCGTGACCCGTGATCGCCGCGAGGGCGAGGCGCGGCTGGAGGATCTGCGTTTTACGGTTATCGATACCGCCGGCCTTGACGAAGAAGGCGCCAAAGAGAGCCTTCAGGCGAGTATGCGTGAACAGACGGAACAGGCCCTCGCGGCGGCGGATGTGGCACTGTTGCTGATAGACGGGCGGGCCGGGGTCACCCCCATGGACTCCCACTTTGCGCGCTGGCTGCGTCGCAAGGAGACGCCGCTGGTTCTGGTGGCCAATAAATGCGAGGCGCGGGCCGCCGATCCCGGTCTGGCCGAGGCCCACGGGCTGGGGCTGGGCGCGCCGGTGGCGTTTTCCGCCGAACACGGGCTGGGGCTTGCTGAACTGCATGAGCGCCTGGCGCCGTTCGCGGAGGTGGGCGCGGAAGGCCAGGATTCCGCAGATATGAATTCCGAAGACAGGGAACTGGATGAAGAGGAGCCCAGAACCTTACGCATGGCCGTCATCGGCCGCCCCAATGTGGGGAAATCCACCCTGGTGAACCGCCTCATGGGTGAAGAGCGCATGCTTACCGGGCCCGAGCCGGGGGTCACCCGCGACGCCATTGCCATGGCCTGGAACCATGAGGGCCGCGATGTGGAGCTTTATGATACGGCGGGGCTGCGCCGCCGCGCCCGGGTCACCGAACGCATCGAGAAAATGTCGGTGGACGATGCCTTGCGCGCCGTGCGCTTTGCCCATGTGGTGGTGCTGGTGCTCGATGCCGAAGTGATTCTTGAAAAACAGGACCTCTCCATCGCCGACATGGTGGGAAGCCAGGGCCGCGCCCTGGTGGTTGTTATCAACAAATGGGACCTGGTTAAAAACAAGGCGGAGATGCGCCGTGGCTTGAGGGAGCGCCTGGACCATGACCTGCCACAGCTGCGGGGGCTTCCCTTCGTCACCCTTTCCGGCCTTACCGGCAAGGGGGTAGGGGGGCTGATGCCGGCGGTCATCAAGGCCTATGACGTTTGGAATACCCGCATTCCCACGGCCCGGCTCAATCGCTGGCTGGAGGGCATGACGGAACAGCATTTCCCCCCGGCGGCATCGGGACGGCGCCTGAAGCTGCGATATATGACCCAGATCAAGGCCCGTCCGCCCACCTTCGCCCTGTTCGCCAACAAGCCGGGGAAGCTGCCGGAATCCTATATCCGCTATCTCGTCAACGGCCTGCGCGATGATTTTGCTCTCGCTGGCACGCCGCTGCGCGTTCATCTGCGCAAGGGGCGGAATCCCTATGACGAGGACTGAGAGTCTGGAATAGACTGCCCCCATGATGAAGCGCTGTGCCATTCCCCTGCTTGCTTTGTTGAGTGCTGTTTTGTTGCGGCCCGGTTCGGCGGTGGCCGAAAGCCCCCCGTTGGCTCTCATGGCGGCCAATTGTGACGGCTGTCACGGGGAGAACGGCCGTTCTCCCGGCTCCATTCCCTCGCTCGCCGGCCGTCCGGCTGGGGAACTGGCAGGGCTGCTGAGGTCATTCAAATCCGGGGCGCGGCCCTCCACCATCATGGGGCGCATTATTACCCCCTTTGGCGGCGATGAAATCCGCCGGCTCGCCGATTATTTCGCGGCCCTTCCCAAGGCCACCACCGCGACCACTGCCGCCACCGTGACCGAAAGGGGGGGTGAATGAAAAACCTGCGTTCACTGTTTTCCTCCCGTCTGCCACGGCGCCGTTTTCTCCAAAACCTGCTCGGCGGTGTTGGCGCGGCTACGGCCTTGCCCTATCTCCAGGGCTGTTCGGAAGGGTCAAAAGGCCGCGTGGTCATTGTCGGCGGCGGTTTCGGCGGCGCCACATGCGCCGCTTTCCTGGCCCGGGCCGGGGTGCATGTGACCCTGGTGGAACAATCACGCAAGTTCGTCACCTGTCCCTTCAGCAATTCCGTCATCGGTGGTTTCATGGAGTTGTCGGACATCACCCATGGCTATGACGGCCTGCGAAAGCGTGGTGTATGGGTGGTGAATTACGCGGCCACCGGGGTCGATACGGGATCCCGGCAGGTGGTCCTTTCCGGGGGGCTTCGTCTGCCCTATGACCGCCTGGTGCTCTCGCCCGGTATCGCCATGAAATGGAACGCGGTGGAGGGCTATGACCGGGCGGCGTCACAAACCATGCCCCATGCCTGGAAGGCGGGGGAACAGACGCTGCTGCTGCGCAATCAACTGGAAGCCATGGAGGATGGCGGGGTGGTGGTTATTTCCGCTCCCGCCGCCCCCTATCGTTGCCCGCCCGCTCCTTACGAGCGGGCCTGCCTCATGGCCCATTACCTCAAACGCCACAAGCCGCGCTCCAAGATCATTATCCTCGACGCCAAGGACAGCTTCACCAAACAAGCGCTGTTTACCCAGGGCTGGGAAAAGCTCTATCCCGGCATGATCGACTGGGTGCCTGCGTCACAGGGCGGCGCCGTGACCCGCGTCGATCCCGCCACCCGGACTTTTTACTGCGAGGCCGGAGCTTTCAAGGCTGACACGGCCAATATGATTCCGCCCCAGCGCGCGGGCGAGATTGCTCGTATAGCGGGGGTGGCCAATGATGACAAGGAATGGTGCCTGGTGGACCCCAAGACGTTCGAATCCACCGCCGTGCCGGGCATTCATGTTCTGGGAGACGCCTGTTACGCCGGGGCCATGCCCAAGTCGGGATTCGCCGCCAACAGCCAGGGCAAGGCCTGCGCCGCCGCCCTGATCTCCCTGTTCGCCGAACGCGAGGTGGCGGACCCCCTGTTTCTTAATACCTGTTACAGCCTGCTCGCCCCCGAATACGGCATCTCCATCAACGCCGCCTATCTGGCCGATGATCAGGGCATCGTTTCCCTGCTCGGCAGCGGCGGTACAAGCCCCCTGGATGCGCCCTCATCGGTGCGCCGCGACGAGGCCAAATACGCCGAAGGCTGGTATGCCAGCATGACCGGGGAAATGTTCGGATACCCCAGGCTTTAACTTTGATTATGGAAAGTATTTAATTCCTCATGGCATCTCGAAAAAAGCAACGAACCAAGCAAAAAACTCCCCAAGAGACTCCCCCAAAGGACCCCCGGAAGACTCCACCACAAGGGGTCTGGATCGGCGCTCTCGCGACGGCGGCGGTTGTGGGCTATCTGGCTCTGGACCGGGAGGCTTCCCACCGCGCCGACCCCGAAAACGCCACCCAGGTGGCCCATGGCGCGGAACTCTACGCCGCCCATTGCGCCGAATGCCATGGCGCCAATCTGGAGGGTGACGAGAACTGGCAGATGCCGCTGGCCGATGGCGGCCTGCGCGCGCCGCCCCATGACGAATCGGGCCATACCTGGCATCACGCCGACGCCCATCTCTTCGCCTACAGCAAAAATGGCGGCAAGGACATGGCTCCCGCCCAGTTCAAGAGCAACATGCCGGGGTTTGCCGAAAAACTGACCGATGGGGATATCTGGGCGGTGCTGGCCTATATCAAGAGCCGCTGGCCGCGCCATATCCAGCTGCGCCAGGACCGCCTGAATTCCCCGGGCGGGTAATTCGCCGTTTTTAGGGTGAGAGCCGACTTATTCTGGCCAATTGCAGACATAGGCATGGCGCGCTTAAAGGATTTCGAGAACCTGTTCCGGCAGGCGCCCATAATAGGCGCGTACCGGCATTGAAGGCGGCGAAGGTATCAGCAGCCGGGAAAGGCGGCGGCGTCAGGCCCTTTGCATGACAGTCTTGAGCGAACGCCCCAATTGCCGGCCATACCAGACGACCTCGCGGGCGTAGAGTTCGAGGTCACCGCCGTAGGCGGCCGGTGATCGCACCATAACGACAGCCTTGCGATTAGCTCGATCCTCCCATGCTACCGTTTCCGTCAGGTAACTCGGCAGCTGATGATCGAGTTCGAAAGTGCTCTGTATCTCGTCGAATGCGTCGACCACCATGTTGCGCTGGAACAGGACGAGATCGTGCATGATCCCCTCCTCCAATTCGATGTCGAGCCTGGCACACAGGCTTGGCAACCAAGCCGAAATTTCCGCATACAATGCTGCCTTGTCGGCCACCAGCGCCAGGAACAGAGCCTGCTCCAACGGCCATATCACCTTTCCGTATTCGGGCAGCACGGCTCCGTTGCTGCCGCCGGCCATGATTTTACCGATGCGCGAATCGAGGCGGGACACCTCGCGATGAATGATTTTGTTCCCAGGCGATCGCGCCTCGATCAGAACAGTTTCATAGAAGGTCCGGTATGAAACACCGAATCTCCGGTGCAGGTATATGGCGATGAATTTCAAGAGCCCGAAGCAATGGAGCGCCTGGACCGCCACCGCAAAGATGTAGGCTCGCTTCCAATCCGCCCTGGACATGTCCTTGGTTTGGATGATGATGTCTTGGTATTCGGTCACGTCGCTGCCGTCTTTAGGCGGGGTGCTGTAGGGCATATTCAGCGGCAGGCGTAAGGTTTCTATACCGTGAGCCGCTATGTAGTCGGGCTGGCTCATTTCGGAGTTTTTCAAGATCATGCAGGGATAAACGGCGATAAGATCGTGCTGGCCCGCGCAAAGCAGGCTGTCGAGACCGTCAGCGAAACTATCATATGTCTCACTAGGCAAGCCGAGGACCATTTCGGTCGCGGTCTTGAGACCCGCCTCGGCGCATTGGCCGAGCAACGCGGTAAGCTTGCTCAGGGGAATATTCTTCCTTTTGACTGACAGCAGCGTCTCTTCGTTGAGGCTTTGGAAGCTGATGAGAATCGCCTTCATAATTCCCGCTTCCAACAACACCTTTCCGATGTTGATGATGTTCTCGTTCGAATTCTTGGCGTAGGCGGCATGGAATCGCTTGGGCCAACCGTATTCCTCATGGACCGCTTTGATTTTTTCGGTGATCACCATGTCGCGTTTGAGAATGCCGAAATTTGCATCGCAGTTTTGGATATATTCGATCTTGTGCCGCGCGAACCACTCGATCTCGTCGAGGACACGCTGTAATTCAAAGGCCCGGACCTTGGAGAACGTATTCGAGCCCCAATCGCAGAAACTGCAACTATAGGGGCATCCACGGTGGGTTTCCTGACACGCGACGTAAGTGTACGGAAAATCGAGGAGCCGGTCGAAAACCCCGCTCAGGTAAGGCGATGGAAGGGCAGCCAAGTCGGGCTTCTTGGCGGGCACCTCTGTCCTTAGACACGCGCCGTCGGCGAGGCGTATGCTAAGTCCCTGAACCGGCACGTAGTCGGTCAACTCCCGTGCCTGCAAACGCCGCCGCAAAATGTCTGCGAACACCAATTCACCTTCGCCGTGGACGAGCAAGTCGATGTAGGGATGGTCGCGAAAAAAATCTTCGGACCGGTCGGGAACGTTGGGTCCACCTAGAACGATGAGGCAATCGGGGTAGCGCTGGCGCACCGCCTTCGCCAGGGCCATATTGTAGGACCAATTCCAGACATAACATGACAGGCCGAGAATGTCCGGACGCTCCAACCGGTCGAGAACCGCGTCTATGGGGTCACGCTGGAAAAAGAATTCGCCCATGGCATAGGCGTCATCAATTTCCTTAATGGCGGCGCAGTACGCATAGATGTTGCCGATGGAATAAGGGAAAAAGAGGTTATCGCCTAGGCTTGGGCTGATTTGCGTCAGGTATAAATTTCGCTTCATTGGTAGTTGTCAACTCCATCCTGAAACTTAAGTCGTGCAGCATGGGAACATTATTCCCGCCCCCCGTTCGTATAAGCACAAAGTATGCCAGCGCCGCCGCCACCGCGATTTCCGCCAGGGCGATCCCTGTAATCAGCCCGGCGGCAAAGCCACCGCCCTCTGAATGGCCGGGGGTCTCCGGGGAGGATGTGTCCCGAGCCTTGGCCTCATATTAAGGCTTATAATCATAAAAATAAGTATATAATCCTTTTTCCTTGACATTAGTCGCGGGTTGCTGTAGGATTTATATCCTAATAGTTCCCATGAAAATGTGAACGACCGGGGGGAGAGAGGTGGCATGAGGCCACCGCTGCCTGCCTGTCCGCGCGCCCGCAGGGGACCGTCCGGGCGGTGGGTATAACTCTCTGATGACACAAGGAATCACGACAATGACCAATTTTCCCTCAACCAGCGAGGTCAGTAACGCCAATGCCTCTTCTCCCTTCGAGTCAATTCTGGCTGCCACAAGGCAGCTTGTCGGGGCGAATGTTACGTCGGAACTGACTATTTCTTCCGGCAGTGTGACGCCCGGCACGGGCATGCACATCGTCGATACCGAGTCCGATGCCGCCACCGACGACCTCGCCAATATCCTCACCACTAATCTTCCCGATGGCTCGCTGCTTATTCTCTCCGCCGCCGATACCGCGCGCACGGTGGTGGTGAAGCACAATGCCGGCGGCGGCGGCCAGGTTTCCATGGTGGATGCCGTTGATTTTCCACTCGACGATTCCGAAAAGGCCCTGGTGTTGCGGCGCAGCGGCGCTGGATGGACCGAAGTAGGCCGCTTCTATGGTGGCGACACGGCTGCTTTCCGGACCTTCCTCGGCGTCAGCGCACCGTTCTTTGACGGCACCGAGGCTCAGGTTGCCGCGGCCACGGGTGATCTGGTGGCGATCAAGGACGTGTCGGATTCCGACAATCCCAAGTTTGCCACCGTGCAGTCCATTACCGACCTCGTTACGGTGCTGTTCGATGGCGCCGAGGCCACGGTAACGGCGGCCACCGGCGATCTGGTGGCGGTCAAGGATGTGTCGGACTCCAACAATCCCAAGTTCGCCACGGCGCAGTCGGTTGCGGCTCTCGACAATGTGAAGGGGACGGACATTGCCTCTGCTTCACCATTGATTATCGGCACGGACGGGAACTATTTTGACGTGACTGGCACCACCGAGTTCAGCATTATGACGGTGGCAGCGAACCGCCTATTTATATTGCACTTTGATGGGGCACTGACGGTGACGCATGGAGCGTCAATCAGTATCCCCGGCGCTGCAAATATCACAACGGCGGCGGGTGACGAGTGGCTGTGCTTCTCCACCGCCGCGGATACCGTCCGGGTTCTCAATATCACGAAAGCCGACGGGATGGCGGTTGTGTCCAGCGGTGGTATTACGCTGGGAACAGAGCAGGCAACCACGTCAGGGACCGCTTTTGATTTCACTGGTATTCCCGCTGGAACAAAGAGAATCACAATAACTTTCGAGGGGGTATCTCTCAGCGGTACCGACGATATCCTTGTGCAGTTGGGGGATGCCGGTGGGATTGAGACAAGTGGATATGTTTCAACTTCTTGGGAAACAAGCAGCAATCCTAGTAGCACATCAGGTTTCATTTGGAATGCTTCAGCAGCCACAACCATTAATTCGGGCCATATGGTTTTGACGCTTTCCAACAGCGCCAATTTTACATGGATTTCTTCCCATACCGGCAAATTAGACACCACAACTGGTGTGATGGGTGGCGGCAATAAATCGCTTTCGGCGGAACTGACGCAAGTCAGGATCACGAGAACTGGCTCCGACACTTTCGACGCCGGTGCCGTTAACATCCTATACGAGTAAAATGGTCATAGAGATAACGCTCTAAATCTCCGACCGGACTTATCACCCGGAGTCGTCTTAAAAAGCGGCTCCGGGTGATTTTTATGGGGGCAGTGCGCGCGCCTCAGGCGCGGATCACCTGGCCCTGTTTACGGCAGGAGGGTAGGGCGAGATCGAGGAAGGCCGGGGCGATGTCTTCGGGCTGAGCCAATGTGGCGGGGTCTTCGCCGGGAAAGGCGGTGGCCCGCATGGCCGTGGCGACGATGCCGGGATCGAGAAGATTGACGTGGATATTGGTTTTTTCCACTTCCCCGGCATAGGTACAGACCAGGGTTTCCAGCGCCGCCTTGCTGGCGGCATAGGCGCTCCAATAGGGAAAGACGCCGCTGGTAACGCCGGAGGTGACGAAGATGGCGCGCCCGGCATCGGATTCCCGGAGCAGGGGATCGAAGCTGCGGATCAAGCGCCAGTTGGCGGTGACGTTCACGTCCATCACCTCCTGCCAGACCTCCGGCGTCATATGTCCGGTTGGTCCCAGAACGCCCAGAACCGCGGCATTGCCCACCAGGATATCAAGCCGCCCGAAACGCTCGGCGATGGCCGCACCCATGCGGTCGATCTGGTCGAACTCGCGTAAGTCCAGCGGCACCAGTGTGGCGGCTCCGCCCGTGCTTCGGATGGCGTCATCGGTTTCCTCGAGCCCGCCGGTGGTGCGCGCGGTCAGGACCACATGAGCGCCCTGGGATGCAAAAAGGCGGGCCACCGCCGCGCCAATGCCGCGCGAGGCCCCGGTGATGAGGGCGATGCGGCCGTCGAGCTTTTTCGGGGACATAAGGGCGGCGTCGGAGTGGCTAGGCCAGCTCCGAGAGCAGCGAAAGCTGTTGGTCGGTCTCGCCGCCGTTGTGGTCGCTGGGGGTGATGGGGTAATCGTCGGTAAAGCAGGCGTCGCAATACTGGGGAGAGTCGCTGTCGCGTCCCTTTTCGCCCATGGCGCGATAGAGCCCGTCTATGGAGAGGAAGGCGAGGCTGTCGACGCAGATGAACTCGGCCATTTCCTCCACGCTCATATTGGCGGCCAGGAGTTTGTCGCGCTCCGGCGTGTCGATGCCATAGAAACAGGGATGGGCCGTGGGCGGGCTGGCGATGCGCATATGCACCTCCTTGGCCCCGACGTTACGCACCATTTCCACGATCTTCTTCGAGGTGGTGCCGCGCACGATGCTGTCATCCACCAGCACCACGCGCTTGCCCTCGATATTGGCGCGGTTGGCGTTGTGCTTCAGCTTGACCCCGAGATGGCGGATGCTGTCTCCCGGTTCGATAAAGGTGCGCCCCACATAGTGATTGCGGATAATGCCGAGATCGAAAGGGGTGCCGGATTCGGCGGCGAAGCCGATGGCCGCGGGGACGCCGGAATCGGGAACCGGAACCACCAGATCGGCCTCAACCGGGCTTTCCCGGGACAACTCGGCGCCGATATTCTTGCGCGCGTCATAGACGCTGCTCCCTTCCACGATGCTGTCTGGACGGGAGAAATAAACATATTCGAAAATACAGAAGCGCGACGGTGTGTGATTGAAAGGATGATAAGAGCGCACCCCGCCCTCGTCGATGACGACCACCTCGCCCCGTTCCACGTCGCGCACGAATTCGGCGCCGATGATGTCCAGAGCACAGGTCTCGGAAGCCAAAACATGGGCGCCGTCAAGCTGGCCCAGAACCAAAGGCCGCACCCCGTGGGGGTCGCGGCTGCCGATCAGGGCGTCGGCGGTCAGGGCCACCAGGGAATAGGCTCCCTCCACCTGAAGCAGGGCGTCGGTGACGCGGTCAATGACATTGGGCGCCCGGCTGGTGGCGATCAGGTGGTTGATAACCTCGGTATCGGTGGTGGATTGGAACAGACAGCCACGGCGTACCAGCTTTTGGCGCAGGTTGCGGGCATTGGTGAGGTTGCCGTTATGGCCGATGGCGAGCCCGCCGAAGGAAAATTCCGAAAACAAAGGCTGGATATTGCGCAGCACGGTTTCGCCGGTGGTGGAATAGCGCACATGGCCGATGGCGCCGGTGCCGGGCAGGCGCTGGATGATTTCCTCGGAGCCGAAATTGTCACCCACATGGCCCATATTACGGTGGGCGTGAAACTGGTTGCCGTCATAGGTGACGATTCCGGCGGCTTCCTGGCCGCGGTGCTGGAGCGCGTGCAAGCCCAGCGCCGTCAGCGCGGCGGCGTCGGCATGGCCGAAAACGCCGAAGACGCCGCATTCCTCCTTCAGCTTGTCGTCATCGAAGGGATGGGCAGGCGGGAAGCCTGTGGTTCCGGGTCCGGGAAGGCGTATGGGGGGGCGTTTCATCATGGGGTGGCTGGTGGCTCTAAGGGTTGTCTTTGGTTTCAAACAGGCGGTCCATATCCTGGCGCTGGGTATTGCTGTAGCCTTCGTCCGTGCCTTTTATATCCCCTTGGGGGCGGGGACTGGTAAGGGATTCCAGCATATGCTGGTTTTCCATCTGGATAGCTTCATCGATCTGTTCACGGATAGCCTCGCTGGTTTTTTCCGTGGCCCGGTCCATGGTTTCGCTGCCCCTTTCCATGGCGTTTTCGGGGATCAGTTGCAACAGAATATCAGCGCCTTCCTCCACAAGGGGGATGGTGCGTGCCGAGCGCAGCCATTCGGGTTGTTCGTCCTTTGGCAGAATCCACGCCACTAGAAGATAGGCAAGGCAGACAATGATAACACCCCTAAAGAGGCCGAACAGGAACCCCAGGGAACGGTCCACGGCGCCCAGCGCGCTGTCGCGGACCTGGCCGGTTAACACATTGCTGATGAGAGTAAGCACGATCAGCGTGACGATGAAGATGGCCGCGCCGGCGGCGGCATCGGCCAGGATATCAACGGAAATCCACTGGCGGGCATAAGGCTTGGCATAGGAGAAACCATAGAGTGTGGCGAAAATGGCGCCCACCCAGCCGGCAACCGAAAGAAGTTCGCGCACGAAGCCACGGGAAAAGGCCAGCAGGGCCGATACCAGTAATACGGCAATAACAATAAGATCGGCGGCGTTGGCTGGAAGGTCTTCCATGACTCAGTGCCTTTTTCCGCGTTTGAGCGCCAGGGATTTTTCTTGGGAAGTTCTTTCCGCCGTCACATGGGCGGCGGTGGCAAAATGGGCGAGCAGATCCTGCAAATGTCCGATCTCGAGGATTTCCATGGATGATTTACGGCGTTTCTCCGCTTTCGCAGTTTGCTGTGGCACCAGGGCCCGGGTAAAGCCCAGTTTTGCAGCCTCTTTCAGCCGGGTCTGGTATTGTCCCACGCCGCGTACTTCGCCGGAAAGCCCCACTTCGCCGAAGACCACGGTATTGTGGGGCAGCGGCTCGCCGGTGAGCGACGACACAATGGCTGCCGCCACGGCAAGATCGGCCGCCGGTTCGTTGATGCGAAGTCCTCCGGCCACATTGAGATAGACATCCTGGCCGCCCAGCGCAAGTCCGCAGCGGGCTTCGAGGACGGCGAGCGTCATGGCAAGACGGCCGCCATCCCAGCCAACCACGGCGCGTCTCGGTGATCCCAGGACCGACGGCGCCACCAACGCCTGAATTTCCACCAACAGGGGCCGTGTCCCCTCGATTCCGGCAAAAACTACTGCCCCCTGCACATCATCGGGGCGCTCCGCCAGGAACAGGGAGGAGGGATTGGCCACCTCGCGCAGGCCGGCGTCGCTCATCTCGAAAACGCCGATCTCATCGGTGGGACCATAGCGGTTCTTCACCGCGCGCAGGATGCGGAACTGGTGCCCGCGCTCGCCTTCGAAATAAAGGACGGTATCCACCATATGCTCGACCACGCGGGGGCCGGCGATCTGGCCTTCCTTGGTCACGTGGCCCACCAGAAAGACGGTAATGCCGTGCCGCTTGGCGAAACGCACCAGTTCACCGGCACAGGCGCGCACCTGGGTCACCGTGCCGGGGGCGGCATCGAAGGCGTCCACATACATGGTCTGGATGGAATCGATCACCAGCACCTCGGCGCCGCCGGCTTTACGGTCCACCTCCAGGCTGTCGAGTATGGCGTGGACATTGGTAGCCGCGGCAAGACGGACAGGCGCATCCGCAAGGCCCAGCCTGTTGGCGCGCATTTTTACCTGTTCGGTGGATTCCTCGCCCGAGATGTAGACACAGGCCGCCTGGCTCCCCAGCGCGCAGAGGGCCTGAAGCAGCAGGGTCGACTTACCGATTCCGGGGTCGCCACCCACCAACAGGGCCGATCCGGGAACCAGGCCGCCGCCGCAGACCCGGTCCAGTTCGGCAATTCCCGTCACCCGCCGGGGCAGATCGGCGGTGGGACCGTCCAGATCCAAGAATTCCACACCGCCCTTGTTCCGTTTGCGGGCCTTTCCTACGCTACGTGCGTTTGTGCCAAGGGGAACGCTGTCACGGGGGGCCTCTTCGGAAATGCTGTTCCACGCGCCACAGGCCTCACAGCGGCCGCTCCACTGGAGGTAGTCCGCTGCACACTCCTGGCAAACGTAATGTGCCGTGGCTTTCACCAATTTTCCCAATCCTTTCGGGGCCTCCGGATTGCTTGTGCGGCACACTCGGCGCAATCAGCCGCGCACCGCCATTTTAATGGGACCTTCGGCCCGCCCGTTGATGAACTGGTCCACATGGTCACTTCCGGAACTGTCGATTTCCCTGACCGGTCCGGCCCATATGATTTTGCCTTCGTAAATCATGGCAATACGGTCGGCAATCTTGCGCGCGCTGGCCATGTCATGGGTAATGGACAAGGCGGTGGCGCCAAGGTCGCGCACGGATTCGACAATAAGGTCGTTGATGACGTCGCCCATGATGGGGTCGAGGCCCGTAGTGGGTTCGTCGAAAAAGATGATTTGCGGCTGGGTGGCGATGGCGCGGGCAAGGCCGACCCGCTTTTGCATGCCGCCTGAAAGTTCCGCCGGGGAGAGTTCCCCCACTTCCGGACCCAGCCCTACCTGGGCCATTTTTTCCAGGGCGATTCCCTTGGCCTTATTGTGGTCCATGCCTTGACTCTGGATCAGCGCAAAGGCCACGTTCTGCCAAACATTAATACTGTCGAACAGAGCCGCGCCCTGGAACAGCATGCCGAATTTCTTCAACACCTCTTCCCGGTCCTTGCCCCTCATGCCGATGGTTTCCACGCCGTCAATGCGGATGCTGCCGGAATCGGGTTTCAGCAGGCCTATGATGCATTTGATGAGAACCGATTTTCCGGTGCCCGAACCGCCGATCACCACCACCGATTCACCCACGCCCACGTCGAGGTTAAGCCCGGTAAGGACTTCTTTGGGTCCGAAGGCCTTATGAAGATCCCGGACCTCGATTTTCGGTGTGGATGAGGTCATTTCGTAAACAACAGTTCGGTAAGGAAATAATCGGAACAGAGGATCAGGATCGAGGCGGAGACCACGGCCATGGTTGTCGCCGCACCCACGCCCTGGGCGCCGCCCTTGGAATAAAAGCCATTGTAACAGCCCAACAGGGTGACGATGAAACCGAACACGCTGGCCTTGATCAGGCCGGAAACAAGATCATCCACCTGGAAAAAATTCCAGGTATTGATGATATAGGTGGAAGGATTAAACCCCAGCTTGTAGACACTGACGATATACCCTCCGAAAACACCGATGATATCTCCCACCAGCACCAACAGTGGCAGCATGGCCAGCCCGGCGATAAGCCGTGGCGCCACCAGGTATTTCTGAGGGTTTGTGGACAGCGTCACCAGGGCGTCAATCTGTTCGGTGACGCGCATGGTGCCGATTTCCGCCGCCATGGCCGCCCCCACGCGGCCCGCCACCATCAGCCCCGCCAGCACCGGCCCCAGTTCACGGGTAATGGACAGAACCACCACGTTGGGAATGGCGCTTTCCGCGGAAAAGCGGGAGAATCCGGTATAGCTCTGCAGCGCCAGCACCATGCCTGTAAAAACCGCGGTCAGCCCCACCACGGGAAGTGAAAAATAACCAACACTGATCATTTGCTGGCCGATGAGCCGGGGATAATAAGGCGGCGTCAGGGCATGCATCAGCGAGGTGAAGGTAAAGATAGCCAGTTTTCCCGTAGCGCCGAGAAAGGCGAAGAAAACGCGGCCCACGGTCTTGAGGAACCTTATGGGGTGCAGAAATTCGTGCATGGGGTCAGGCGCTGCCGCCGCAATAGGCCCGGGTATAGCGGGCGCCAAGTCCGGTGAGAATTTCGTAGGCCAGCGTGCCGGCTTCCTCCGCCAGGGCGTCAATCCCGTGATGGGGACCGATGAGCTCCACCACCGAGCCGGGATGGATCTTGTCTTCAGGGACCTTGGAGACGTCGAGGGTGATATAGTCCATTGAAACGCGTCCTATGACGGGAACTCGGACCCCATTGACAAAAGCACTCCCCTTATTGCTCAGGGAACGCAGATATCCATCCGCGTATCCCACGGCGACAGTGGCGATTCTGCCCGGCCCCTCAACTCGGGAGGAGGCACCGTAACCAACGGTTATGGGGCTGTCAACGTCGCGTAACTGCAGAATCGGGGCCTCCAGTTTGACCACGGAATCCATTGGATTGTCGGCATTTGGGACGGGGTTCATCCCATAAAGCGCCCCGCCCGTGCGCACCAGGTCGAAATGGTAATCGGTGCCCAGGAATATCCCCGAGGAATTGGCGAGACTTCCCGGCGGTTCGCCGAGAAGGGATCGTGCCCTGGAAAATTCATCAAGCTGGCGGGCGTTCAGGGGATGGCCGGGTTCGTCGGCGCAGGCGAGGTGACTCATGAGGAACTTCAGTTCCATGCCGTCCAGTTTTTTGTGGTCCTCGGCAAGCTGTTCCAGATAGGCCATATCCAGCCCTGTCCGTGACATTCCCGTATCCACCTGGATAACCGCGCCACGGCTACCCTTCGAGGCGACGAAGGCGCTCCAGGACTCGATCTGACCGGGGGTGTTGAGTATGGGCGTCAGGGAGTGCTCGTCGAAGACCGGCTCGGAATTTCTCTCGGGCCCGTTAAAAACGAAGATATCCGCCTTATCCAGAACCCGGCGCAGGGCAATGCCTTCTTCCAGGTCGGCGACGAAGAAATGCCGGCATCCGGCCTTGGCCAGGGCCTTTGAAACCTCTTCAAACCCCAGCCCATAGGCATTGGCTTTGACCACGGCTCCGGCTTGGCAGGCCGGTGCGAGGCGGGATGAGAGATTACGGAAATTGTCGGCTATGGCGCCAAGGTTGACGGTCAGCACCGCCCTGGAGAGATCACTGCCCTGCCGTTTATGGGACATGGGTCTGACCCGCTCTAGAAATCCCGGTCGGGGAGGTGGTCGCTTTTGGCCCAGTCGGTGAATTTCGTGGAGAGGGAATCGAAATAAAGCGTAACCTTACCGATGGGGCCGTGGCGCTGTTTGGCGACGATGAGTTCGGCCAGGTTATGGACTTTTTCCATCTCCTGCATCCATCCTACGTGCTCTTCTGTCCCCTCTTTGGGTTCCCGGCGCGCTGCATAATATTCTTCGCGGAAGACGAACATGACCACATCGGCGTCTTGCTCGATGGAGCCGGATTCCCTCAGGTCCGCCAGTTGTGGACGTTTATCATCACGGTCCTCCACCTTTCGTGAAAGCTGGGAGAGGGCGATCACCGGCACGTCCAGCTCCTTGGCCAGGGCTTTCAGCCCGCGGGTGATTTCCGAGACTTCCTGGACCCGGTTTTCGTTGCGCTGGCGGCTGGAGCCGGTCAGCAGCTGTAGGTAATCGACAATGATCAGTCCCAGCCCGCGGCTGCGTTTCAGACGGCGGGCGCGGGTGCGGATGGCGGAAATGGTCAATGCCGCCGTATCGTCTATATAGAGAGGCAGGGCGCTCAATTCCTGACTGGTCTGAAAGATTCTCTGGAAATCGTCATTGCTGATGTCGCCGCGGCGGATCTTGTCCGAACCGACGCGGGATTCCTCGGAAAGAATACGGGTAGCAAGCTGTTCCGCCGCCATTTCCAGGGAAAAGAAGGCGATGATGGCGCCATCTTCCGTGGTCGAGCCGCCCTGTTCATCCCGCTTTTCGCGGAACTGACGGGCGGCGTGGAAGGCGATATTGGTGGCCAGCGCCGTTTTTCCCATGGAGGGTCGTCCGGCAAGAATAATGAGGTCGGAGGGGTGAAGGCCGCCGAGAAGCTTGTCGAGGTCTTTCAGCCCGGTAGCCACGCCCGTCAGTTTGCCATCACGCTTGAGTGCGGCCTCGGCTTCGCGGATAGCGGTCTCGAGGGAATGACCGAAAGTCTGGAATCCGCCTTCGTACTGGCCGGTGGTGGCAAGATCGAACAGGCCTTGTTCGGCGCTTTCGATAAGGTCCGTGGCTGTCACCTCTAGGTCGTAGACGTAGGAATCGTTGACCACGTCATTACCAAGGGCAATGAGTTCCCGGCGCAGGGCGAGATCGTGGATAATGCGGCCGTATTCGGCTGCGTTGAGGACCGTTACCGATTCTTCAGCGAGACGCGCCAGATAGCCGCTGCCGCCGATATCAGCCAGGGCGCCGTCCTGTTCGAAGAAATTCTTTAAAGTCCGTGGATCGGCGATTTGGCCACGTTCCACAAGGGTGGCGATGGCGGCAAAAATACGGCCATGGACGGGATCCGCGAAATGTTCGGGTCTCAGAAAATCGGAAACTTTCTCATGGGCCGGGTTGTTGACAAGAATGGCGCCGAGAAGCGCCCGCTCGGCCTCATAATTGAGGGGGGGCGTCCGATATCCGGGATCGTCCTTGGTCTGGACGTCGTTCTGGTGAAGGGAGGTGACTTTTGTTTCCGGAGGGGAAGAGTTGGTTTCCATGAGGGCGAGACTAGCAGGCCCCTCTGCGGGTGGATAGATAGCCGGTCCCGTTCGGCCCTGTGGAACATGCGTATAAGAGTCGAAAGTTGTGGATAGAATCCATGGCCCGTTTGTCTCCGGGAACCGCCCTCTCCTCATCCGGTGAGAGCGGCTCCTTCCCGGTAGCCGCTTTCCCACTGGGCGATGTAATCCCGGGTCAGCGGGACGGCATCGCGGCTCTTGGAAATCTGTATCTGGAATACCATAAGGTCTTTCTCCCTGAAGGCCATTTCGCTGATGGCCAGGTAGAATTCCCACATACGGTAGAACCTCTCGTCATAAAGCTGCTCGGCTTCATGCCGCTTGGCTTGAAAACGCTGCCGCCATGCATGCAGGGTTTCCGCGTAATGGAGACGGAGGATTTCTATATCCGTGATCCAAAACCTCGCCTTTTCCACTGCTTGGACCACCTCCGAGAGGGCGGGAAAATGTCCACCCGGGAAAATATATTTACGCAGCCATGGATTGGTTTGATTCGGGCCCGACATGGTGCCGATGGAGTGGAGCAAGGCAACGCCGTCATCGGCAAGAAGGCGATGAACAGACTCGAAGAACGCATGGTAATGGGCAATCCCCACATGTTCGAACATGCCCACGGAGACGATGCGGTCGAAACAGCCGGTCTGGTGGCGATAGTCACGAAGGTCGAAATGCACACGGTCGGAAAGACCGGATTCCCGCGCGCGTTTCCGCGCCACGCGGAGTTGTTCCTTGGAAAGGGTGATGCCGGTGATATCCGTGCCTGAGATGCTGGCAAGATCAAGCGCCAGCCCCCCCCAGCCCGAGCCGATATCGAGAATTTTAAGCCCCGGCTTGAGCAGAAGCTTGGCTGCGATATGGCGTTTCTTATATTCCTGGGCCTGTTCAAGGCTTTCCGTGCCGGTGGCGAAATAGCCACAGGAATACTGTTTATCGGGATCAAGGAAGAGATCGTAGAGCTTTTCCGAGAGGTCATAGTGATGGGCAATCCTGCGCTGGCTTTTGGCAACCGGATTGAACTGGGAAATCCAGCGGGCAACAGAATTGAGATCGCCGTAGAATGTCTGGAAAGGATGGGGTTTTGCCTGGAAAATATTGCGGCCGCACAGGACGAGAAAGTCATAGATGGAGGCGTCTTCAATGGTCAGCGTACCATCCATATAGGCTTCTCCCACGGTCAACCTGGGCGTGAAAAAAAGCCGCCAGTACAAGGACCGGTCATGAAGACGGATGGTGACGCAGGAACCCTCTTGGCCGGAAAAAACATGGCATTTTCCAGCACAATCTATCACCCGTAGAGTGCCTCGGGTAATCAGGTGTTCCAGCAGAAAGGACAAAGGCCGCATCCCTTATCTCCCTGGCAGTGGTGGAACAAGGGGGTGCTTTAAAACCTATAGTTTAATATAGCGGGGTTGTGGGTCTGATTCCAGAAGGGGCGGGGAATCCGCAAAAAAACACCGCGCCGTTCTTCTATGTGATCGGCGCAGTGTGACTTGGCTTTGCGGTTATCTTGGCCGATATCAGTCGGCGTCTTCTTTCTTCGCTTCCTGCTCTTCTTCGGAAGTTTGGCCAGAGGGGTCATTAGAGGGCGTTTTTCCCTCCTCGCTGTCACCGGCGTCCCCGGCTTCTCCGGTCTCGCTTTCTTCTTCCTTGGCAGCCTTGGCCTTTTTCTTTTTCTTTTTGGCCTTAGGCTCGGCTTCTTCTTCTGCGCCTTCCGCGAAGGCCTCTTCCTCCGGTTTTTCCTCTGCGTCGGTTACAAAGGATTCACCGGCGGCCTGTGCTTTGGCTTCTTCCTCGCTGCGGGCAACATTGAAGGTAACGGTGACGATGACCTCCGGATGCAGCGCCACACGGCATTCATACAGGCCCAGCAATTTGATGTTCTGCTCAAGAAGAATTTGCTGGCGGGTAACGGTGAAACCGCCTTCGATCAGCGCTTCGGTAATGTCGCGTGCCGTGACCGAACCGTAGAGGTGTCCCGTTTCTCCGGCCTGGCGGATGGCCACGAAAGACTTGCCTTCCAGTTCAGAGGCAACCGCCTCCGCCTCTTCACGGCGTTGGAGATTGGCGGCCTCAAGCTGAACGCGCTGTTTCTCAAAATGGGCACGGTTTTCATCAGTTAACCGCAGGGCTTTCTTTTGCGGCAGCAGATAGTTGCGGGCAAAGCCGGACTTGACCTTGACCACGTCGCCCATTTGCCCCAAACGTTCGATACGTTCCAGTAAGATTACTTCCATTGCTTAATCCTCCTCACCGTTTTCCGGTGCATTCAGGGTCTCCCGAAGTCCCACCCAATGATCAATGAAACCCAGCCCGGCAATCATGAAAATGGGCCAGCCGAGAAACAGCAAAAAAACATAAAACAGGACCAACGGCAGAACACTGTCCGCAACACGCCGCATCAGGGCATGAATGACGCCCAGGCCCGAGAAAAAAAAGGGAACCGAAAGAATAACGATCAAATTACGCGCCGCGTAGGCGAACGTGCCTTCTCCCAGCAGGGCGATGACGCCCGCTGCGGCGACGGCCATGGGCAGAATATTGGGAAGTTCCAGTTGCGTAATATCCGGCGTGGGCCTGAGGTTTTTGTTCCACCGCACTAGAATCCCCTGAGCCAGGGCCGCGTTTACCACCATCATGACAAGCCAGAAGACGAACAGAGCGGAGGGGAAAAAAGGTGCAACCGTATCAATGGCGGACTGTCGAAGGGTTTCATCATAACCGGTCAGGAATTGGCTTATGGCAAGGGCCAGTTCCTCCCGGATGATGCTTTCAAGCCCGCCACTCTGGCCCGAAGCCGCGAATAGGGCGGCCATGAAGCCGAGGACACCGAATCCGGTAAGCCACATGATCATGGCGCCGGGGGGATACCATTCAAGCCCGCCCTCTGAGTCCCCGGTTTCGGCTTCTTGCGAAGAGAACGGGCGCGCCAACAGCGCCAGCTTGGTCAGGAGAATAGAAGGCGCGGCGCCGAATATGGTGAAACTCATGGCGCTGAAAATCCCGCTGACCAAAGCGATAAGAAGAACAGCGGCAAGAGTCGCCAGAACCGAAGCCGATACCCCCATTCCCAGCCCGGCCAGGATCAAGGGAAACTGCGCCAGATATGCCAGAATCAGGGCATCGGGAATCCCGCTGAGAACGGAGAGATAGCAAGCTCCGCTCAGGGCGCCTCCGCCAAGGGCGAAGAGATTGTTTCTGGAAAGGGAAACGGGCATGGCGAATCGTGACGGTCGTGACAGGGTTTATTCGGAAACGTAAGGGATTAGGGCGAGGAAACGCGCCTGCTTGATCGCCTTGGTCAATGCCCGCTGTTTTTTTGGGGAAACGGCGGTAATCCGGCTAGGCACGATTTTGCCGCGTTCGGAGATAAAGCGCAGCAGGAGTTTTACATCCTTGTAATCTATCTTTTGCGCTTTGGGTCCGGAGAAAGGACAGCTCTTGCGGCGCCGGAAAAAAGACCGGCGCTGTGGTCCGCCGCGTCCCCCTCCGGTTTGCGGACGGTCTGTTGAGGTGGAATCGCTTCTGTTTTCGGTGCTCATGATGCGTCCTCTCCACTTTCGTCCTGACCGTTGGATTCTTCGGTGGCGGTTTCTTCAGCCGCGTCCTTGGTGTCCTCGTTGTCCCCGGCGTCCTCATTGTCCTCATTCTTGGCGGCGCTTTCCTCGGAAGACTCCGGGGCTGTTTTCTTCTTAGGGGCCTCTTCCCCGCCTTCGGAGGATTCTTCGGCCTTCGTTTCATCTTGTGGTTTATCCGGGGATTCATCCGGAGTACTCGATGAGGCTTCCCGAGGCGCGGGCCGCGGGGAGGAGGAAGGCCTGCGATCACCGTTTTCTTCGTCGCGGCGTCCGCGATTCTGCATCATGACGGAGGGCGCCTCGTCAATCTCGTCGATGCCAAGCGTCAAATAGCGCAATATGTCTTCGTTGAGACGCATATTGCGTTCCATTTCCTGGACTGCTTGTGGAGGGGCCTCCAGATTGAAGAGGAAATAATGGCCTTTCTTATTTTTCTTAATTCTGTAGGCCAGGGGGCGCAGGCCCCAGTATTCGCGCTTGGCGACGGTTCCACCGTTAGTTTTGAGAAGATCCGCGAATTTATCGGCAAGGGCTTCGGCAGCGCTGGCCGATACGTCCTGACGCGCGATGAACACGCTCTCGTAATAGGGCATCAAAGGCTCCTTATGGCTGTTCATGGGCCGGCGCTGGGGGCATAAACCGCATCAGCTCTCCGGACCTAGCCGGCATCACCGGCAAGGAGTTATGTAAGGCGGCGCACTATACATCTTCTCACCCTCAGCGCAAGCTTGCATGAAGGGGGGGTGCTGGTTATGAAAGACGGGCATTTCCCGTCCTTTTTAGCTTTCCAGACAGCTGTGAAAAAATAGATCATGACACGCGCATTTATCTTCCCCGGCCAAGGGTCCCAGCATGTGGGCATGGGCCGTGATCTGGCGGAGGCATTCCCGGTGGCCCGCCACCTTTTCGAAGAGGTGGATGACGCGCTCGGCCAGCACCTCGCCCAGCTTATGTTCGAGGGACCGGATGAGGAGCTTGTGCTCACCGAAAATGCGCAGCCGGCTCTTATGGCGGTCAGCATGGCCGTGGTCCGGGTCCTTCAGGAGGAGGGAGGCCTTGATCTGGGAAAATCCTGTAGTTTCGTTGCCGGCCATTCGCTGGGGGAATATTCGGCCCTTGCCGCGGCGGGGGCGCTGGAACTTGCCGATGCCGCGCGATTGCTGAAAACCCGTGGACGAGCCATGCAGGAGGCGGTCCCTGTGGGAAAAGGGGCGATGGCGGCCCTTATCGGCCTCGATTTCGACGATGTTGAGAGCATCGCCTCCGATGCGGCGAATGGTGATGTGTGTATGCCGGCCAATGATAACGCCCCCGGCCAGATAGTCATCAGCGGCCACAAGGCGGCGGTGGACCGCGCCCTGGAGTTGGCCGCTGAAAGGGGATGCCGGCGCAGTGTTGTTCTTCCCGTTAGCGCGCCTTTCCATTGTTCGTTGATGAAACCGGCGGCGGATGTCATGGAGACGGCCCTGGCCGATATAACCCTGTCTCCGCCCGTGGTGCCACTGGTGGCGAATGTAAAGGCGTCTTCCGTCAGCGATCCGGTGATGATCCGTGGCCTTCTGGTGGAACAGGTCACCGGTATGGTGCGGTGGCGTGAAAGTGTGCTCTACATGAAAGAGCAGAAAGTCACGGAATTGGTGGAGTTGGGCGCGGGTAAAGTGCTGAGCGGCCTTGTACGGCGCATTGACCGCGATCTTTCCTCCCATTCGGTACAGTCGCCCGACGATATCGAGGCGGTTTTGAAACATCTATAGAATTTGTTGGAGAATGTGATGGGAACCATGTTCGATCTTGGTGGTAAAAGAGCGCTCGTCACCGGTGCCTCGGGTGGAATCGGCGGTGCTGTCGCCCGCGTTTTGCACGCCAGAGGAGCCATGGTGACTCTTTCGGATATGCGCCGCGAAGGGCTGGAGGATCTGGCCGCAGAACTGAAGGAGCGGGCTTTTGTGGCTGCTGCCGATATCACCGAGGCTGGTGCCGCGGAATCCCTGATAGGTGAGGCCGAGGTGGCCATGGGAGGCATCGACATCCTGATAAACAACGCCGGGATCACCCGCGATGCACTCTTCATGCGAATGAAGGACGAAGACTGGCAGAAGGTTCTTGATGTTAATCTGACGGCTGGTTTTCGTTTGTCCCGGGCCTGTCTCAAGGGAATGATGAAAGCCCGCTGGGGCCGTATCATCGGGATCGCGTCGGTGGTTGGCGTCACTGGAAATCCAGGACAGGCCAATTACGCCGCTTCGAAGGCTGGGCTGATCGGCATGTCTAAGTCGCTGGCGGCTGAAGTGGCCACGCGCGGCATCACCGTCAACTGTATAGCCCCGGGATTCATCGCTACCGCCATGACCGACGCCCTTGACGACGCGACACGGGAGCGTCTGCTCAATAATATTCCCTGCGGCCGTTTGGGGAGCAGTGATGATGTTGCGGCGGCGGTGGCCTTTCTGGCTTCTGACGAAGCTGCCTATATCACCGGACAGACCTTGCATGTTAACGGGGGAATGGCGATGATATGAAAGCCGGAAAGTGGGGTGGATTCCTCTCTATTGGCCCGGCTGTGAAAGTGTGATAGGTATCCGCCGCTTTCGATGAAAACGTGGCGGGAAGCCACTTTTTTAAAGGGTCTCCGGCCCTTCTTCTATTCAGTTAATTTTGTTAAGCCCAAGGGAAACATGACATGAGTGACATTGCCGAGCGCGTTAAAAAAATCGTGATAGATCATCTCGGTGTCGATGAGGCCAAAGTGACCGATAACGCAAGTTTTATCGACGATTTAGGCGCCGACAGCCTCGACACAGTGGAACTTGTGATGGCATTTGAGGAAGAATTCGGGTGCGAAATACCCGACGACGCCGCTGAAAAAATCCTCACTGTTAAAGACGCCATCAGCTTTATCGAAAATAATAAATCCTGACCGGCTTCGGGTCGTGACGGATTTGCCTGAACAGGCACAAATGAATCGGCAAGGTCTTCCATGAAACGTGTCGTTGTAACGGGCATGGGCATGGTCACACCCCTGGGCTGCGGGGTTGCGCCCAGTTGGGATCGCCTGATTGAATCTCAGTCGGGAATTTCGGCCATTGAACGATTCGATGTTTCGGATCTCTCCTGCAAGATTGCCGGTCAGTTGCCCGGCGGGGACGGAGAGGGCGCCTTCAACCCCGATGATTGGGTGCCGCCCAAAGACCAGCGCAAGATGGGCGATTTCATCCTCTTTGCCATGGCCGCCGCCACCCAGGCAGTAGAGGATTCCGGATGGAAGCCCACAGAGGCCTTTGAGCTGGAACGCACCGGGGTCATGATCGGTTCGGGAATCGGCGGGCTGGAAGGTATTCATGACACCTCGCTGATCCTGGCCGAGAAGGGTCCACGACGGGTTTCTCCTTTCTTCATTCCCTCCTGTCTCATTAATCTTGCCTCTGGTCACGTCTCCATAAAATACGGTTTTCGGGGACCCAACCACGCCGTTGTTACCGCCTGTTCTTCCGGGGCCCATGCCATTGGCGATGCGGCCCGGCTTATCCAGTTGGATGATGCGGATGTTATGGTGGCTGGCGGGGCGGAGTCCACCGTCTGCCGTATCGGCATGGCCGGCTTTGCAGCTGCCAAGGCGCTGTCCACCAATTTCAACGATACGCCGACGAAAGCTTCCCGGCCCTGGGACAAGGACCGCGACGGCTTCGTGATGGGTGAGGGAGCCGGAATTCTGGTCCTCGAAGAATATGAACATGCCAAGAAACGTGGCGCTAAAATATATGCGGAGCTCATTGGATATGGCATGTCCGGCGATGCCCATCATATTACGGCGCCCGCGGAGGACGGGCGTGGCGCAGTGCTTGCCATGAGTGCCGCCATTAAACGGGCCGGTATCAGTCCCGAGGATATCGATTATATCAATGCCCATGGCACCTCCACCCCAATGGGGGACGAGATTGAGCTTGGTGCGGTGAAAAAGGTATTCGGGGCTGCGGCGGAAGGGGTATCCATGTCCTCCACCAAGTCGGCCATCGGCCATCTTTTGGGCGCGGCGGGGAGTGTGGAGGCTATTTTCTCCATTCTCGCAATTCGCAACGGAGTGGTGCCGCCCACCCTTAATCTTGATAATCCCTCGGAGGGTTGTGACCTTGATCTCGTGCCGTATCAGGCCAAAGAGCGTAAGGTACGGTATGCCCTTTCCAATTCCTTTGGCTTTGGGGGCACCAATGCCTCTTTGGTGCTCGGCCCGGTTTAAGATCTGATCATGCGGCGGTGGCTCCTCCGCATAACGTTTACTGTGGCGGCGCTCGGCGCCGTTCTCCTCTCCCTGTTTTTCTATCTTTCCGACCGCTTCACGGTTCCTGGTCCGCTGACCGGGCCTGTCATGCTGGTCATTCCATCGGGAGCCGGTCTTGGCGGTATTGCCGGGCTGCTTGCCCGGTCAGGGGTCATAGACAGCACCACGGTATTTATCCTGGGGGTGCGTTATGAGGCCGCTACACGAGAGCTTCAAGCCGGAGAATATGCCTTCCCCCCCCATGTGAGCGCTCGTGGGGCCATGGATATTCTTCGCTCGGGCGACACCGTAGTGCGCCGCCTTACCATTCCAGAGGGCCTGACCAATTTTCAGATCGTGCAGCTTTTGCAGGAAACGGAGGGGTTGCAGGGAGATATTCCACTCCTTCCCGGAGAGGGGATGTTGTTGCCGGAAACCTATCATTTTTCCTGGGGGGATAGCCGCGAGGATATGATCCTGCGCATGCACCAGGCCATGAAGGAAACACTTCATGAAGGGTGGAATTCCAGAGTTTCGGGCCTACCGCTGAAAAATCCCCAGGAAACGCTGGTGCTGGCTTCGATTGTCGAGAAAGAAACGGCCGTGGCGGAGGAGCGGCCGCGTATCGCGGCGGTTTTCTACAACCGTCTTCGCCGTGGCATGCGGCTGCAATCGGACCCCACGGTGGTCTATGACCTGACGGGTGGAAAGGGAGGGCTGGGGCGCACACTTACCCGTGAGGACCTAAAACAGGAGACGCCCTCCAATACCTACGTGATCGACGGTCTTCCCCCCGCCCCAATCAGCAACCCTGGGCGCCAAGCCCTTCGGGCTGTTCTACATCCCGCGGTGAGTGACGATCTTTATTTCGTCGCCGACGGCAGCGGGGGGCATGCCTTTTCGGGAACCTTGGCCGAACATAATCGCAACGTCGCCAAATGGCGAAAAATCAGGGATGGCGATTAGGATTTTTTGGGGAGCCGCCTCATCAGGGGGTCTGTCAATGAAGGTGGCAGGACGGTTGCCATCCACGCCGCCACCGCCATGGGCCAGGGGAAGGTAATGCGCGGCCTGTTTCGTTCCAGACCCTTGCGGATAATCCTTGCGGCCTTGGGGGCGTCCATCAGAAAAGGCATGGGGTAGGGATTATCTGCCGTCATTCGCGAGCGCACGAAACCCGGACAGATTACCGAGACCTCCAGCCCGTCCTGGAACAGATAGCCGCGTAGGGCTTCTCCCCAGACCCGGGTTGCCGCCTTGCTGGCGCAATAGGCCGGCGCCCCGGGAATTCCCTGGAAGCTTGCGATGGAACTAACGATGGCAATCTGCCCCCTGTGACGTGCGTGCATAAGAGGCAAGACCGGCGACACTGTGTTAATTACACCTTCCACATTTACGGCAAAGATATAGTTGGTTTGCTCCATATCCTCACCTTTGCCGCCGGTTCCGGCGGAAACACCGGCATTGGCGACGACCAGATCGAGGGGGTGTTCGCGATCAGCTGACCTTATCCATTTTTCGCAGGCCTGAGTGTCGGTGACGTCGAGAACATGCGGAAATACAATAGCGCCCCGAAGACGGCAGGCCTCCGCTGCGGCATCAAGCCGTTCCCCATGCCGACCACAGAGGAACAGCGTAATACCGTTTTCCGCATAGTCCAGGGCAAGAGCTTCACCGATGCCGCTGCTGGCTCCTGTGATGAGGATATTGCGTGGATTTTTCACGGAATGACTGTGGCAGCTTCAGGTAATTTAGGCCATACACGTCGACGATTCGGGGATCACGGCTTGTTGCTTGAGCCTACAGGGTATAGAGTATGGAGCCTTTATAACATACCATATACAGGGGGTTAGGTGGGTCTTTCGAGTATGACGGGTTTCGCTCGTGCGGAAGGAGAGCATGATGGCGTGGGCTGGGTCTGGGAGGCGAAAAGCGTCAATTCCCGGGGCCTTGATATCCGTTGTCGCCTGCCCGGGGGAATGGATTCTCTTGAATCCGATCTGCGTGTGCGGGCCCAGAAAAAATTCCGCCGTGGCGCCATTACCCTCTCCCTGACCCTTGACCGCTCGGGCAGCGGGGCCCAGTTGCGGCTGGACGAAGAGGTGGTTGCGCAGCTTGCCCATATCGTCGCCAAGCTGACGGAGCGCATTAATTCGGCGCCGCCCCATCTTGACGGCCTGTTGCGCGTCCCTGGTGTTCTGGTGACGGGTGAGGCGGAAGAATCAAAAGAGGAACGGGAAGCGCTTGAAGAAACCATTCTTGAGGGGCTGGAGTCTGCTTTTGACGGCCTTGCCGCCATGCGGGAAAGCGAGGGAGAACATCTGGGGGCTCTTCTCGGCGAACAACTGAAGGTTCTGACGGGACTGTGCGATGTGGCGGAAAAATCTGCTGCTTCCCAGCCCGAGTCGTTATTGCAGCGGCTTCAATCGCGCATCGCCGAGCTTCGCGACAGTGTTCCGGCGGTGGACGAGGAGCGGCTTGCCCAGGAAGTGGCTTTTCTCGCCGCTAAGGCGGACGTGCGGGAAGAACTGGACCGTCTTCGCGGGCACATTCAAGCTGCGCAAGAGTTGATTTCCCCTAAGGCGGGGTCAAAGGAGGCGGTGGGCCGCAAGCTTGATTTTCTGTGTCAGGAATTCAATCGTGAAGCCAATACCATTTGTTCAAAATCCGCCGATATGGAGCTGACGCGAATAGGCGTGGAGATCAAAACGGTGGTCGAACAGTTCCGCGAGCAGACCCAGAATATTGAATAGGTAGCACCTCAATGACGACACCTTCCGATTCCGATTACGGTTCCCCCTTCAAGGTATGCCGCCGCGGTTTGATGCTGGTTCTTTCCTCTCCCTCGGGGGCGGGAAAAACCACCATCTCACGAGCCTTGCTGGAGCGGGAAAACGACCTTGTTATGTCGGTGTCGGTGACAACAAGGGACCGGCGCCAGGAAGAAGTGGCCGGCGAGGACTACCATTTTATCGACAAGAGCGAGTTCAACTTGATGGTGAACCGCAAAGAGCTGCTGGAATACGCCAAGGTCTTTGACAATTACTACGGTACTCCCCGTGGGCCAGTAGAGGCGGAGCTGGCCGAGGGGCGCGACGTGCTGTTCGACGTGGACTGGCAGGGAGCGCAACAGCTTGAACAGAACGCGGGAGAGGATCTGGTGGGGATCTTTGTTCTGCCGCCTTCCACCGCCGAGCTTGATCGTCGCCTGCATGGCCGGGCACAGGACAGCGACGAGGTTGTGGCCAGCCGCATGGCCAAGGCGGCCGATGAGATGAGCCACTGGGACGCCTACGACTACATCATCGTTAACAATGATGTGGAAGACAGCGTTACCAAGGTCCAGGCAATTCTTCAGGCGGAACGGTTGCGGCGCAAAAGACAGACCGGCCTGGCCGAGTTCGTCAAGGGTCTGCGCGAAGGTCAGTAACAGCCACTGGTTCCGTCTGTTCGTCCAGGGCGCGGGCCAGGGCGCAGAACTGTTCCACCGTGAGTTCCTCGGCGCGTGCCGTGGGCGGAATGTCGGCCGCCTCCAGGAGCGGCGCCGTATCAACGTTAAGGGTCTTGAGAGAGCTGCGCAGCATCTTGCGCCGTTGGCCGAAGGCGGCCTTGACGGCTCTCCTCAACGTGTCCGGATCGGCCGTGGCGAGAGGCTGGCCGCGGGGGACAAGCCGGATCACCATTGATGTTACCTTTGGCGGTGGGATGAAAGCCCGTGGTGGAATCTTGAACAGAGCACTAGTACTGCATTGCCACTGGGTCATGACGGAAAGACGGCCGTATTCCTTTGACCTTGGCGCGGCCGCGATGCGCTCGGCCACCTCTCTCTGAAGGGTCAGGGTCATGCCGGCATACTGCTGCGCATTATCAAGCCATTTGAAAATCAACGGTGTGGCGATGTTGAAGGGCAGGTTGGCGATTATCTCCGGGGTTTCTCCGGCAGGGCAGAGTTTCAGTGGGTCTTGTTCCAGAGCATCACCGATAACAAGGGTAAGCTGTCCGGGATAGGTATCGGCAAGTTCCTCCATTGCTCCCTGGAATCGTGTATCCCGTTCGATGGCGATAACACGCGCCCCCTCCTGTAACAGGGCACGGGTCAGTCCGCCGGGTCCGGGGCCTATTTCAATAACTGTTTTTCCAGAAATGTCGCCGGCCGAGCGGGCGATGCGACGGGTGAGATTCAGGTCGAAGAGGAAATTCTGGCCCAGAGACTTCTGGGCGGAAAGGCCGTAACGGGCAATAACCTCGCGCAGGGGCGGCAGATGGGTAGCCGGTCCGTTCTCTTTATCTCGTGATTTAGGCAACGGATTCCAGCCCGGTGTTTCTGTGTTCCGCCATGTCACGGGCGGTCCTCAGAGCGGCCAACAGACTGTGTTCGCTGGCGCTGCCACGTCCGGCGATATCCAGGGCCGTGCCGTGATCGGGCGAGGTGCGGATAAAAGGCAGACCGAGCGTGATATTGACGCCGTTCTCAAAATCCACGGTTTTAAGAGGTATCAGTGCCTGATCGTGATACATGCACAAGGCGACATCGAATTTCGCGCGGGCGGAGGCATGGAACAATGTGTCCGCCGGGGATGGTCCGGCAACATTTATTCCGGCCTGGCGAATTTCATCCACCGCAGGGGCGATGATTTCCGTTTCCTCACATCCCATCTTACCCCCTTCTCCGGCGTGGGGATTAAGTGCGGCAACCGCCAGCCGTGGGTTCGGGATGCCAAAATCCCTGATCAGGGCATCGGCTGTGATACGCGCGGAACACACGATTATCTCCGTTGTCAGATGACGAATTGCATCGGCCAGGGACATATGAACCGTTACCGGCACCACGCGAATCCCCGGAGCCACAAGTATCATCACAGCCTGGGTGTCTTTCCCCGCATGCTCGGCGAGATATTCAGTATGTCCGGGATAGGCGAATCCGGCTTCCAAAAGGCATTTCTTGTGGATGGGATTTGTAACAATCCCGGATATACGCCCTCCCTGCGCTAGCCCAATTGCGTGGTCAATGGATGCTATGACGGCGGGAGCATTTTCCGTGTTGGGCTTTCCGGGAGTGGCTGTTACGGA
>JADHSZ010000070.1 GCA_016776635.1 Alphaproteobacteria bacterium
TCCGGCGTGTTGAATCTCAGGCCTTTTAAGGGTGGCTTGTGTGAACAGGACCGTTATACAGTGTGCTTCAGGACGTAGTCCGACTTAAAGACGGGAAAGAAACGTGATTCTGGAATGAACTACGAAGTTCAGACATATAAAAACGGCAAATGGGTTATCAGTTCCGTCCAGGATGATAAGGACGAGGGTATCTACGAAGCCCAGCGGCTGATTCAGAACAAGCGCACGTCCGCCGTCCGGGTTGTTCAGGAGGTCTTCGACGAATCCAACGACACCTACAGGATGAAGGTTGTCTTCCGCCGCAGCCGCAAGGGCAGCGAGGAGTCTTCCCCCGAGGGAGCCAAGAGCGAAGGCGAGCGCAAGCATAAGAAGCGGGTCAAGCCGGAGGATATTCCCCTGATGGAGCGGATCACAACGGCCGTTAATAAGGGCGTTACCGCGTTTCTCAGCAGTATGGTTTTTCTGATTCTAAAGTTTACCGTCATCATCGGTCTTGGCATCTGGCTTCTCGTGACCATGAACGATCTGGCAGAGAAGCTGTAAATTGACCATGGCGGCGCTTAATTTCATGCCCGGCGCATTGTTCCGGAATGCAGTCGCGTCAATTGGGAAATATCACATAACTGGTTTTTCGGGGGGGTCATGACAGACACATCAGATACAGCACCTCCGAATATGGAGCGCCGGCTTAGCCTTCGCATCCTCACCTATTGGCGTGGGCTCCGTGACCAACGGGCCTATCCCGGTTTGTCCGATCTTGACCCCGAGTCAATTTCCGATATGTGGCCGTGTTGTCTGGTTCTTAAGGTGGAAGGATGCGAATCCGATCCCATTATCGCGACTTGCGGGCACGAATTGCAGGAGCATGGCGGTGAGGATTTAACCGGAAAGCCGCTTTCCACAGCCCCACCTCAAAGCCTGGTGGCTAATGGAGCGTCCTTTTTTCAAGAAGTTCTCAGCAAACGCGTTCCCATCACCTATGGCGATAAATACATTAATGCCGAAGGTAACGAAGTCCTCTTTCGCAGCGCTATTCTTCCTCTGGGAGAAAATGACGAAGCCATTACCCATCTGCTGTGCGCCGCAAATTGCAGGGAAGTAGAGCCGGAATAGTCTCTGTCTGCAGGAATGCTCTAGCGACGTACTGGGAAATTATCTTATAACCAATTCACCATTTTCTTCTCGCAAGCCGGTCTCCTGGGGGCGTGTTTTTTGGGAACGATAGTCGCGTACGAGATTCAGACCTATAGGGGCGGCGAATGGAAAATCGATTCCATCTTTGATGACAAGGAATTGGCTACCTTCGATGCGACGCGCATGGAGGAAAGTGGTCGCCATTCCGCCATTCGGATTGTCGAAGAGACCTACGACAGCGAAACCGATCTCACCAAAGTCCGCATCGTCTTTCGCAGCTCAAAGGTAGATGAGAGCAATCAGGCCACCGAGGCAAAACAACAGCCTAAAAAGGCCAAGTCTCCCGTTCGGCCCAAGCCCGCCGCTGGGGATATCCAGAGAAAAAGAACAGCTCGTCCGCCAACCGATAGGAAAAAACCTGTCGGCGAGCTTAAAATGTTTTGGTACGTGATAGTCGTGGGCGTGGGACTTATTTTGCTCTTGAGCTTTATTACCGAATCCCTTTGATGTCCTCAAGAAACAGATTTATTTCGGCGCGTGCTTGTTAAGAATGCGCTGCAGGGTGCGCCGGTGCATGTTAAGGCGCCGCGCGGTCTCGGAGACATTACGATCGCACTGCTCGAAGACTCTCAGGATGTGTTCCCAGCGCACCCGGTTGGCCGACATGGGCTGGTCGGGCGGCGTCGGCGGCGAATCGGGATCGGCGAGAAGCGTTTTCTCGATCACGTCGGCATCCACGGGCTTGGGCAGGTAGTCAATGGCGCCAGCCTTGACGGCGGAAACGGCGGTGGCAATGTTCCCGAATCCGGTGAGCATGACGATGCGGGTATCGGGATTGGAATCATGAAGGGCTGTTACCACGTCCAGCCCGCTGCCGTCTTCGAGCCTAAGGTCCAGCACGGCGTAATCGTGGCTTTGGCTCGATACGATTTTCAGGGCCTCGCTGACGCTTTCCGCTGTGGAAACAGCAAAACCGCGTTTTTCCATGGCTTTGGCCAGACGCAGGCGTAGGGGCGCGTCGTCATCAAGGATAAGAAGACGCCGTCCCTCGCCGCCGGTGATGGAACGCTCTGAGCCGCGCTCCATATTTTTTTCGTCATCCTTTCGCATCGTCGTAAAATCCGTTTTCCGTTAAGTCAGTTTCCATCGGTAACACCAGGGGGGTCCAGCGCCGACCGTGGCCATCGTGCCGTAACTATGGCTCCCCCGTTCCAGCGATTACCAAAGGATAGCACAGCACCGGTTTGTGCCAGCAAGGTTTGGGAAATAAAAATTCCCAGCCCCATATGTCCTTCCTTTCCCGAACGGGTAGATAAATAAGGATCACCGAGACGCTGAATGACGTGTTGCGGAAATCCGGGGCCGTCGTCAAGTATTTCCACGGTTGCGTCCGTAGCGCTCCAGCGTGTCACCACTACAACACGCTCACGGGCGAAGCCTGTGGCGTTGTGCACAAGTCCGCCAATGCCGTGTATGAACTCGGGACTCTGTTCCACCTGCGGCTCGGAAGGTGTGGCTTCTCCCTCTTCGGTTTTTTCTGCCCTTTTCTCAAAGACCACCTCCACGGGGGCATCCATGTAAGGTGTGGACGCCGCCATCACCAGCCCTGAAAGGGGAATGGGATGAAAGAGTGTCTCTCTGTCCTTCCCTGGCCTCTCGGCCAGTTCGGCGAGAATCTCACGGCAGCGCTCGCTCTGGCTGATGAGAAGGGCCACATCCTCGGCCAGGGGACTGTCATCGGGGATGTCATGATCGATTTCTTTCGCCACCACGGCGATAGTGCCGAGCGGACTACCAAGCTCATGTGCCGCTGCTGCTGCCAAGGCGCCGAGCGCTGATCGCCGCTGTTCCCTCGCCAGGGCCATCTGTGTGTCGGAAAATGCTCTGGACATGCGGCGTCCGCTCTCCGCCAGATACCAGTTATAGGTGGCGAGAAGGACAATGGTCAGGACCAGAGACATCCACATTCCGGCAATATAGATGAAGGGAAGATCGAGAACCCCCGGAGGAAGAGGAAGGGGAAAATGCCAGAAGGCAAGCGCGGAAATACTGGCTATGGACAGAAGCCCCAGCATAAGGGTGCTGCGCCGCGACAGGGTAGTGGCCGAAACGGTGATGGGAGCCATAATCAACAGGGCAAACGGGTTGATCAGACCGCCGGTGAAATACAGCAACAGACTCAACTGCACGATATCGAGACCAAGATGCGCCGCCGCCTCTCTGTCGCCGAGCCAGACCTGAGATGAACGCTTGCGGGTAACCACCAGATTCAGCAGTCCCGAAGCCGCCACCAGGGCAAGAGCCGGCGCCATGGGCAGATGGTAGCCGAGAGAGAAATGAACCAGAACCAGGGAGAATAACTGGCCAGCGACCGCCACCCAGCGAATACGCACCAGTGTGCGCAGGCGGATCCTGTCGTTCTCCCCGGGGGCGGGCCAAGGCACGAAGGTTTGGATGAAATCACCCATGGTTTTATTGTCCGCCATCTTCCCTCCGTTCCCTGGATGGAGCCTGCGACCAGTATCTCATATGGATGGTGATGGTGGTGAGTCCTTCGCCGACCGTCACGGCGGCGGCGCTGAAACTGGGGGCTGAGAGAAAAACAGTGGCATCATTGCTGAACCCGAACCCTTCCAGAGGTAAACCAAGAAATCCCTTGTCGTAAATATTGTCACTATCCTCGTCATGAAACAGAGCCAGGGCATATTCCCCGGGCGGCAGGTCGGGAAACAATACGCTTAACCCCTCATGGGGAATAGGCACGTCGGAAATGACAAAGGCTTCCCCGCTGATGGGAAAGCGTTCGGGCCGGTCATAAAGGGCCAGCCGTACGAGACCGTCATTGTTGCGCAGTTCTTCCACTTTCACCTGCAATTCCCCTGCCTGGGCGCCCGCGGACACTGACGCCCACAGGGATGCGCAAAGAACAAGACCCATTCCCAACAAAGGCCAGGCCCATCCCTCGGTATTACCCGTCCTGTTTGCCATCAGGCCTCTCTTTAGTGCTGACATCGGCTTCTGCAAAACTGGCCATGCCGGTGTGACAGGCGATCGCCGATCTGACAAGCCCCAGGGCCAGCACCGCACCCGTGCCCTCGCCCAACCGCATATGGAGGTCCAACAGCGCGTTCTTGCCGGTTTTCTCCAGTAACCGCCGGTGTCCCGGTTCTGCGGAGACATGGCCCACCTGACAGTGGTCCAGCGACCCTTTGGCGAGAGCGTGAAGAACGGCCGCCGCGGCGGTACAGGTAAAACCATCGAGAATTACCGGAACCAACAAAAGACGGGCGGCGAGAACGGCGCCGGTAATGGCCGCCAGTTCATGCCCTCCCAGACGCCGTAAGGCTTCAAGCGGGTCTTTCAGATGATCGCAGTGAAGCGTCAGACCTGCGTCCACAACCCGCGCCTTGAGGCGCAACCCCTTGTCCGCCATTCCGGTTCCCGGCCCTACCCATTCCTTTCCCTTGCCGCCGAACAGGCCGGCACATAGCGCGGCGGCGGAGGTGGTGTTGGCGATTCCCATCTCCCCCAGACACAGTATATCCATTCCCGCTTCCACCGAGGCCATGCCGTAGGTCAGGGCCTCCATGCACTGGGCTTCATCCAGCGCCGGTTCCCGTGTGAAATCTCGTGTGGGTGTTTCCAGAGCCATTTCATGGACCCGCATTTCCATATCGGCTTCCCGGCACAGCTGGTTAATGGCGGCGCCTTCATTGATGAAGTTCCGCACCATTTGTACCGTCACCTCCGCGGGATAGGCGGAGACGCCCAACTCGGCGACCCCATGGTTGCCGGCGAACAGGCACAGCAGCGGTCTCTCGGCCTGGGGAGGATGTCGTCCCTGCCAGGCACAGAGCCATTCACAGAGCTCCTCAAGGCGGCCAAGCGCACCTGCAGGCTTGGTCAGCGTGGATTCCCGTTCCCGTGCTGCCGCCGCCGCGCTCTCGTTGGCGGCGGGAAGCACCTTAACCAGGGTGCGGATATCATCGAAGCATGTGGGGGGCTGTATCTGTGTCATAAAATTGATCGAGCCCACGGACAAAGAAAAAGATGGAATTGGCGGCGGCGTTCATCTGTCTTATAAACATTCCTGTCTAGAGCATATCTTTCTCATATGGAAACTTTTGATGGGTGTAAATCGGTTCATTCGGACAGATGCGGCGCGTAGCGCGATGCGGGGACATCGGGCAAGCGCCGCAACGCAGCCGAGGAGCCGATTTACCCCACCGAAGGCCGGGTTCTTTTGCGCTGGCACTGCGTTCCCGTGTCTTGCATGATGTCCCGCATCATTCGGCGACACGGGCCTTGTGACAACGCAAAATAATCCCGGTCAAATGGTCCCGTATGAGAAAGATATGCTCTAGAGACAATCCCGTAATCCAGCCATCTATTGGGGGCCGCGCCCATGGCCGCAAGGAAAAAACCTTCTCTTCCGCCCGATGTGCCCGGCACCGAGCCCGGCGACGGCGATGATCCAATTTTCGACGCCGCCGAAGCGGGGGAGATTCTCTCCGGTTGGTGGGACGATCTGTGCGTTGCCACGGTTTTCCTTACCCGGATTCCCCTGGGGGCTCTGGGAAAGGAAGCGAAAGGGGCCGTGGCCGCCTCCATGCGCGCCTTCCCTCTGGTGGGCGCGGTACTCGGCATCGCCGGGGGCGTGGTCTACGGGCTTTCCGCCTGGTTCGGTCTGTCACCGCTGCCGTCTGCCTTTCTTGCCCTGGCCGCGGTTGTCGTTCTTTCCGGGGCCATGCATGAAGACGGGCTTGCCGATACCGTGGATGGGTTCATTGGCGGCAGCGACAAGAAAAACCGTCTCGCCATCATGCATGACAGCTTCATTGGCGCCTATGGCGTGTTGGCCCTGATTTTCTCGGTGGGAATTCGTGTGGTGATCTTGGCCTCCCTTACTGATCCGGGGCGGGTGGCCGCGGTTATGATTGCGGCCTTGGCAGTCTCGCGCGCCAGCCTGCCGGTTCTTGCCTCGAACATGAAGCCGGCGCGCCGTAGCGGTCTGGCGGTGTCGGCGGGACGACCGAGTCAGGACCGGGTCTATGCCGCCGTTGCCTTGGGCGCGGCGCTGACATTGCTTTTTCTTGGTCCCGTGGCGGGCCTGTTTGCGCTTCTTGCCGTCGCCGCCGCCATTGTGGCGATGATGGCGCTGTCGCGTCATTTCGTGGGCGGCTACACCGGCGACATTCTGGGCGCCACCCAACAGGTCTGCGAAGTGGCCGTTCTGTTGGTGGCAGCCGCCGCTCTATGACCGAGGATACGCCCCGCACCATCCGTTGGTGGTGGCTGCGCCATGCCCCCATCCCCGAGCGCCGGGGACGCGTCTTCGGGCAAATGGATGTGGATGCCGATACTTCCGACGCATCCACCCTGAACGGTCTGGCTGCATATCTGCCCCGGGACGCTCTGTGGATCACCAGCCCGCTGAAACGCGCCCGTCAGACGGCGGCGGCATTGGCCAACGCGATGGGTCATGATGCCGAGCCTCTGGTAGAGCCGGACTTCGCCGAACAGGACTTCGGTCTCTGGCAGGGGCTCACTCATGACGAAATGGCCGAACGGTTCCCCCGGGAGAACGAACTGTTCTGGAAAACACCGGGCTCGGCCAGCCCACCCCAGGGAGAGAGCCTGGCAGAGGTGATGGGCCGTGTGGGGCGTGCCGTGGAAACCCTTTCCCGAGGCCACCCCCAGGAAGAACGTATTGTTTTTGCCCATGGCGGTGTCATCCGTGCGGCTCTGGGGCTTTCTCTGAGCCTCGAACCGGAAAGGGCGCTGTGCTTTGCTGTGGACAACCTGTCCGTGACCCGGATTGATCGAATTGCTGTTCCTGGGGGGCCCGTTCAGTGGCGCATAGGCGGGGTGAACCTCGTTTATCTTTAAGGAGGACACTTTTTCCAGGCTATACAACCCCGCGTCGATTGGGGTCTAATGCAGCCCCGACGGCATGTGATGAACAAGGCCCATTCTTGGTGGATGTTATCGGAAAAATTTCAGACATTTTAGGTTCCACAAAGAGACCTCGCCGCGATCTTGGCGACGGAGACCGCCGCGAATACGAGCGCTATTCATCCGACAAAACGTGCTCAGTTCAGTTCGGTGATACGCAGGTGGAAAGCCAGCTTCTGGATATTTCCGTAACCGGAGCCTGGATCGAGAGTAAAATTGACGCCGCAGCCGGGACAGAAGTTGATGTGGTCATTTTCAGTCTTGACCGGTCCTTCGACGCCGAGATCATCAGAGTGGACGACAGCGGCACTCATATCCAGTTTCTGATTGATGAAGAAGATTCCGAAGCCCTGGAACTTTTGGAAACCTTTGTCGTCCTGACGAAGGTGGAGCACGGCGACACTCTGGAATAAATCTTTTCCGGAATATGGACGTTGCCTGCCTGACCAAGAATATCGGCTTTGCTGGTGTATCCCCTGGGGGCATGCTAGGTTCGCTCGAATCGAACCGGGACAGGGAAGTCCGGTGACGCGTGGAAGGTGGCATAACGCTGCTTTTCCCCGCCAGGCCGGCGCTGCCCCCGCAACTGTAAGGGTGAGAGCGCGATAAATATGCCACTGGCCGCAAGGCTGGGAAGGCATTGCGTTCACGATGATCCCGAGCCAGGAGACCTCCCCGGTTTACTCAGGCCATAATTGACCCTCGGGTGGAGGTTCGTGCCGCATGCAGGCATCCAGACCCCTACAAAAAAATGTTTCCCTTCCCGCCATGACTCTGATTCTGGGCGGCGTACGGTCGGGCAAAAGCAGCTATGCCGAGGGGCTGATGCGCGAAGCATCGCAGGGACGAGGCGTTTACCTCGCCACTGCCGATGCCGCCCAGGCCGAGGCTGATCCGGAAATGCGCGCGCGTATCGAACACCACCGGGCGCGGCGCGGCGGAGATTGGACCACAATTGAAGAGCCTCTGGCTCTGGCCGAGACGCTTCTTGGCCAGGCAGGCCCGAAAACCCCCGTTTTGGTGGATTGCCTTACTCTCTGGCTTGCCAACCTGATGGCGGCGGGCCGTGATATTGCCGCCGAAATCAACACTCTGGAAGAAGCTCTACCCCGGCTCGCCGGCGCCGTGGTTTTTATTTCCAACGAAGTGGGGCTGGGCATCGTCCCGGAGAACGCTACCGCCCGCGTCTTTCGCGACCATACCGGCCTGCTCCATCAAAGACTGGCGGCTTGCGCCGACCGGGTGGTGTTCATGGTGGCGGGGTTGCCCAGTGTGATCAAAGACCCAACCTTAGTGAAGGAATGATATGAAGATTCAGGCAACCATTATCTCGGGCTTTCTTGGCTCCGGAAAAACCACCCTCATTCGCCACCTTATTGCGCGCGCGGAAGGCCGGCGGCTGGCCCTCATCATCAACGAGTTCGGCGATCTCGGATTCGACCGCGAGGCTCTCCTTGGCGGTGATGGAACGGGCGGGGAAGAGGGGGAATGCGGGGTGCCGGGTTGTAAGGAAGACGATATCGTGGAACTGGCAAACGGCTGTATCTGCTGCACCGTGGCCGATGACTTCCTGCCCACCATCACGGCACTGATGGAGCGGGAAGAGCCCCCCGAACACATCATCATCGAGACCTCGGGGCTGGCCCTGCCCAAACCCCTGGTCAAAGCCTTTGCCTGGCCCGAGGTGCGTTCCCGCGTCACCGTGGACGGCGTGATTACGGTGATCGACGCTGCTGCCGTGGCTGCCGGACGCTTCGCCGACGACCCTGAGGCCGTGGCCCGCCAGCGTGCCACCGATCCCATGCTCGATCATGACAACCCGCTGGAGGAAGTCTTCGGCGACCAGCTTTCCTGCGCCGATCTGGTGGTCCTCAACAAGACCGATCTCCTGACGCCTAAGGAACTGGAAAGCGTGCAACAGGGTCTGGCCGGGGACCTACGTCCCGGGGTCAAGGTGATCGCCACCCATGAAGGGCGGATCGAACCCCGCATTGTTTTGGGGCTGGGCGCGGCGGCGGAGGATGACCTCCACGCCCGGCCCTCGGTCCATGATGACGAGGAAGAACACGATCACGATGATTTTGAAAGTTTCACCTTGCCGCTGTCCCCCCTGGGTGATGTGGAGGATCTTCTTGCGCGTCTGCAAGAGGCCGCCGCCGCCCATGACATCCTGCGCGTCAAAGGCTTCGCCGGGGTGGCGGACAAGGCCATGCGGCTTGTGGTGCAGGGAGTAGGCACGCGCCTTCACCATTATTTTGACCGTCCCTGGGAGGCCGGGGAACGCCGTGACGGCGCGCTGGTGGTGATCGGCCTCAAGGGGCTGGACCGCAAGGCCATCTCGGAAACAGTTTTGGGCGGAGCCAAGGATTAGCCATGCATCTGCTGGCGGCACAACCCGGAGGGATCAGCGATGGCGCGGAGGCCGTGGACCTCGGCCAGACTCCCGGCGATGTGGTGGTTCTTTCCGCCGCCGACAGTGATCTCGCCTCCCTCGCCGTAGCGCGGGACCTGCTCTGCGAAAAGGGAGAGTCTCCTCCCTCTCTGCGGTTGGCCAATTTTATGAACCTGTCCCACAACCTCTCGGTGGATCTCTATGTGGGTTCCGTGATCGAAGAGGCGAAGCTGGTGATCGTGCGGCTCCTGGGTGGCAGGGGGTACTGGCCCTATGGCGTGGAGGAACTGGCAAGCACCGCGCGGCGCAAGAATGTGGCGCTGGCTTTTCTTCCCGGCGACGACCAGCCCGACGCCGAACTGGCCGCCCTTTCCACGCTGGCACCGGAGGCCACCCATCGCCTGTGGCAGTACTGCGTGCAGGGTGGGGTGGAAAATGCCGCGAATTTTCTGCGCTTCGCCGCCAGCCTCATCGGCAGAGATGACTCGTGGCGGGAGCCGGCCCCGCTGCTGCGCGCCGGGCTTTACTGGCCGGGCGCTGACCAGCCCACGCTGGACGATCTGCGCGAGGCATGGCAGCCGGAACAACCGGTGGCCGCACTCCTGTTCTATCGGGCATTGGTACAGGCAGCCGATACCGCGCCGGTTGACGCCCTGGTGGCGGCACTTGCGGAACGCGGTCTCAACCCCCTGCCCATCTACGCCGCCAGCCTCAAGGAGCCGGTGGCCGCCGCAACCGTTGACGAAGTGTTGCGCGCCACGCCGCCCGATGTGGTGGTGAACGCTACCGGCTTTGCCTTATCGGTTCCCGGCGAAGACCGTGCGGACACGCCTTTCGATTTTGCCGACTGTCCGGTGTTGCAGGTGGCGTTCAGCGGCGGCACCCGCGAGGCCTGGCAAGAAGGATGTGCGGGGCTCAGCGCCCGCGATCTGGCCATGAGCGTGGTTCTGCCCGAAGTGGACGGGCGGCTTTTCACCCGCGCCGTTTCCTTCAAGGAGCGTACCCGGCGCGACGAGGCCACTCAATGCGATCTGGTGGCTCATGAGCCCGTAGTCGACCGGGTAGCGTTTTGCGCCGACCTGACCCGCGCCTGGGTTGAGTTGCGGCGGAGCCCGGCCAGCGAGCGCCGCATCGCGCTGGTACTGGCCAATTATCCCAATCGTGACGGACGGCTTGGAAATGGCGTCGGTCTGGATACGCCTGCGGGCACCGTTAATGTGATGCGTGCCCTGAAAGACGCCGGATACGCCATGGAGTCTCTGCCCGAAGACGGGGCGGCGCTCGTGGCCCAAATTTGTGCCGGCCCCACCAATGATTTTCACGACCTGCCCAACCGTTCCATATCCGAAACGATCTCTCTGGACGAGTATTCGGCCTTCTTTGCCACTCTGCCGGGGGCGT
>JADHSZ010000015.1 GCA_016776635.1 Alphaproteobacteria bacterium
TGGTGGAGCGCATCAAACAGGCCCGTTACGGCGTTATCGTCTGGTCGGCGGCCGAGATTCCCGGGCCCCACGGCGAACTGACGGTCCAGGCCATCTGTGAGTTCATCAAGGACATCAACAAGACGTCGCGCTTCAGCGGCTTTCCGCTGGGTGGCAGCGATAATGCCCATGGCGCGGCCCAGGTCTGTACCTGGCAGAGCGGCTTTCCCCTGCGCACCAGCTTCGCCACCGGCCGTCCGGTTCACGATTCCTACGCCTATTCTTCCGATCGCCTCCTGGAAAGCGGAGAGGCCGACGCCCTGGTGTGGATTTCGGCCTTTGGCAAGACTCTCAAGCCGCCCAAGGGGTGCTGCGATCTGCCCACCATCGTTCTCGGCGCGCCGGGGATGACCTTCTCCGGCAAATCGGCCAAAACGCCTGCCAAAATTCCCGATGTCTACATTCCGGTGGCGGTTCCCGGCATCGATCATGGCGGCCATTTCGTGCGCACCGATTCCGTGACCGCCCTGCCCCTGCGCGGCTTGCGCGAGACCGGTCTGGCTTCCACGGCCGACGCCGTCACCGCCATCGAGAGCCACATAAAGGCGGGGCCGTGATGCTGATCAAACTCACCGGAGGAAAGGTTTTCGACCCGGCCCACAAGATCAACGGCCGCAAACGGGATATTTTCATCCGCGACGGGCGCATCGTGAAACGCCCCCCCGGCGGCGAGAAACCCGACCAGGTCTATGACGTGACGGGCAAGGTGGTGATGGCCGGGGCCATGGACCTGCACAGCCATATCGCCGGCGGCAAGGTCAATATCGCCCGCATGTTGCTGCCCGAGGAACACCGCCAGTACCAGGCCAAGCGCTCGCGGCTCAAACGCTCGGGTTCCGGCGAGCCCACCATGACCAGTTTTTCCACCGGCTACCGCTATGCCGAGATGGGCTATACGGCGGCCTTCGAGCCCGCCCTGGTGCCCGTCAATGCGCGCCAGGCCCATCTCGAAATGTCCGATGTGCCGATCATCGACAAGGGCGCCTACGTGATGCTCGGCAATGACGATTTCTTCCTCCGCATGCTCTCGCGCAAGGCCGACCAGAAAGCCATCACCGATTACGTGGCCTGGATGATGGGGGCGACCCAGGCGCTGGGCGTCAAGGTGGTGAATCCCGGCGGCATCAGCGCCTTCAAATTCAACGACCGCATGCTCGACCTCGACGAGACCGATTCCCATTACGGATTGACGCCGCGCAAGGTGTTGAAATCGCTGACCCGCGCCTTGACCGATCTCGGCGTGCCCCACCCCTTGCATGTGCATGGTTGCAATCTCGGGGTTCCGGGCAATGTGGAGACCACGCTCAAGACCATGGCCGGGGCCGGGGGGCTGCCTATGCATCTCACCCATATCCAGTTCCACACCTATGGCACCGAGGGCGACAGAGGCTTTTCTTCGGGTGCGGCGCGCATCGCCGAGGCCATCAACAAACAAAAGAACATCACCGTGGACGTGGGCCAGATCATGTTCGGCCAGACCGTCACGGCGTCGGGCGACACCATGACCCAGCACAGCAACGTCGATCTCGCCTCTCCCCATAAATGGGTGTGCATGGATATCGACTGCCAGGCGGGATGCGGCGTGGTTCCCTTCCGCTATCGTGACCGCAATTTCGTCAACGCCCTGCAATGGGCCATCGGGCTCGAGATTTTCCTTCTGGTGAACGACCCCTGGCGCATTTTCCTCACCACCGACCACCCCAACGGCGCGCCGTTTACCAGCTATCCCCATTTGATCCGCCTGTTGATGGACCGCAGCTTCCGCAATTCCATGCTCGACACCGTCAACAAGCATGCGGGCGACGTTTCAACGTTACGCTCCATCAAGCGCGAATACAGCCTCTACGACATCGCCATCATGACCCGCGCCGCGCCGGCCCGTATCCTGGGCCTTAAAAACCGTGGCCATCTGGGCGCGGGTGCGGCCGCCGACATCACCGTCTATACCCCCCACGCCAACAAGGAGCGCATGTTCGAAAAACCCGATTACGTATTCAAGGATGGTAATCTGGTGGCGCGCAATGGCAAGGTGGTGAACGTCACCTGGGGAGCCACCCATGTGGTGCGTCCCGAATACCACTCCGGCATCGAAAAAAGCCTTAAATCCTATTTCAGTGATTTCCAGGGAATGCAGATGGGGAATTTCGTGATCCGCGAGTCCGATTTTCCCGACGACGGACGCTTCCGCGTCGAGACCCATAAATGCGGGAAAGGCAGGCGGGCATGATCATCAACGGCGTTAAAATCGACGACACCTTCGCCGAGGCCTTTCCCATGGTGGCGACCCGGCTCATCATCACCGCCGACACCGAGCGCTGGGCCTTCACCGCCGCCAACAGCATGATCGGTTTTTCCACCTCGGTCATCGCCTGCGGTGTGGAGACCGGAATCGAGAAAAAGCTCAAGCCCAGCGAGACCCCCGACGGGCGTCCCGGCATGTCGGTGCTGTTGTTCGCCATGAACAGCAAGGAACTGGCCAAACAGATCGTGACCCGCACCGGGCAAAGCGTCATGACCTCGCCCACCTCGGCCTGTTACGCCGGCATCCGCGAGGGCAAGAAGATCAAGATGGGGGCGGCGTTGCGTTATTTCGGCGACGGCTTCCAGAGGTCGAAACTGCTGGGGAAAATCCGCTACTGGCGCATTCCCATCATGGATGGCGAGTTCCTGGTGGAAGACTTCACCTACGAGGTGCCGGGCATCGGCGGTGGTAATTTCCTGATCCTCGCCGAATCCCGCGGCCAGGCCTTGAGCGCAGCCGAACGGGCGATCACCGCCATGAACCGGGTGGAAAACGTGGTCATGCCCTTTCCCGGCGGCGTTGTCGGGTCGGGCTCCAAGCTGGGCTCAAAATATCCCAAGCTCTCGGCCTCCACCAACGACGCCTTCTGTCCCACCCTCAAAGGGCTAACCAAGACCGAGCTCCCGCCTGAGGTGGAATCGGTGATGGAAATCGTCATCGACGGGCTCGCCGAAAAGGACATCGCCCGCGCCATGCGCGCGGGTGTGCGCGCCGTATGCACTCTGGGCCGCAAGAACGGCATCGTCCGCATCAGCGCCGGCCATTACGGCGGCAAGCTGGGGCCCTATCACTTTCATCTGCACAAGGTACTTAAATGAGCGGTTTCGCCATCATCCTCAAGGACGCGCCGCGCCAGCGCGTGGACCTCGCCCCGCTCACCGAACGCATCTGCACGGCTAAAAAGGCCGCCGAGATCGAAAAACTCCCGGTTTTCGTGGGCAACCGCAAATGCGTCTTGGGCGACCTGTTCGTGGTCTACGGCAAGCCCGGTGAGCGGCTCGTTCTCGATAATATCTGTGACAAAATCGACGGTATCGGCTCACGCTGGAGCGAGGGCATGCTCGAGGTCTATGGCGATGCCGGGGACCGTCTCGGCCACGGTATGACCGGCGGCGACATCATCGTCCACGGCAATGTCGGCAACTTCGCCGCCAGCGGCATGCGCGACGGGGAAATCCTCATCGAGGGCAATGCCGGAGATTTCCTGGGCGCGCCCATCCCCGGTGAGCGCATCGGCATGAACGGCGGCGTGGTCCGGGTCGAAGGCGACGCCGGGGCGCGCACCGGCGACCGGCTGCGGCGCGGGCTGATATTGATCGAGGGCGATGTGGGAGAGCTCTGCGGCTCGCGCATGATCGCCGGTTCCATCGCGGTCATGGGGGATATGGGGCCGCGGCTGGGATACGCCATGCGGCGCGGGGCTCTCTTCATGATGCGGCCGCCCACGCGCTTCCCCGAAACCTTCAACGACAGCGGCACCCACACGCTGCCCTTCCATCACCTCTTCCTCGCCCATTTGAAACGCCAGGGCGGAGCCTTTTCGGTGCTCAACCCGTCCGATAACCGGCTGCGCAAATATGTGGGCGATATTTCGGTCCAGGGCAGCGGCGCGCTTCTTTTTCACGACAGCTAAGGGCCAGAGTACGTCGGCCCTCAACAAAAAGCCCCTGCAAAATAAAAACCCCGCCGGCTAAAAACCAGCGGGGGTTTTTTGCATCTACTTCCCCGTTCGCCTAGTCAGCCGGCGAGAAGCAGGCGTGGCAGCCGCCCACAGTGGCGGGAGGGACGGGACAAGCCTGCGCCATCCCGGTGGCCCTGTCTAAAGCCTCGTCGCAAAGCTCGGCGATGTCTTCGCTCTTGGATTTCTTAATATCTGTCTTGGTCATGGTTTTTTCCTTTATGGATTTCCCGGCTATTCGGTCGGGGAACTGGAAAGCGCGCAGCTGAAACAGGAGGGGCTGCAGCCGGCGCTGGCGTTACAGGCCTGCGCTATCCCGCCATCGGCACGGTCCAAAGCCTCATCGCAAAGTTCCTTGATGTCGGCACTTTCGGATTTTTTGATATCGGTCTTGGGCATGGGTTTCTCCTTTCATTCCTTCCTTCACCCGCCTAGTCGGTCGGGGAAGCAGAGAGGACGCAGCTGTAACAGGAGGGGCCGCAGTTGCAGCCGCCACAGATTTCTATTCTCACGCAGAGCATTCCGCCCCCGGTGCGGTCCAGGGCCTCATCGCTGAGTTCGCGAACGTCGTCGCTCTGCGGGTTTTTGATATCTGTCTTGGGCATGGGTTCCTCCCAAAAAAAGTCACTCAGACTATAACCGCACTCATCCTAAGGGGAATCATTCTCGCCAGGCAAGGGAGCATAGGCCCAGGGTACGTCGGGCCTCAATAAAAAGCCCCTGGCGCTTAGCCCGGATTGGTGGCCGAAATCACCCATGAAGACGAATCCATGACGATGCCGTCGGCTTCCTTCTTCTCGGCGTCGATGGCCTTGGCCAGGGCGGCCTCGATCTCTGCGCGCTTGGCCTCGGCTTCCTCGCCGGCTTCGCGGAACACCTCGCCGGCCGGGCCCAGCGCCAGTTGGAAATCGATGGCGTCCTGAACGGTCCTGCCCACCAGCACCAGCGCATCCACCCGCTCGAACTCAATATTCTCATAGCCCGCCGACTTCATCATGCCCGTCACCATCTCCTGGTTGGCCATGGAAAAGGGGCCGGGGCCACAGCTGCGCCCGTCTTCGCCCGGCGGCGGCAGGAATTCCAGCGCCACCTCCTCGGCCATGCTCAGCCAGGGGTTGTCGTCGCGCGTGCGCCAGACGATATGGGTCATGGTGGCGCCGGGTTTCATGGACATGCGCATATTGCGCATGGCGGCCACGGGATTGGCGAAGAACATGGTGCCAAAGCGTGAAAAGACGAAATCATATTCCGGCTTAAAATCCATGTTGATGACGTCGCCATTGGCGAAGCTCACATTGTCCAGGCCTTCGGCGGCGGCTTCCTTGATGCCGTATTCCATGAAGGCGTCGCAACAGTCTATGCCCAATACCCGGCCCGATGGTTCCACCAGACGCGCCAGCTTGATGGCCGTATCGCCAAAGCCACAGCCGATATCGAGAACATGATCGCCTTCCTTGACCCGCAATGTGGGGAAGATGGCCTCGCTGTGGTGGGTCAGGCCCTCCACCAGCACATGTTTGAAGGCAATGAACTTGGGAACCAGAATCTCGTTCCAGAAGTCGACAAATTCCGTATCGCCGCTTGCATCGTCGAGCGCGGTCATTCCTCACTCCCCCCTGTCGTCAGGTTTCCCGTCCGGTTATTCAGCCGGAGAAATGGAAAAAATTACCAGTTGCTCGACGTGGTCCATTTACAGAATTCGGCCTCCGCCGCCGCCCGGTCCAGGGCTTCATCGGAGAGCTCGGCCAGGTCTTCGCTTTTGATCTTTTTCATATCGGTCTTGGGCATGGGTTCTCCCCAAAGATGGAATTAATACTAAACCGCACCCACCTTAAGGGAATTCGCCTTCGCCGGGCAAGGGAAGGGGGGAATTTCCACGGAAACCCCACGGAAACCCCACAAAAAACCCACAGAAACCCCACAGAAACCCCACGCCCGTCGAATCCCGCCTAAGCCACGAGAGACGCGGACAGCGAATCCAAAAATCGGCTTAACATCTTCCCCCCATCCCCTCGATTCGCGTCAACATAGACCCCATGTCAGAATAAGCCCCAAATAGGTTCCAAAACAGATCCCGGACCATGAACCGGCCCGCCCGCCACCGTCTGGCAATGCCCGCGTCCTCCGCGTCCCCCGGCGCCTCCCCCTCGCCCCCGGCGGGTGTGTTAACCAGGAAGGAAACCCGTCATGAAATCCAAACACGTAGTCCCCGCCCTCTTCGTTCTGCTTGCCGCCGCGGGGGCCGTCTACTTTTGGCCGCTGGTCAAGGGTCCGGCCCTTGTCGAGACCGCGCAGGTAAAAAATTACACGGGCCATGTGCCGGAAAACATGCGGACGCTGATCCCGCAAAGCCAGTACGACGCCATCGCCGACTCCCTGATGAAAACCAACAAAACCGGCAAAACCAGAGACGCCGGGGCGGGGTTGGATGGCGCAACCATCTTCCGCGTGGCGGCCTCCCCCTGTGGCCCGTCGCTGCAATATCTGATCACCCAGTACGGCACCAACGCGGCTGTCCCCCTGGCTTTGGAGGCCGTGCGCAAGGGCCTGCAGGATCCACCGGCGGGCTATCTCAACGCGGTGGGTGCGCCTTTGAAAAACCCCTGGCATTCGAAAAACGCCGCCGGGTTGCGGAACCGCATGGTGGAAACCTTTCTCGACTGGTGCGTCTTTCTTCCCGAGGCCAGCGGAACTCACGATAACGGCCTGCAATACATCCAAGATTTCGCCTGGTTCTATTACCACAACCCGGCGGGCCGCGATTTCGTCCAGGGCAGAAGCCCGCTCAACCCGGCCGTGGCGCTTGCCGTGGGCCGGCGCTTCACCAAGGATTTCAGCACCCAGAGAGGCGCCTATATGGACAGCCCCGCCTCCACGGTCCACGTGGCGCAATGGGTCAACGATCCGCGTATCGAAATCTCCGACTACCAGAAACAAAACCCCGGCGACTACCGCTCATGGAACGATTTCTTCGCCCGTGAACTCACCGTGGATGACGCCACCGGCACCATCCCCAGCCGTCCGGCCACCATGGCGCGGGACCAATTCCCCGAGCGTGATTACATCGTCTCCGCGCCCACCGACTGCATCATGAACCCGCTGGTTCAGGTGCTGAGCGGGGATTCGACGGCGCAAAGAAAGGTCATCGACAACCCCCTGCAATACGATACCGTGCTTGACGTCAAGGGTATCCCGCTGAGCCTGGCCCAGCTGCTCGAGGGCGTGCCGCAGGAATACCGGGACCGCTTCGTGGGCGGCTCGGGGCAATCTTGCGTGTTGATGCCCAACACCTACCACCACTTCCACGCCCCGGTGAGCGGCACCATCGTCCACGCGGCGGTGGTCCCCAGCAACACCTACGGCTATTCGGACTTTCCCAACTGGGCGCCCCTGGACGGCAACGTGGGACGGCCGGGAACCGATTTCAGCCAGTTTCAGGATTTCCAGCGCGGCGTTATCGTCATCGAAGTGACCTATGCCGGTCTCGACGGCAAGGAAATAACCGGCTATGTGGCGTCCATCCCGGTCGGGCTCGACACCATCGGCTCGGTCACCCTGAATCCCGGTATGGTGCCCGGCAAGGTGGTCAAGCGGGTCACTACGAAACTCGGCAATTTCTACTACGGCGGCTCGCTGAATATCTTGCTCTATTCCAGGGGCCTGGCCGGCAACGCCATACAGACCCGCATGGGCAACCAGATCAACCTGTTCGATGTGGGGTCGCCGCCCGGGAACTAACAGGGAAACAAGCCCGCCATGGACTGAATCCTGGCCCCTTCATTTATTTCTGCAATCGATGGCGGCAATGTCTAAGCTGTAGCCAATGCGGTGAAACATCTCTTTGGGAGGTACGCGCAATGGACTGCAGAACCATGATGGCCCCCATCAAGACCAGCCTGTTCGCCGACGAACCCGCCGCCAGGGCCATCGACTTCATGGTCGAGAAACATATGGGCCTGGTGCCGGTGACCGAGCGCGACGGCACCTTCGCCGGCCTCATCAGCGGCGACAGCCTGATGGGGTTCATGCTGCCCAAGACCATCTCCATCATGAGCCGGGTGGAACGCGCCATGAGCCACGCCAGCTATCTCGACGAATCCGCCGAGGAGATGCAGGAACGCCTGGTATCGGTGCGTGGAAAAACCATCGGCGAGCTGGTGGACCGCCAGGTCAGGACGGTCACCCCCGACACCCCCCTGATCGACGCCCTGATGCTGATAACCGGCAAGCAATACGTGGTGCCGGTGGTGGATGAGGAGAACAAGCTGCTCGGCGCCATCTCCTTTTTCTCGGTGCTCTATGGGCTGCACGAGGAATACGACCGCGAGACCGCGCAAAAAGCCAAGCAGAAGGAACGGGCACAGCGTAAACTGGAGAAAGAAGCGGCGCGCAAGAAGCTGGAGGAGGAGTCGGACAAGGAGTCCGAAGAATGACCACCGCCACTCCTCTCCCCGGGGACGTCGACGCCCTCGCCGAGGGTATCGCCACCGTTCTCCCCATGGGAGCCACGCCCGTCATGGGGCATTCCGTGATCTTCGGCCTCGATCCGCTGTGGCTCAGCGCCACCATCCTCATCGCCACCTACGCCATCCTGCTCTCGGAGAAACTCAACCGCACCGTGGTGGTTCTGATCGGCGCCGGTCTGGTGATTGTCACCGGGGTCATCAGCCAGGCCCAGGCCATCGCCGGCATCGATTTCAACACCATCGCCCTGCTCACCGGCATGATGATCATCGTCTCCATAACCCGGGTCTCCGGCGTCTTCGAGTTCGTGGCCATCTGGTCCACCAAAAAGGTCAATGCCGACCCCATGGGCATTCTCATCGTGCTCAGCATCGTCACCGCCGTCTTCTCGGCCTTCCTCGATAACCTGACCACGGTGCTGCTGGTGGTTCCGGTGGCGCTGCTGATCGTCGAGAAACTGAACATTTCGCCCTATCCCTTCCTGTTCAGCCAGATACTGGCCGCCAATATCGGCGGCACGGCGACCCTGATCGGTGATCCGCCCAACATCCTTATCGGCTCGGCCACGGGGCTTACCTTCATGCAGTTCATGACCAATATGGGCCCGCTCTCGGTGATTGTGCTGATCGTCATGGTGCCCCTCTTCAAGCTGCTCTGGGCCAAGGGCCTGATCGCCGACGAGAAACACCGCGAACGGGTGATGGGATTCAGGGAAGCCGACAGCATCAAGGACGTGGTGCTGCTCAAGAAGTCGCTGACCGTGCTGGCGCTGGTCATCGCCGGCTTCATCATCGGCGAGCAATACCACGTCCTGCCCGGCACCACGGCCATGCTGGGGGCCGCGATACTGTTGCTGGTGGTGAGTTGGGGCGAGACCGAGCACAACCAGGCCGCCCGCCTCCACGAAGCCATGCAGGAGGTGGAATGGCCGGCGCTGTTCTTCTTCATCGGTCTGTTCGTTATTGTCGCCGGGGTCGAACATGCCGGCATGCTGACCATCCTCGGCAAGGCGCTGACCGAGTTTACCGGCGGCGATCTGGAGGCCACGGCCTACGCCACCCTGTGGCTCTCGGCGGTGGTCTCGGCGGCGGTGGACAATATCCCCTTCGTCGCCACCATGATCCCGCTGGTGGAATCCATGGAACCCGCGTTCGGCGGCAGGGACATCATGGAGCCGGTGTGGTGGTCGCTGGCCCTGGGGGCCTGTCTCGGCGGCAACGGCTCGCTGATCGGGGCCGCCGCCAATGTGATGGTCTCGGGTCTTGGCGCCCGCGCCGGCTACCCCATCAGCTTCTTCACCTTCCTCAAGATCGGCATGCCGCTGATGCTTCTCAGCGTCGCCATCGCCCATCTCTATGTGTGGCTGAGGTATTTTTTCTAGTAGATCCTACCCGCCAATTTCAAACCGGAGGACAGCGCCTTGACCACCGACGCCCCCAGCAACGCCCCCAGCGAACGTACGCGGCTGCGCCGCCGTCATGACCGCGCCAGCTACGACAAGGAAACGATCCACGCCATCCTCGATGCCACAATGATTTGTCACGTCGGCATTTCCATCGACGGCCAGCCCTTCGTGACTCCGACCATCCATTGGCGCGAGGGCAACCGGATCTATTTCCACGGTTCGTCCAAGAGCCGCACCTTCTGCCACATGATGACCGACGCCCCGGTCTGCGTCAGCGTATCGCTGCTCGACGGAATCGTCCTTGCCCGTTCGGGCTTCAACCACTCGGTGAATTATCGCTCCGTCATGCTGTTCGGGACGGCGCGCCAGGTCGAGGACGGCGCGGCCAAGACCAAACATCTCAAAACCTTCATCGAGCGCATGTTTCCCGGCCGCTGGGAGGAACTGCGCCCGGTCAGTGCCAAGGAGATCAAGGCCACCAAGGTGGTGTGGATGGAGATCGACGAAGCCTCCGCCAAGCTGCGCACGGGCGGCCCCAATGACAATGAAGACGATTACAGCCAGCCGGTCTGGGCCGGGGTGCTGCCCATCACCACCACTACGGACAAGCCCGAACCCTGTCCACGCCTGATGGAAGGCATCGCCGAGCCGGACTACCTGCGCGCGTTCAAGGCGTGAATAAACAGCGCCAGGGTGGGCCAGGGTACGTCGGCCCTATAAGAAGATGCGGCGCTCAATAAAGAGGCCCGCCTTGCCTGCTATCGCGATGCGGGCTATGGGGAACCCTTATGCCGGAAATCTACATAGACGCCGACGCCTGTCCGGTGCGCGACGAAACCCTGCGCGTGGCGGAGCGTCACGGGCTCAAGACATTCATGGTGAGCGATGGCGGCATCCGCCCGCCGCGCGATCCCCTGGTGGAGTTGGTGGTGGTGGCTCATGGGGCCGACGCCGCCGATGACTGGATCGCCGAACACATCCAATCCTCTGATATCTGCGTCACCAACGACATTCCCCTGGCCGCGCGCTGTCTCGAACGCGGCGCGTTTGTTTTGCGCACTGATGGGGAACCATTTACCGAAAACAGCATCGGCATGGCCCTGGCCCAGCGCCAACTGATGCAGAATTTACGGGACAGCGGCGAGGTCACCGGCGGCCCGCCGCCCTTCGCCAAATCCCACCGTTCCCAATTTCTCGACCGCCTGGAAACTATCGTACAGGCGGCGATACGCGGGAAATAACCCTAACCCTCTCCAACCCGCCCCATTTCCGAGCGGATATATTGCAGGTCGAAGGCCTCGCGCTCGCCCGCCGCCCGCGTGGACGTGTCGGAGACGGAAAAGCCCCAGGCCGCCAGGAAGGCCGCGCTCATGGCGAACAAGGCGGGGTATTTATAGGGGAAGACGGCCTGCGCATTACCCAGCACGTCCACCCATACCGTGGGCCCCAGAATCATCAGCCCCACCGCCACGCCAAGGCCACAGGCGCCGCCCCAAAAGGCCCCGCGCGTGGTCAGCCGCGACCAGTACATGGACAGCAACAGCACCGGGAAATTGGCGCTCGCCGCGATAGCAAACGCCAGCCCCACCATGAAGGCCACGTTCTGTTGCTCGAAGACGATTCCCAGTCCGATGGCGAGAACCCCCAGCCCCACCGTGGCCAGGCGCGAGACCCGTAATTCCTCGGCGTCATCGGCCTCGCCGTGGCGGAATACGCTGGCATACAGATCATGACTCACCGCCGACGCCCCGGCCAATGTGAGCCCCGAGACCACCGCCAGGATGGTGGCGAAGGCCACTGCCGAGATAAAACCCAGGAACAAATCGCCGCCGGTGGCCTGGGCCAGGTGGATCGCCGCCATGTTGTTGCCGCCGATCAGCGCGCCCGCGGAGTCGAGAAACCGCGCGTCGCCGCCCACCAGAACGATGGCCCCGAAGCCGATAATAAACGTCAGAATGTAGAAATAGCCGATGAAGCCGGTGGCGTAGAACACCGAACTCCGCGCCTCGCGCGCATCGGCCACGGTGAAAAAACGCATCAGGATATGGGGCAACCCGGCGGTGCCGAACATCAAGGCCAGCCCCAATGAAATGGCCGAGACCGGATCGCTGAGCAGCCCCCCCGGCGCCATGATGGCTTCCCCTTTCGGATGCACGTCCACGGCGCGCTCGAACAGGGTCTCGAAGCTGAAGCCCATATTCCACAGCACGGCGATGGCCATGAAGCTGGCCCCCAGCAACAACAGCACCGCCTTGATGATCTGCACCCAGGTGGTGGCGATCATGCCGCCGAAGCTCACATAGAGGATCATCAACACGCCGACGATAATCACCGCCGATTCATAAGGCAGCCCGAACAACAGCTCGATCAGCTTTCCCGCCCCCACCATCTGCGCGATGAGATACAGAATCACCGTGGCCAGGGCGCCGCAGGCCGAGATCGAGCGCACCGGCACCGCCGACAACCGGAACGACACCACATCGGCGAAGGTATAACGCCCCAGATTGCGCAGCCGCTCGGCGATGAGGAACAGAATGATGGGCCATCCCACCAGGAAACCGATGGAATAGATCAGCCCGTCATAGCCCGACAAAAACACCAGCCCCGAGATACCCAGAAAGGAGGCCGCCGACATATAATCCCCGGCGATGGCCAGCCCGTTCTGCAAGGCCGTGATATTGCCGCCCGCGGCGTAAAAATGATCGCGCGTGCGGGTGCGCCGCGCCGCCCACCAGGTAATGGCCAGCGTCGCCGCCACGAAGACGAAGAACATGGCGATGGCGGGAATATTGAGGTCTGTCAGTGTCCCGCCTCTTTAAGAATTTCCCGGGTGATCTCGTCGAAATGGGTGTTGGCCCAATAGACGTAAACCCCCGTCGCCGCGAAGGCGGAGAGAATGATGGCGATGCCCAGCGGAATACCGATGGTCAGCACGCCTGTCTCGCTAAGGGGCACCGCCAGCCAGTGGGGGGCGAATGCGATGGTCAGGATGAAGCCGAAATAGACCACCAGCATGAAGCACGTCAGCCGCCGCCCCATGCGCTCCTTGCGCGCGACCATGACCTGGAACTTGGGGTTCTCCCGGATTTTATGTGCGGTGGCGATATCCATGGGGCTTCTCTGCGCGCGCGGCTTCTCCTTTATCTAGCGGCCGCCACTTTGCCCGAAACCACGGGGAAGGGGAAGGGGCGGGCCAGGGTACGTCGGCCCTATAAACGGGCCAGGGTACGTCGGCCCTATAAACGGGCCAGGGTACGTCGGCCCTATAAACGGGCCAGGGTACGTCGGCCCTATAAACGGGCCAGGGTACGTCGGCCCTATACGGGCGAACGATTTTTTCATGACGGCGCTCCCATCGCCCGGCGCAGAGCGCGATAGGCTTTGCGCCCCAGGAAGTAAAGGCCGACGACGACGGCTGCGCCCGCCAGGATGCCGAAAACTTCTCCGCCGCCCAGATGCATCGTCAGGCCGGTAATGGCGGCGATAACCACGGCCCCGGAAATGATGAGGGCCTTAACCCCCAGGATACCGCTGCGGGGTCCAGGCTCGGAGTTTTCACTCTCGCCGCGGTGGCGCCACACGTGCATCCCCGAGACAACGAACACCATGGAACTCAGGGGGACCACTATGAAGCCGGTGAGAACGAGGGTCTCATCGAGGCCGTGAAGGGCGACGGTCAAACCAATCACACCGCACAAGGCGGCAGCCGTGGCGATGAGCTGGTCTTTCTTGGGGTTATTCTCACTCATTGATCCGCGCTCCCGCTTTTAAAGGGTGCTTACCCTTGCAACGCTAGCGCACGATCTTCACTTGAACCAAGCTTTAACGTCACTTTCGCGTCTTGTGTGAAACAGACAAAAAATCTCACCTTCTGCGGCGATCGTCTGCCTTTAGAGGCCACCGCCCCTATGTCAGCACTTAGCCACCAGCAGACATTGAGCCTGGATGGTTTCCAGTCGTTCTCATTCGTTCCCAAGTGCCATATACTCCCCGCCAAGGGGAACAACATGAGGAAACTCTGGTTTCTATCGTTTCTGATCGTCGCCGTGGCGGCATTGCTTCTCACGTCCGGCCCGGGCGCCGACGTTGAGGAAGAAGCGGCAGCCAACCCGTCCGATCCCAGGATCCAGGGTGTCCTTGCCGATGCCCTCGGCGTCGCCAAAGCCATTAAGGACAAAGCTTTTCGCGCTGGCGCTCTGAGTGCAATTGCCGAAGCCCAGGTGAAGGCCGGGGATGTGGACGAGGCGCTCGGCACCATCGAGGTGGCCCTCGGCATTGCCGACGTCATCGAGGGGGGCAACAAGCGCGGTTATGCCTTGAGCAACATTGCCAGAGCCCAGGCGAAAGCCGGGAACATGGACGGGGCGCTACGCGCCGCCGATGGTATCTCGGAGTATGACTACCGCGCCCGAGCCTTGAGCGCCATTGCCCAGGCCCAGGCGGAGGCCGGGGATGTGGACGGGGCGCTGCGCACCGCTGGTGGTATCTCGGATTTTCATAAACACGCCCAGGCTTTGATCGACATTACCAGAGTCCAGGCGAAAGCCGGGGATGTGGACGGGGCGTTGCGCGCCGCCAACAGCCTCTCGAGGAATTACGACCGCGCCCGAGCCCTGAGCGACATTGCTGACGCCCAGGCAACGGCCGGGGATGTGGACGGGGCGCTCGGCACCATCGAGGTTGCCCTCGGCGTTGCCAACGTCATCGAGAGCGTTGGACAGCACGGGTATGCCCTGAGCGAAATTACCAGAGTCCAGGCGGAGGCCGGAGACGTAGACGGGGCGATACGCACCGCCAACACCATCGAGGACAACACGTGGCGCGGCGTGGCCCCGAGCTACATTGCCGGAGCCCAAGTGAAAACCGGTGACATGGACGGGGCGCTGCGCACCGCCAATGGTATCCCGGAGAATGACGACCGCGCCTCGGCTTTGGGGGCAGTTGCTAGAGCCCAGGCAGCGACCGGAGATGTGGACGGGGCGCTGCACACCATTGAGGTTGCCCTCGGCGTTGCCGACGTCATCGAGAGCGATAGCTCGCGCGAGTATGCCCTGAGCGACATTGCCCAAGCCCAGGCAGCGGCCGGGGATGTGGACGGGGCGCTGCGCACCGCCAACGCCATCGCGGACAGTTATTTTAGCGGCGTGGCCCTGAGCAACATTGCCAGAGCTCAGGCGAAAGCCGGGGACATGGACGGGGCGCCTCGCACCGCCACCGCCATCGAGGATGATTATTTTCGCGTCGAGGCCCTGGGCGAGGTTGCCGGAATCCAGGCAGCGGCCGGGGACGTGGACGGGGCGCTACGCACCGCCAACTCCATTGCGGACGATTATCATCGCGTCGTTGCCCTGAGCGCCGTTGCCCAACATCTGGCGGAGAAGAAACAGGAAGGCCCGTAAGCCGGCACGGGGAACCGAAAGTAAAGAATCTGTCCCGGCGGTATGTCCGTTTTGGGCCAGAGTACGTCGGCCCCAAAAGGGTCATAAGCGGACGGTGATTCCGACAACACCATCCGCGTCAATTATTCCCCGGCGGCGATATGGGCATTTCGCGCCTTTTCCATTTCTTCCTTCATGGCGATGCTTGAATGCCAGATGGTGAGGAAATGAGAGTCGAGGCCCATGATCATCAAGTTGACCTCGGTGCGCTCCGTTCTCCAGCCCGCGCTCTTGTTGCTGTCGTCTTCCAGATTATCGGTTTCGACGGGGTCCCCGTATTTTTTCGTGTATTCCTCGAGGAGGATTTGAAAAAGTCTGCGCCTTTCTTCTTCGTTGACCTCATCTCCATAGAGTTGGAACAAGATCATGACCTCTCCGAGCTTGTTATCGGCGAAGAGATAGCTGATGGAAGCCTCATGCCGGTGTATGGCCTTGGATGTGGACGCTGAAAACGCATCCTCCTTTACCAACCCCGGCACACGTTCCCCGACTTCTTCTAATTCCATCCCCCATCGTAACGTTTCAAAGTCATACTCCTGCGAATATGCGCCCGTAATCAGGGCAAAGAACGCAGCCAATCCGATGAGCGTAAATGAGATGGCGTGAACGACGCGTTTCATTTTCCATTCCCCTTGAAAGTCTTGGTGCACCCGGCGCGTGTCCCCCTCGCTCTCCCCGGCCATTAATGCACTACCCCCCCCTCGGCTCCGTGGCCCGCAATTCCTCAATAGCCTTCCCCACTCGCAGCCATAAAGCCTACCCCTCCATACCCTCTGACGCCAGCATATGGATGCCCGGCGGAATGCCGATGGTCACACGCCAGTCGCCGCGCCCCCCACGTCCGAGAGCGGCATGGCCAGCCAGTGGGGGGTAAATGCGATGGTGAGGATGAAGCCGAAATAAACCACCAGCATGAAGCACGTCAGCCGCCGCCCATGCGCTCCTTGCGCGCGACCATGGCCGCGAATTTCGGGTTCTCCCGGATTTTATGTGCGGTGGCCATATCCATGTGGGGCGCGGGCCTTCTTTGTCTGGCGGGGCCGCCACTTTGCCCGAAACCACGTGGGGAGGGAAGGGCCAGAGGAAGGGCCTTTAGGATGGCTATTCCTTATATTCCCGGAAACCGTCCATCAATTTCTGGAACGCTGTGGGAGCATATTTTTTGAATCCCTTTTCATCCACGTAGACGAAATCATATTGCACGTCGGACTGCACCCGATTTATGTCTTCGCACCATTGCCGCAAGCGCGCCATCTTCAGCGGAACATCCAGGTCTTCCAGGCCTTTTGTCTCGACAATGACGACTTTCTTGTCCGACAGCTTGACCAGAAAATCTGGATAGTAGTTTGAGATGTTCCCGTCGGCGTTGACGTAATCCAGCTTGAAATGGACCGCGAGGTAGTTCTTGGCATAGGACACCACGTCCGAACAGTTCTCCAGGAAACCGGCAAACTGTAGCTCCAGGTGACTGTCGCCAATAATCCGGTTGAAGACACTCTTTTTTGGAACGAGATAACCCTGGTCCTTCACAACAAAGGGCCGCGTCTTTCTCAGTTTGATGGTGTCCCGGATTTCCGCATCGCCTTGTTCTTGTATCGTCAGGTTGTTGATTGCTTTTTTGAAGGTCTCAATCAATGTTTTGGTGGCAGCAAGTTCCGACAAATTGCGCAGCGTGTTGGGGTGTCCCAGCTCTACGGGTTGGTCGAAAAGATTAGCTTGCACAAATTCTTTGATCTTGCCGTAAAGCACATCGTAGCCGCTGACCAGTCGCAGCTCCTTCATAATCGTCTGAGCAAAATAACCGATCACATTGCGATAATCGGCTACACCAGCCGTATCAAGGATCGTCGTATGCGTCACTTCGCCGGTAGTGATGTCTTTAAAGACGATCTCACGCTGTTCTTCCTCGCTGAATTGCTGATAAGTGACCTGCTGATGGTCGAGCGCGCCCGGGTCCAAATCGGCAAGGTTCTTGTATTCCCGATACACGCGCGGTGTTAGCACAGGGATTTCCATGTCCAGCGCTTCGATGTCCTTCTTGTCGTTTTCGTTATCGATCTCTACGACAAGCGGCGTCTTGGGCTTAGTGCCTTCACCCATGGCCGTGCGTTCCAGTTCCACGCCCTCGGCCTGGATAGATTCTACAAAGTCCATAAACGCATCTGTTCCCACGACACTGACGTATTCCTCCAGTCCACCAGGATACATCTTGCGCAGGCCACGCCCGAGGGTCTGTTCGGGCAGGATGTTGCTCTTGGCCGCATAGGGGCGCAGCCCGACAATGGTGGTGACGTTCCGAACGTCCCAGCCCTCCTTGAGCATCATTACAGAGACGATTGCTTTGTAAGGACTGCTTGCGTCGTCGATCTCGTTGGATTGACGGCGCAGCTTTTCCAGCTCCTCCTTGGCCTTGCCTGTTGCGGCTTCGGAAATCTCGCCATTGTTTTTGGTATGAATGACCAGCACTGCGTCTTTCAGGTCGGGATAGCGGTTTTCTAGATACTCAGCTACGTCGTCACAGTTGCGGGTATCGTCGGTCATCACGAACAGGATGGCCTTCTTGCCCATCTTTTCGTGCTCGGCATATGCTTTGCGCCACTCAATCACGCCCAGGTCGATGTAATCGGTGTATTTCTCGGTGTATTTGGCGCTCTGGCGCTCGCTTAACTTCGCTCGACTGGGGGCGTCGGGCAGCACCGGATGCTTGACCACGTTTTGGGAGATCGCCTCCACCAGCGGATAATCCGCCACGGTTTGCACGAAGATTGCGCCGCTGTTGTGCTTGGGCGTGGCCGTCACGTCCACCTGTAGGGCCAGTGACTCACCTTTCTGTAAAAGCCGATTGTGGATGTCCTCAATGGACTTGAACCACGCTAACTTTTTATCGTGAATATGGTGCGCCTCGTCGTTGAGCACCATCAGCTCGTTGATGTCACGTACGATCATTCCCAGGTCCACTTTTGAATCTGTCGTCGCGCCAGTGGGTCGCTTGCCGAGGAAATACTCCATGGTATTATCGTCATCGGGTGAGGGCGGGATGTCATCGCTCGAATAAACGCGATGGATATTGGTTAGAAAGATGTTACCCGTGGGTTGGGTAACGCGCACCTCGTCCTGCTTGTGCAGGGTGAGTTGAAAATCGTCCCGCCAGTTGCGCCCATCGAACCCGTTGTCCGGCAGCACCGGGTCCTCGAAGAAGATACGCAAATCTTGGAAATCCTTGTAGATGCGGTCCAGCACGATGATATTGGGGGCGATCACTAGGAAATTACGTGCCAGTTCGGAGTCCAGCTCATAGAGCTTGTGGAAAAAGCTCCAGGCCAGCGCCAAGCTCAAAACCTTGGTCTTGCCGCTGCCGGTGGCCATCTTCACCACGAAGCGCCGCCAGGTCTCGTCGAACATGCCCGCCGACACCGCACCGGAACTATCGAATCGCATCAGGTCGAACTTATCCTTCACGCCCACCACATCATAGAGATAGATGATGGTTTCCAGCGCCTCCTGCTGGGCGAAGAAATATTGAAATTCCGCCATTGTGCCGTCGTCCTGGGGCAGCAGATGGGGTTCCTTGAACCACCAGCTCAGAAGGCTTCGGCTGGTCTCGGTTGCGCCCACATAGCCGCCGTCGCGAAACTCCTTTACCTTTTTGCGAAGCTGCGCCACCAGCGGTGGCATAAGCTTGTCGCTGCTCGTCTCGCGCAGAGTCTCGTCGGCCGGAAACCAGCGTATGTCGGGGTCAAGAATTGCATGCGGTGAATCGGGAAAATCCTTGTGCAGTGCCATCAGGACTTCCCTCCCACGTTCACCTCGACAATGGTCATGGTGTCATTGCCGAAAATATCCACTACCTTGACGGCTACCTTGCGCTGCCCGGACGGGCATTCGTGGGCGACGCTAGTTAATTCCAAAGTGCGGTCCTTCTTGGTGCGAAAGCTCTGCCACTCGTTCTCGAAGACGAAGTCTCCGGTCCATTGCTCATCCGACTCACCGGTCTCGGCGTTCTTCACGCGGATGATTTCACGCTTGCTCTCAAAATCGAAATCCACCGACCAGTAGTCGATCCAGTCTGTCCAGTGTTCGGTCAGCGTTTCCCGAGCGACGATGCCATCTTTGTCTTTGCTCACCTTCACGATCTGACCCTTTTCGACTACAATTTTGCTAGCCTTGTTTTTGAGTGTCGCCTCGGCATTGGCGATGGAGTCCTGCGCATAGAAGACCGAGAAGTCGGTCAGTTCCACTGCTACTGTGTTTTTCTTCACATGCGGCTTAATCTCGATGAAGGCAACATCGTGGAACACCACCTGATTCTTTTCCACCGCCCGCTTGTCGAAAACATCGGCCGGGATGTATTTGGGCGCGATGTCGATACCCTTGTCTCGCGCTTCGTCCAGCACGTTGGGGAACAGTCCCATCTCGAACTCAAAGCCCAGGATATCCACCTTGGTGATGTGCTTTTTGCGGCACTCGAGGATGATCTCCTCTACGAACAGTCTGGTCACCGGTAGATTGACCGGTCCAATCGCAACCAGCCGCCCGGCGCGTTTACCGTGGAAGGTGGCAAAACCATCGGTCTTCTCCGCCCGGTAGGCACGCAGGATCAGGTCTAGGAATGCCGCTTCCTTTGCTGCAATCTGCTGTTGTTTCTGCTCCTCACGCAGGTCGGGATTGATGCCAATGAAGTGCTGGCGCTCGTACTTGCCGAGATTGAGGATTTCGAAGGCGCGATAGTCCTTGCCTTTGGCTTTGAGGCTCCGCTGTACGCCGATCATGCGTTTCCGTGTGGTATGGATGCCGAACTTACCTAGGTCGCTGACGATCCACTTGCGCCCCAGCTTCTCCGCCACGGCGGCGGTGGTGCCGGAACCGCAAAAGAAGTCGGCCACTAGATCGCCTTCGTTGGAGGATGCCTGAATAATGCGCTTTAATAGGGCTTCGGGTTTTTGGGTGGGGTAGCCGATATTCTCGGGGTTTGCGCCTAGGACGTGTTTAACGTCCCATACGTCGCGCATCGGCGCTCCCGCTGATTCCTCTTCTAGAACTACCTTGGTCGTCTCACCTCGGACTTTTTTTCCCCCAAAACGTTTTAGAGTCGCTTCTGACAATTCTTGGAATTGTTGGTTCCAAATTGTCATTTCCGTCTTTCCAAACCAAAAAATTGTGTCATGGCTACGTTGAAATATTGGTGCCTTCGCAGGCCAGCGCCGGTAATGCCATATAATCTCATTCTTGAAGAAGTCTCGCCCAAAGACCTCATCGAGCACAATGCGAATGTAGGCGTGGACTCTCCAATCGCAATGCACATAGATGCTCCCATCTTCCGCGAGCAAATCCCGCATCAGGATGAGTCGCTCAAAGATCATTGCGATAAAGGAATCAGTGCCTTGTCCCCAGGTGTCCCGGTAGGCAATTTCTTCGAGGATGTTGGGCTTCTTGGTGAAGGTGTCGTCGCCGATATCGATATCCATGGAGAAGTCGGCTCCCACATCGAAGGGCGGATCGATATAAATCAGCTTGAGGCCCCCTTGTGCCTCAATCTCCTCACGCATCGGGCCGTTTTTCAGGCTGGAGAGGATCAGCTTGTTGTCGCCCCAGATCAGCTTATTGGTCCAGCCCGCGAGTTGCCGTCCCCGTGAATCGGTTGCAAACAGGTCCGATTGCAGCGCGCTGTCTTCCGGCTTCTCCGCTCGGGGTTCATCCACATGCTCAATTGTTTGGAACGGTAGGGTGACGTTGCACACTTCGCTGGTCTTGCCGTTCCAGACAAGCTCGACCTCGCGCTTTTCCTCGAACAGCAGGAAACGGTACTTATCCGGCAGCGGCTTACCCGCCTCAATGAAGCGGATGATCTCCTGCTGTTCCTGCTCCGTCAGTCGCGCCATCGTTATTCCACCCCCCACGCCTTTTGAACCGGCACGGCCCTACTTTCCCTTCCCGCTATAAGAGCAGACATTACAGGCTTACAATCAGTTTGTCCCCTCCGAGCCAACTCCCCTCTCATTTCTTGCCCCGAACTTTTCTAGCGCCGACGTACCCTGGCGCTTCTTGACTCCCGGCCTTCTTTATGTTAGGAATATTATCCTCAAATTTCCCCATGGGTCCATGCGGAAGGGGAAGCTCTTTGACAGTGTTAATAAAAAGGTGCTCGGAAAAAAGGGATATTCTACTTTTTCCCTTTCTTCTCTGTGCCTCCGTGCCTCTGTGGTTATTCCTGCCTTCGTGTGTTGCGCCGCACCCGCCGCAAGCCCGTGCAAACCCTGGCTTGCGGCCGCGCATGTTAACAAATGATGACAAATGTTAACATTTTGAGCCCTTCGAGGGGTGAAATCGTGTGAAATCAACGACTTGGTGTAAAATCACCACCGTTTCACCCCGTCTCACCGGGGGTGCGTCGGCCCAAACGGCCCAGGCAACGTCGGCCCAAACGGCCCAGGCAACGTCGGCCCGCAAAGGCCCAGGGTACGTCGGGCCTCAACAAAGAGCCGCATAACACAGTAGTGAGGTGGGATATGGAAACAAAAAGCGACTGAGGCAAAAAAGAAACAGTCCTCACTAGATATAGATAGATATAAAATATATCTTCCATATCTTGAAGAGATAGGGTTAAGCTTTTGTAACTGATGTTTTTCCGGGCTTGTGTTACCTGGGGATAACCATATATTAACCCATAGTTTTGCTATACTATTATCCGTAGCAATGCCAATGGGAGAGAGGCAAAGACAAAGGTAAAAGCGGGGAGGGAACCATTCTCTTCATCCCCTGACGGGGAGGAAGGAGGCCAAAATGGACGTCCTGAGTATGAAAGCCCTTGTGGCCGGTCTGTTATCCTGGATCAGCCTCTACACCGGATACGAACTTCCCGGTAAGGCTCCCGATATTGTCTTCGCGGCCCATGAAAAGATGGAACGCCTGGCCTGCCAGGACAAATGTCCGGTCCTGGGCTTCTTTCATCCCTCCCGCGTCATCTATCTCGATATCGTGCTGAAGCCGGAGACCAATCTCTGCGCCCAGTCGGTGCTGGTCCACGAGCTGGTCCACGTGATGCAGCACGACAACGGCAGCTTCTACGATTACGACGCCCACACGCGCTGGATTCTGCGCGAGAAGGAAGCCTTGATCGTGCAGCGGAAGTTCCTGGCGAAACATGGCCGGCTGCATCTCTTCGACCGTCATCTGCGCCTCAAGAGAACGTCGAACGGGGCCGAAGTGCGGGCCGGCTCCACCGACTGGCGCTTGCCCCTGCAGACCTATTTTGGCCGCGATTGCTAAAGCCCCGTACCGCAAAGGCTATGAAGGGAAAGAGGTCTCCTTTTTGGAGGCCTCTTTTCAGGGCCCTTTTTCGGGGCCGCAGTACCTGACGTACTCTGGCCCTTTTTTCGGGCCGACGTACTCTGGCCCTTTTGATAAGCAGCCGTGCGGGGTATTCTGCGCTTCCTCATTTTATGGATGCGTGACTCATGACCGCCGACAGTAACGATTCCCGAGACGACCCCTGGCTTCTGACGCCGGGCCCCCTGACCACGGCGCGCGAAACCCGCGAGGCCATGCTGCGCGACCGTGGCTCCCGCGACGAAGCGTTCCTCGACATCAACGCCCGCGTCTGTGAACGCCTGGTGGATTTGGCTGTCGGGAGTGACGGGGCAGACAGTGACGGCAACAATTACGTCTGCGTGCCGGTCCAGGGCAGCGGTACCTTCGCCGTGGAGGCGGCATTGGGCACCCTGATCCCGGCTAAGGGAAAAGCGCTGATTCTGGTCAACGGCGCCTATGGCGCGCGCATGGTGGAGATCTGCACCCGCCTCGGCCGCGACGTGGAAATCCTCGAAAACGCCGAGCATGAACCGACGGATGTGGCGGCGCTCACCGCCCGGCTCGACGCCGATTCCACGATCACCCACGTTGCCGCCGTCCACTGCGAGACCACCAGCGGCATTCTCAATCCCATCGAAGACATCGCCCAGGCCGTGGCCAAAGCGGGCCGCCGTCTGCTGGTGGACGCCATGAGTTCCTTCGCGGCCTTACCCCTGAACGTAAAGACCCTGCCCTGCGAGGCGCTGATGGCGTCGAGCAACAAATGCCTGGAAGGGGTGCCGGGGTTGGGATTCGTCATCGTCGAAAAGAAGGCCTTGGCAAAGGCGGCGGGCAACGCTCCGTCGCTGTGCCTCGATCTCGAGGACCAGTGGCGGGCCATGGCGGAAAACGGCCAGTGGCGCTTTACCCCGCCAGTCCATGTGATCGCCGCGCTCGATAGCGCCATCGCCAGCCACGCAGCCGAGGGTGGGGTCGCGGGCCGCGGCGCGCGCTACGCCGAAAATCATCGCATTATGGTGGAGGGCATGCGCGGGCTGGGATTCGAGACCCTGCTGCCCGACGCTCTGCAGGCCCCCATCATCGTCACCTTTCACAGCCCCGCCGACGCCAATTTCCAATTCGGCGATTTTTACGACCGTCTCCGCAACCACGGCTACGTGATCTATCCGGGTAAGCTGACCGAGGCGGACTCTTTTCGCATCGGCTGTATCGGCCAGGTGGGGAGCGAACAGATGCACGGCCTGATCACCGCCGTGGAAGCATCGTGTAAGGAAATGGGCGTCACCCATTGCGGACCATAAGGGTGGGCCGGCTGGCTCTTAGTCTCCGGAAAGAAACTCCTTAAACCGGGCCACCACATCGGTGGGCTTCACCGTGGGCCGGCCCAGCGGCTTCATGGAGCCCGGCGCGATCCGCATATGGATGAGATGGGGACCGGCGTCTTTGCCGTCGCCCGCAAAGGCGTTTCCCAGCGCCTGTTCGAACCCGCCCAGAGAGTCACAGGACGCCGCGCCCGCATAGCCACAGGCCAGCGCCACATGCGCGAAATCCACATGCTCCGAAACCGTGGCCTGGCCGCCGGTGGAATCGTGAACCCCGTTATCGAGGATAATATGAACCAGCCCCGGCGGCGCATAGGCGCCGATGGTGGCGAGCGTGCCCATGTGCATCAGCGATGCGCCGTCGCCGTCGAGAACCGCCACCGGGCGCTGCGTATTCATGGCCAGACCAAGCCCCATGGCGGCGGCGCAACCCATGGACCCGATCTGGTAGAAATTCTGTACCCGGTCCTCAATGGTGAAAAGCTCGCGCGTGCATTTGCCGGTGGTGGAGATAACGCCGGCCCGGTCCGGCGCGACGGCCAGGAAACGCTCTAGGGCCTGTTGCCGCGAGGGCCGGTCCCCGTTGTCGCGGAGATCGGCATAGTCTCCCGGCGGCCGCGCGGGCAGCGGCGTCTGGGTGAGTCCGTCATCGCGCACAGTGTCCTTTTTCATGATGAAGGCGAAGGGCAGGGAGGAATCCGCCATGGCGGCCGCGGCCTTTTCCAGCGCTTCCGCCACGAGACCGCCGTCATCGGGGAACGGATCATGGGGGATGGACATGGTCTCGAGGATCCGTTCGGTGATTTCTCCCATGAACTGGTGCTGGGGTTCGTCCCCCAATCCCGGCTCGCCGCGCCAGGTGGTGATGAAAAGGGTGGGGATGCGGAACGGATGATTAAGGGATGTAAGCGGATTGACGGCGTTGCCGAGGCCTGAATTCTGGCACATGACCACTGTCTTGCGGCCCGCCAGCCATGCCCCCGCGGCGATGGCAACCGCCGCGCCCTCGTTCGCCGCGCCCACGTAATCGAGCCGCCGGTCGCTGATGACTCCGTTGATGATGGGCGTCAGAAAGGAACAGGGTACCCCAGTATAGAAGTCGTAGCCCATATCCCGGGCGGGATCGATGAAGTCACTTGCCGAAATCATGGGGCTGAAATCATGGGATGGGGAAAAGCTGGGCTGGGGAAAGGTTCAGGAGCGGGTCAGGTGAAGTTCCGCGCTTCGGCGAGATCGAAGGCGTCGTCCACGTCCAGCCAATGGCCGGTTACATAGAGCGCCGATACGGCATGTCCGGCATCGAGAATGGCCGAGAAAAGATCAAGCAGGGTGGCGTTCTCCAGCCGTCCGTCTTTTTCCATGGCCTCGAGTTGTTCGCGGATGATCTCGGAGCCGCGCGCGCTGGTACGGGCCAGCCCCATCCATTCGCCGTGGACTTCGTTGCCGGGCAGTTCATTGCCGATTTTCAGCACCGCGGCGGGTTCGATTTCCTCAAGATAATCGCCGCTGAAGGGGCGGCTACAATTCACCAGGTCCACTTTACGCTCCACATCATGGTAATCGCGGCCCTGTCCCCGGGCGTCCACGGCAAGGACGATATCTTCCGGCGCGGCCAGGAGGGCATCAAGGATGAAACGGCGGAACAGGATATCCCCGTAACTGAGGATGCAATCGCCCTCCATATGGGGAAGCGCGCAGGAGAGGGAATAGGCCTCGCCCGTGCTGTCATAGGAATCGTTGTCCACGGTGGTAATGGAAGGCAGGTCGATCTTTTCCTTCTTGTAGCCGCGCACCACCGTGACATCCCGCACGCCGCCCTTCTTCAGGGTCGAGACCAGGCGCCGCAATAACGGCTTGCCGCGGATATCCACCATGCATTTTGGTTGTTCCTCGGTAAGGTCGCCCAGCTTGCCACCCCGTGATGCGGCGATGACGATGCCGTGGGCTTCCTTTTCCGTTGAGGTCAGATAGCGTTTTTCGGCTTCGGCCAGCTCCTGGTTGCCCACCAGTTCGAACACATCCTGCACGCTTGTGATTTCACCCTCGATACCCACCAGGCTCTGTTCCTCGTGGATTTTCCGGCACACGTCACGCATCGCCGAGATCGAGGCGCGAAGATTGTGGTTGGCCCAGATCACCATGGAGATTCCGGCCTTGCCGAAGGTCTCGGTGGGGGTTTCGTAATACATGGTGGGCACGATCACCACCGGGCAGCGCTCGCCCCAGTCCCGCTTGAAGGCCAGAACCTCGTCGGCGGTGGCAAGCTTGGAATGGATGAGAATGGCGTCGGCGCCGGCGGCATGATAGGCCTCGGCACGGCGCAGGGCCTCGTCGAGCCCCCATCCCGCTATCAAGGCTTCGATGCGGGCGACGAGCGAGAAATCATCATCAAGCTGGCTGTCCTTCCCGGCTTTGATCTTGCCGCAGAATTCCTCCATATCGGCCAGCGGCTGCGCCTCGCCAACGAAAGAGTTGGTCTTGGGAAAAAGCTTGTCTTCGATACAGACCCCGGCGATGTCGTGCTGGCACAATTTTTTAACCAGCCGCCGCAGGTTGTTGAAGTTGCCATAGCCGGTATCGCCGTCCACCAGGATGGGAATGGTGGTGGCGTCGGACATGAACTCCAGAATTTCCAGCACCTGTGTCCAGGAGGCCTCGTTGCTGTCCCTGACGCCAAGCGCCGCCGAGATCGAAAGACCCGACGCCCAGATACCGCGGAAGCCGGATTCCTCGGCGATTTTCGCAGACAGACCGCTATGGGCTTCCATGAGGAAGGAAAGCTCCGGCGAGGTCAGTTCACGGCGCAGCTGCGCCGCCTTTGACAGGGGCGCGGGCGCAATACTCAGCGCTGGTTTGGCAGCCGTTGTCATGGCGGCGCTCCATCCCTCACAAATGATGTCCGGCATGTTCTGCCAGCTTGCGGAGGCTTTCGGCGATTATATACGGATGTGGCGAAGACGGCACGTTTTGTTCTAGGTGGAATTGTCAGGGAGTTTGCGACCTATTCCTGATTTTTATTCCTGATTGTTTCCGTTTTTTCCTTCATCCTGGCGATGAGCTTTGGGAAACCGCCATCGCGTATGAGAGAGGAATACTCCGACTTTCGCGTGGCCAGCTCGCTGAAGGTGCCTTTGAGAAAGATATCGATAACCTGCCACTGGCCATCGAATTCCCGCATCACGTAATTTAAGGCAACTTTCTCGCCATCGTCCTTTACGATTTTGGTTTTAACCAGAATTGAATCCCTGGGGCCTTCCGTGACTTCGACCATCTCGAATATTTCCCCGGAATATCCATCGAAACGGGAGGCGTAATTGGCGATGGTCATATTGGTGAAGGCGTCGATCAGGGCCTGGTGGTCCACGGTGGAGGCTTTTTTCCAGTGACGGCCGGTTGAGCGGCTGGTCATGAAGGGCAGATTGAAACTTTCCTTGATAACCGGAGTCAGCCATTCATAACGGCCTTCATAGCCGAGATTTTCCGCCTCTTTCATAACCGAGAGCAGTGTGTCATGAAAGCGTTCGACGGCGAGACGGGCCGACTCTTGCCCGGCATTGGCCGAAAACGTTATAAGCACGCCCAAACCTAGGGTGATCACGGTAACCAGTCTTTTCGTCCGGCGGAAATGCGCCATTTCAACTCCTTAGCTTCGAACTATGACAATTTCTTATATTTTGACAACTAACCGTCGTGTGATCGTGTCATGGTCTTTTAACACCACGGCTTCGTGCGGATGTCTTTCCACGGGGATTATGCCGGGGATTATGACGGGGATTATGACGGGGATTATGGCGTGATCAAGGCGTTCGGGGATATCTATCTGCGATTTCTTGCGTGCTGGGTAGATGCCGCGAGAAAAGCCGCGGTTCCAATTCTTCTTGCCGCGACCGTGGCCACCGGCGTGTCGTTGTTCTACACAGTGGAACATCTCCGAATCAATACCTCTACTTCGGACATGTTGTCCGCGGAACTTCCCTTCCGCAAGATTTACGACGAATACAGGCGCGCCTTTCCCAATCTCAGGAACAACATCACCATCGTCGTAGAGGGCGAAACCCCGGACATAGCCGAAGATGCCGCCGCGGCGCTCACCGCCCGGCTCAAGACGGAAAGCGAAGAATTCAAATTCGTTTTCGATCCCGCCAGCGACCCCTTCTTTATCGCCAACGGCCTGCTTTTCCTGGATGAAGACGAACTGGGCGATCTTTCCGACCGCCTGGCCGATGCCCAGCCCCTGTTGGCCGCCCTGGCGGAAGATATGAATCTGCGCGGTTTTTTCGACCTTCTCAACGAGGCCATAGACGAGGTGGCCAAGGGCGATGAAGACCCGTCGCGGCTGATCCGGATTTTTCACAATATTTCCGAGACCATTGAAAAGCAGCAGGAGGAAACCCCGCGCCCCATGTCGTGGCGCAAGATGATGATGGGCGGCGAGATAGAGATTGGCGACCTGCGCCGCTTTATCCTGGTCAAGCCCACTCTTGACGAATCCTCTCTACAGCCCGCCAAACGGGCGGTAGAGATTATCCGCGCGGCGGCCAGGGATCTTGATCTCAATTCTCAATCTGGGGTGCGGGTACGGCTCACGGGCGGCGTGGTCCTGAGCCAGGAAGAGATGGTGAGCGTCACCGAGGGGGCAAGCGCGGCGGGTGTGCTGGCCCTTATACTTGTGGGCGTGCTGGTGGTTATTGGCCTCGGCTCGTTGCGCCTGACCACGGCGACCCTCATCACCTTGATCATGGGGCTCGTGTGGACGGGGGGATATGCCACCCTCGCCGTGGGCCAGCTCAACCTGATTTCCGTGGCCTTTGCCGTGCTGTTTATCGGCATTGGGGTGGATTTCGGAATCCAGTTTTGTCTTCGTTACCGCGAGGCCATCGGCCACGGCCAGTCCCACGAGGAAGCGCTTCGCGAATCGGCCACCGGGGTCGGCGGCGCATTGACCCTGGCGGCCATTGCCGCGGCTATTGGTTTTTTCTCCTTCGTGCCCACGGCCTATCTGGGGCTCTCCGAACTGGGTATTATTTCCGGCGGCAGCATGATGATCGCCCTGTTCGCCAATCTGACGGTCCTGCCGGCCTGTTTGACCCTGATGCCGCTGGAGCACCGGGAGGGCATGCTCCCGGCCTGGCAGGGGTGGCGGAAAATAAAGTGGGGGCCGAAACCGGCGCCGGGATTCCTGCTGCGGCATGCCACCAGCATTTCTCTCTGGGCGCTGGTGTTGGGGGTGGCCGCCGCGGTGACCTATCTGCCCCGGCTGCAATTCGATTTTGATCCTATGAATCTCAAAGACCCGACCACGGAATCCGTGCAAACGGCGCTCGATCTGATGAAGGACAGCGAGACGTCTTTCTACACCATCCAGATTCTTGCCGATAACGTGGAGGCGGCGCAAAGCCTTGCTCGAGAGCTGGAATCCCTGCCCCTGGTTGATCACACGGAGGGCCTGGCCGACTTCGTGCCCGATGACCAGGAAGACAAGCTCTTCATGATTGACGATATGGCGCTGTTTCTTTTTCCCGTCTTCGATGCATCGCCGCTGGACAAGCCGTTGGACAATGACGGGCGCAGGAAGGTGGTCTTCCGGTTAAAGGAAAATCTGGAACACCTCATTGAAACGCCTCTGGTGGGTGTTCTCGATGCGCCGGCCCGGCGGCTGGTCAATGCCCTTGCGCAGTTCGAGGAATCGGCCCGCGACAACGGGCAATCGCTGGGCGACCTGGAAACCTTATTGTTGTCCTCCCTGCCCGAACGGCTGAAAAAGCTGCAACAGTCCCTCAATGCCAGGGAGATTACGGTGGAGGATCTGCCGGAACTCCTGCGTCAGCGTAAAATCGCCGCAGACGGCCGTACCCTGGTGGAGGTCTTCCCCGCCGAAGCTCTGACCAGCAACGACGCCCTGAGGCGGTTTGTGGCCGCCGTGCGCAAGGTGGCTCCCAGCGCCACCGAAGACCCGGTGATTTTGCTGGAAGGAGGGGATGCCGTCATAACGGCCTTTAGACAGGCTGGGCTTCTTTCCCTGGCTTTGATCACCCTGCTTCTTCTGATTGTGCTGCAAAGCGTGGTTGATACGCTTCTTGTGCTATTTCCCCTGGCCCTGGCCACGGTGTTTACGGCCTCAAGCTCCGTGATTTTCGGCATTCCCTTCAACTTCGCCAATATCATCGCCATCCCGCTGTTGTTCAGTCTCGGCGTTGCCTACGGCATCTATCTTGTGCTGCGTGAACGCAGCGCCGATTCCATCGCCGATGTGATGACCACCAGTACGCCGCGGGCCATCCTTTTCAGCGCGCTGACCACCATGTGTTCCTTCGGCACCCTGGCTATTTCAAGCCATCTCGGCACCGCCAGCATGGGCCAGCTTTTGACCATTTCCCTGAGCTTTGCCCTGGTTTGTACGCTGGTGGTCCTGCCCTGCCTTCTGGCCTGCCGGAAACGCTATTTTCCCCACACCGGGGGAGGCCGAACATGAAGGCGGTCATCCTGGCGGCCGGTGTCGGCGCGCGGCTGGGCTCGGGCGAGGACCATCCTCCCAAGGCCATGCTGTGTTTCGCGGACAGGACGCTGCTTTCCCGGCATCTGGAAATCTTGCGCCACTGCGGGATCGAGGAAGTTGTTATCGTCACCGGATACCGCGCCGAGCTTTTCGAGGAAGCGGTCGCATCCGAAAAGGCGGAAGGCTTCGTGCGCACCCTCGTAAACTCGGATTTCCGATTGGGCAGTATTCTTTCCTTGTGGACGGCCCGGGATGTTCTTCATTGTGGCGATGACATTCTTCTCATGGACGCCGATGTGCTGAATGATGTTCGCATGATCGAACGCCTGCGGGATTCGGGAAACGCCAACTGTTTTCTCATGGACCGCGATTTCGAGGCCGGAGACGAGCCGGTGAAGCTTTGTATCAAAGGGGGCGAGATTGTTGATTTCCACAAGAAGGTCGAACACGCTTACGACTTTTGCGGGGAATCGGTGGGTTTTTTCCGTTTCTCGGCCGGCATGGCGGGGCGCCTTGCCCACAGGGCGCAGGCCTATGTGGATGAGGGAAGGGGGGAGGAATGGTACGAAGAGGCCATTCGTGACTTGGTGATGGACTGTCCCGCCGGAACTTTCGGATATGAGGACGTGACGGGCATTCCCTGGATCGAGATAGACTTTCCCGAAGACGTGGAGCGCGCCCGGGAAGAAATTCTTCCCCGTTTGAAGGGCTTGGAAACATGAGTGATTCCCAGGGAAATATCGCCTGGGACCAGCGTCTGGCCCGTATCCTGGTTAAGCCGCTGGCCCGCACCTCCATCCATCCCAATGCCATTACCACTTTGGGCCTGATGATGGGTCTTCTGGCCGGTCATCTCTTCGGCCAGGGCGACCCGGTTCTCGCCAACTGGGGCGCCGGGGTCTTCATGTTCGCCGCCTTCATTGACCATGCCGACGGGGAACTGGCGCGTCTGGTGAACAAGACCAGCACCTTCGGCCATTATTACGATCATGTGGCCGTGGGTGTCAGCTATGTGGCTTTGTTCCTGGGGATGGGGCTCGGCCAACGTCACGGACCATTGGGCGACTGGGCGGTGCTGTTGGGCGTGGCAGCCGGCCTCGCGGTGGCGGTGATCATGGGCGTGCGGGTGGGGATCGAAGTCCGGGAAGGCGTGAATGCCGTCAAGCAGGGCAGCTTCGCCGGGTTCGAGCCCGAAGATACCCTTTACATCGTCGGTCCGGTCACCTGGCTGGGCTATGGGGTTCCCTTTCTTGTGGCCGCCGGGATCGGCGCGCCCCTGTTCCTGCTGTGGGTGGTCCGGGAACGTCTGCGGAATTCAAGCGAACAAGACCGGTCATGACCACCCTTGTGACCGGAGCCTCGGGATTCGTCGGATCGGCCGTGCTGCGTGAACTGGTGCGGGCCGGACACGAGGTGCGGGCATTGCTGCGGCCCACCAGCGACCGCCGTAATCTGGAGGGACAGGATGTGGATATCGCCATTGGCGACCTGTCCAACCGCAGCTCCCTGGTCAAGGCGCTGGCAGGGTGCGACGCCCTGTTTCATGTGGCGGCCGATTACCGGTTGTGGGCGGCAAACCCCGAGGAAATCTATGAATCAAACGTTCGCGGCACCCGTAACATCATGGAGGCGGCCGGTGAGGCCGGGGTAAAACGTATTGTCTATACCAGCAGCGTGGCGACCCTGGGGCTTAACGCCGACGGCACGCCGTCCCATGAGGAGACTCCGGTTTCCCTGGAGGATATGATCGGCGACTACAAACGCTCGAAATTTCTCGCCGAGGAGGAAGTCAATCGCCTCATCGCCGAAGTTTCCCTGCCCGCGGTGATCGTCAATCCCGCCGCCCCCATCGGTCCGCGCGATATCAAGCCCACCCCCACCGGCAGGATGATTGTTCAGGCCGCCGCCGGGAAAATGCCCGCCTTCGTGGATACCGGTCTTAATTTCGTGCATGTGGATGACGTGGCAAAGGGCCATCTGCTGGCCTTTGAAAGGGGGCGGGTGGGGGAGCGCTATATTCTCGGTGCCGAGAACCTTACCCTGCGTCAGGTGCTGGCCGAGATCGCGCGCCTTACCCAGCGCCGCCCGCCTTCCATCAATCTTCCCCACAATCTGATTCTTCCCATCGCCTATATAGCGGAGGCCATTGCCCGGCTGCGTGGCGGTCCGGAACCCATGGTCACGGTGGATGGGCTCAAGCTGTCGAAAAAACGCATGTTCTTTTCCATCGAAAAGGCGCGGCGTGAACTGGAGTATGCGCCACGTCCCGCGGTGGAAGCCATAAGCGATGCCGTGGACTGGTTCCGCCGCCACGGCTATGTCTGATCGCGTGGTCCCTGTGGTCCCTGCCGCCCCCGCAGGACCACGGAAAGGCTCCATAGCGTATAGACCACCGCGCCGGCGGCGCTGAGGGCAAAAAACGGCGTCAGGAATCCGGCCCAGGTGATGGGTCCGATGAGATAGATGCCGTCTTCAAGTTCGAATCCCGCAAATCCCGGATATCCAACGGTATCGCCTTCCTTGAGCTGGCTCTGTTTGTCGATTCGCAAATTGAGGAACATGGAGAGCACGGCGCCGCCGGCCGCGGCTAGCCCCAGGACGATGGCCCATTCGCCGAGAAAGGACTCCCGCGCCCCGATGCCGATGCCGAGAAACAGTCCGCCGTAACTCAAGCCCCCGACCGCATAGTCGAGATAATAGCCGAGACGGGATGCCTTCCCCGTCATCCGGGCTAACTCGCCGTCGAAATGATCCATAAAACGGGCCAGGATGAACAACCCCGCCGCCCAGTTGGCCGCCGTTTCATCCCCCACCGCGAACAAGGCGGCGGCGGCCAGCGCCAGCACAAGAGTAAAGACGGTTATTTGGTTGGGGGTGATGGGCGTGCGGGCCAGGGGACGGACCATGATTCTGGCCAGTCTCTGGTCCCAGGGAGGGGTCTGTTTCATGTGCGGGGTTTCCGTGGCGGGGCAGGTTCCCCGGAGACGTCCGGCTCTCCAGAGATTTCCGGGGAGACTTCCTCGGCCATTTGCGGTGAGAAGGCAGACAACCCGCCCAACAGCATGCCCCATGCAATCCAGACGATTTCCCGGAACCTGCGGATCATGGCCACGGCCAGACCCAGTACGCCCCGGCCCGTCATGGCTTCGATGACGATCATGAAGGCCCCTTCCTGGATACCAAGGGCTCCCGGAATGAAAAAGGCGCCGCTGCGTACCAGCTGGGCGATGGCCTCGATGATCCAGGCTTCGCCGAAGGTCACCGGGTGGCCGAGGAAAAGCAGCGTGACATACAATTCCAGGGCGCCGATCACCCAGTTGATGAAGGCCAGAACAAGCGCCAGCAGGAAACGTCGGCGATGACGGGTGTAGAAATGGATCAGCCGGTCTTCCATATCGTGGATGTGATGGAGAAGGTTCTCCAGGAAACGTCCAAGCCGCGTTTGCGCCATCCAGGTTCCGGTGAGGGAGGAGATTTTGTAACGCTGTACCAGGAAAAGCAGGACGATGCCTGCCGTGAAGGCGATAAGCCCGGCTCCGGCCACGAGGTTGTAGGAGGGCGGCAGCGCTTCGATTGTAAGCATGAGGCCGAATCCGGCGCCGAGAAACGCGATCAGGGCCAGAAGATTCGTCGTCTTGGCGATGATGAGAGAGGCCGTGCCCTCGCGGTAGCCCATGCCGAAATGTTTTTTAAGAAGGACAGCCTTTACCGGTTCGCCGCCCATGGTGGCCAGTGGCGTCGTGTTATTGACGGCCTCGCCGACCATACGGATTTTCCAAACCCTATAAATGGTTAGCGAATCGAAATTTAGGGGAAGCAGGGCTAGTTGCCAGGAAACGGAATCGATGACGAAGGCAATCAGATAGAGGGCGAGGATTACCCCTATTCCCCACCCCACCCGCACGGTCTCGTCCCATAATTGGCCGAGATCGGTATGGGCAAGGACGAGGGCAAGAAGGCCAAGGCCAACGAGCAAATAGAGAAATTTAAGATTCTTCACCACGGGTTTCCAGAATGGGTGACGGATACTTTTGTCCCGGATACTTTTTCCAGCATGCGCCAGGGAATCTTCTTATGACACAGGGCTTCGTCCATATATAGCTTCCGGGCCTTCATTCGGGCATAAGCGGATGAAAATACGAGATTGAGAATTGCATTGTCTCTTTTCTTTTGCGGCGCCATATGAAAATTAGACCCGTGCATATCCTTATGGCAGGGGGATTTGTGGCAGGTCTCCCAACGTGTTAAGAAACACATTGCCTTTTTAAGTCGTCACTATGGAAGAGTCCTATGGCCGCTAAACAAAATCTGCGGGTCATCCTCGCCCGTCCCAGGGGATTTTGCGCCGGTGTGGAGCGGGCCATCGAAATCGTCGAGCGGGCTTTGAATCTCTACGGGCCTCCGGTCTATGTGCGCCATGAAATCGTCCATAACAAACGGGTGGTGGAAGGCCTGAAAGACAAGGGCGCGGTATTCGTCGAGGAGCTTGATGAAATCCCCGATGGCGGCGTGACGATCTTCAGCGCCCATGGTGTTGCCCAGACGGTGGAGGACACCGCCAATGCTCGCAATCTTCCTCTTCTTGACGCCACCTGTCCTCTGGTGGCGAAGGTGCATAAGGAAGGCCAGGGCTATGCCGAAGACGACTACGAAGTGGTGTTGATCGGGCATGAGGGCCATCCGGAAGTGGAAGGCACCATGGGCCGCATTCCCGGCAAGGTCTATCTTGTGTCCAGCGCCGAGGACGTTTTCAAGCTGGACGTCTCCGCCCCGGACAAGCTTTCCTATGTCAGCCAGACCACGCTTTCGGTGGACGATACACGAGACACCATTGAGGCGCTCAAGACCCGCTTTCCCACGATCATCGGCCCCGACGTAAAGGACATATGCTACGCCACGCAGAACCGCCAGACCTCGGTGCGCGAGCTTTCACGGCGGGTTGATATGCTTCTGGTGGTGGGGGCCAGCAACAGTTCAAATTCCAACCGTCTTCAGGAAATTGGCGCCGAGACGGGGGTGGCCACCCATCTGATTGAGGATCCCCAGGTGTTTGATCCGGCTTGGCTGGAAGACGTGAACACCTTGGGTATCACCGCCGGTGCCTCGACGCCCGAGGAGCTGGTTCAGGAATTGATCGATAGACTCCGCGAGTGCCGGAAAGTAAAACTCGAATCTTCAGAAGGGGAGGACGAAAACGTCCAGTTCAAGCTGCCCCCGCAATTGTCCGCAGACGTGACATCCCAACGGGCCTGACGCAGGAAAACAACCGGAAAAGACATCTTCGTGGCGATTCCTCTTATTCAACAAATGCGCGTCGGCGCCTATATCGTCAAACAGCGCCTGTTTGGGGTTAAGCGCTATCCCCTGGTGTTGATGCTGGAACCTCTGTTCCGCTGTAATCTTGCCTGTGCGGGATGCGGCAAGATCGATTATCCCGATGACATTCTCAACAAACGCCTGAGCGTCCAGGAATGCCTTGATGCGGTTGATGAATGCGGTGCGCCCATCGTTTCCATTCCCGGAGGGGAGCCTCTGCTGCATCGGGAGATCAAGGAGATTGTTGAAGGCCTGATCGCGAGAAAAAAATTCGTTTATCTTTGCACCAATGCCCTGTTGCTGGAAAAGCGCTTCGATCTGTTCAAGCCCAGCCCCTATCTCACCTTTTCAATTCATCTTGATGGCGACAGGGAAATACACGATGCGGCGGTGTGCCAGGACGGCGTGTTCGAACAGGCGGTGAGCGCCATCCGCGAAGCCCATAAGAGAGGGTTCCGGGTCAATATCAACGCCACCCTTTTCGAGGGCGTTGACGCGGAACGTATGGCAAAATTTTTCGACTATATGATGGAGCTTGAAGTGGAGGGGATCACCGTCTCTCCCGGCTTTTCCTATGAAAGGGCGCCGGATCAGGATCACTTCCTCAACCGGGAGAAAACCCGTCAGTTGTTCCGGGATATTTTTAGTCGCAACGGGAAGGGCGACGGGAAGAAAAAGTGGCAATTCAGCCATTCTTCCCTGTTCCTGGACTTCCTGGCCGGCAACCAGACCTATCACTGTACGCCCTGGGGCAATCCGACCCGCAACGTGTTCGGCTGGCAGCGGCCCTGTTACCTTCTCGGCGAGGGCTATGCCGGGAGCTTCAGGGAGTTGATGGAAGAAACCGACTGGCAGACCTACGGCACCGGAAATTACGAAAAATGCGCCGACTGTATGGCCCATTGCGGATACGAGGCCTCGGCGGTGACGGATATCGTGACCAAGCCGTGGAAGGCTGTCGCCCTGGCCCTGCGCGGCATCAGAACCGAAGGCCCGATGGCGCCGGATATTGTTCTTGGGAACGCCCGCCCCGCCGAGTACGTCTTCGCCGAGCAGGTTGAGTCCGCCATGGAGGAAGGCGCGGAGTCGAAACCGCGAAACTCAGGAGAAAGAAAGGCCACTGTCTGCGACGCGGCGTAGGGTGCGCAGTCCTTTTCGCATATCTCGACTGAGCCGCAGCAGGTCGGGCAACTCCCACGGGCGAAGCAACAGATTTCCCAGTACCGCCAGGGTGCGGGTATGGCCGTCCGGGCCCAGGCCACCCACGGCGGAGGTCGGCACGGCCCTGTGCGCGGGGTCGGCGATGGCCCGCAGAACCAGAAACGGCAGGCCGGCCTTCGATGCCACCCTGGCCACGGCGTGGCTTTCCATATCCACTGCCACCGCCCCGGTGGCCTCAAAAAGGTCGCTCTTGGCCCGGGGCGATGTGATGACATGGTCGCTGCCGGCGATTTCGGCGATAGTTAGAGGGCCGGGGGTCAGTTCCACAATATGATTGCGCCAAGCGGTATCGGTCCCGATTTTCTCCCCTTCCGGCGTAATGACCATGGTGGCTACAACCAGAAACCCCGGGGGCAGGGAGGGGTCGAGTCCGCCGCCGACGCCAAAGCTCACCAGTCCCGTGGCGCCGGAATCAACCATTTGTTGGGCGCCTTCGGCGGCCCGGTCCGGGTGGCCGCCGGAACAAAAGGTGGAACAGGGGATGCGTTCAAGATGCGCGGCCTCGGCTACGAGGCCGGTCACGAAACCGGGGTTGTCTGGTGGGGTAAAGGTCACATTCCGTAAGGGACGGTTCTGGTGTTTCCCCGCAGCAGATTGCGATACCGGGACAGCGCCCAGAGGGGGAAATACTTGGCATATCCGTGATAGCGCAGATAGAAGACCCGTGGGAAACCGACGGCGGTATAGAGATCTTCGTCCCAGCGGGGGCCGCTTCGGGGAGAGACAAGAAGATAATCGATGCCGCGCCTCACGGCGTCGCTTTTTACCTCACCGGCGGCCATCAGCCCCAATACCGCCCAGGCGGTCTGGGACGGGGTGCTGTCCTTGGCCTCGCCCTTGCGTTCCGGCCAGTAGGTAGCGCCGTCTTCGCCCCATCCTCCGTCATCCCGTTGGCGGGATTTAAGCCAATCCACGGCCTTGCGGATATGGGGGGTGTCCACGTCCTCCCCGGCGGCGTTGAAGGCGCTCAAGGCCGACCATGTGCCGTAGATATAATTGCTTCCCCAGCGCCCGAACCAGGAGCCGTCCTCTTCCTGGTTTTGCCTTAAATATTCCAGCCCCAGGGAAAGGGCGGGGTGAGTTTTCCCATAGCCGAGCTGGGCCAGCATGCTGACACAGCGGGCCGTAACGTCCGCGGTGGGGGGATCAAGAAGTGCGCCGTGATCGGCAAAGGGGATGTGATCGAGATAGTAATGGGTGCCGTCGGCATCGAAGGCGCCCCAGCCGCCATTCTGGTTCTGCATGCCGATGATCCATTCGGTGGCGCGGGTAATGGCGTGCTGGTAATGGCGGTGGCCGCTGCGGTCCAGCGCCATGACCACAACCGCCGTATCGTCCACGTCCGGGTAATAGTCATTCCAGTATTGAAAGGCCCAGCCGCCGGGACGAAGGTTCGGCCGGTCAATGGCCCAATCGCCCTTCACATCAAGAATCTGCCGGTCAACCAGCCAATCCATGGCGCTGCGGATGCACGGGCCGTCATGGGGCTCCCCGGTCACCATCAGGGCCTGGACCGCAAGGCCCGTATCCCAAATCGGGGAAAGGCAGGGCTGGCAGAATCCCTGCTCCTCCTCCAGATAAAGGAGCTTGCGAACGGCTTTTTTGGCAATGGCGAGATCGGGGTGGTCCTTGGGATAGCCCAAGGCGTGATATGCCATGACGGCATTGGCTATGGCCGGGAAGATTCCGCCCAGGCCGTCTTCGCCGTTCAGGCGTTCCTTGCACCATTTTATGGCTACGTCGATGCCTCGTTTGCGGATTGCCTTGGGAAAGAACGGCTCGATAACCTGCAGAACCTTGTCGATGGCGAGGAAAACCTCGCCCCAGGGGTCTCCCGTGGGATTGGTGATATAGCGGCGATGTTTCTCGGGCGGGGTAACGAACAGTTCCTGCACGTTGACGTTACGGGGATTGACCGCTTTGGGTTTCAAGGCCATGAGCACAAGCAGAGGAACGATCACGGTCCGTGACCAATAGGAAACCTTGCTCAGGTGAAAGGGAAACCAAACCGGCAGCATCATGATTTCCACCGGCATGACTGGAACCGCGCGCCAGGGTGTTTCGCCGAACAGACACAGCGCGATGCGGGTAAAGACATTGCTTGTGGCCGCGCCACCTTTGGCGAGAATGGCTTCGCGGGCCTGTTTCATGTGGGGGGCGTTGATGTCGTCACCGACGATCTTCAGGGCGAAATAGGCCTTAACGGTACAGCTCACATCCATATCGCCGGCATGGAACAGGGGCCATCCCCCATCATCCCCTTGTATGGAACGGATATAATTGGCGAGCTTGGCCTCGATATCTTCTTCCACCTCTCCGATGAAGTGGTTGAGCAGGATATATTCGGACGGGATGGTGGCGTCCGCCTCGAGCTTGAAGACCCAATGCCCGTCATCATGCTGGGTTTCTTTTAGTGCTTTCCAGGCGTCATCAATGACCGCTTCAACGGCCTTCAGATGATCGTCTTCGGAATCGTTGAACGTGTTCAGCATGAATCAGAAATGCTCCGTCGCGTGGGACGCAGGAGGTATCTTGACAAAGAAGGGGTTGTCAAGGCCAGAGATCATTCAAAACACCCCGTCAGGTGCGTTCCCCGTTATTTTCCATGATAGCGGCGGCGGCGGCAAATCCCGATTCTATAGCACCCTCTATGGTGGCGGGAAGGCCGGTATCCGTCCAATCGCCCGCCAGGAAAAGATTGTTACAGGATGTTCTGGTTCTTGCCCTGAAAGCAAGCTGATCCGGGGTCTGTGCAAAGGTGGCGCGTTTCTCCTTGATGACGCGGTAGGGGGGTAAGGGACGGTCTGCGTCCATGTCCAGGACGCGGGCGATCTCGGGCCAGATGCATTGCGCGATGGTTTCGGCGGACTCTTGGGCCAGTTTATCGGCGGCGCTGACCGTTACCGAAGCCACATCGCCACGAAGAAAAAGCCATTGTGCGTGTCCGCCGATGATGCCCGTAAGGCGGGTTTCCCCAATATCGCTGGTATCGCCGGTATCTGTGGGTGGCGGTTGCGATAGCCGGAAATGAACATTGACGATGGTGCGGCTTTCGCTGGGAACGGATAATTCCGGGAGCAGGGAGGATGCCGCCTCCGGGGGGACGGCCAGAATCACATAATCCTTGTCCGTAACCGGGATCGCGCCGGAGGAAAAGTCGAGTTCCGTGACGGCGTTGCCGTTATTGTCCGCGCCGGTCTGCAAGCTTCGAATCCGGGTCTGAAAGTTGATTTTGGCCTCCTGTCCGGAAAGCCAGGCCAGCGCCGGATCGACGAAGGTTCCGGACAATCCCTGGCGGGTGAAACAAGGGCGACAAGCGGCTTCTCCTTTACCAAAGGTCAGCCGGATCACCGGCCATAACAGGCGGGCCGCACCTTCATGGGCGCCGGCGTTGAGTACGGCAACGGCCAGGGGTTCCCAGAAACGCTCGTAAACGGGCCGCGAGGTATCAAAACAGTCCGCCACGGTCTTGTCAGGCCTTGCCCAGGCGAGGCCCAGAGCAGCGAAATAATCCCAGGGCCGGGAACCCGGCACGCGCCTCGATTGCGAAAATATCCACCAGGGAACACGTCCCCGGTTAGGGCGGACGGACCATCGTTTGCCGTCGCGGATGTCAACGAAGGGGTAAACCGCGCGCGGTGCCACGGATAGTTCCCCCTGAGCGCCAATGGCATGGAGATAGTCCATGGTAGCCCTGTTGCCGCTGAGCAGGAGGTGGTTGCCGTTATCGATGAGGCGATCCAGCGTGGTTTCAAACAGGGAACGGCACCGTCCCCCGGCATGGTCCGCGGATTCATAGAGTGTGGGCCGGTATCCGGCCTGGGCCAGCCTCACGGCGCTGGCCAGGCCAGCGAGGCCGGCGCCGATGATATGAACGGTGCCTTCCCTGGGGTTATGGGATTTCTTTGACATGGGAGCCGACATCACGGGATTAAAAAAAGCCGTAGCGCAGGGCGATCCAGAGTTTCTGCGGTTTTGGCACGCGTACCGGCTCATCGAGCCTTTCCCATCCCCTTTTGATGAGGCGCGCGAGGATACCGCGATAAATGGCCCCCATGATACGGGCCGGCCGCAAGGCGTTTTTATCACAATCCTCCATGGCCGTTGCCGCATCGTCGAAATGGCGCTGCGCAAGTTGCGCCAGATCGGTGCAGACATCCTTGATGGCGGGATGGCGCAGAACCGTGCGGGGGTCGGTATTCGTAATGCCGTGGGCGAGAAGTATTTCCTTGGGCAGGTAAAGGCGTCCCCGGGCCGCGTCTTCGTGAATGTCCCGCAGGATGTTTGTGGTCTGAAGGGCGTGACCTAAAGCCAGGGCATGGTCCACGGCGCGGGGGCTGGAATCTCCGAAGGCACGGGTTGAAAGAAGACCCACGGCGCCCGCCACACGGGAACAGTAGAGTTCAAAATTCTTCATGTCGGGACCACGCATCTGTTCGCGCGCGTCCATTTCCATGCCGTCAATGATGGCGAGAAAATCATGCTTTTGGAGATCAAATTCGCGAACCGGCCCCAGCAGGGCGCGAGATGTGGGATATTCCGGGCACCCTGCGAACAGGCGGTCAATTTCCTCACGCCATTGCGCCAGCTGAGCCAGCTTCTCCGCTTCGCCTTCGCTGCTGTCGGCGATGTCGTCCACTTCGCGGCAAAAGGCGTATATGGCAAACATGCCATCGCGACGATTCGGGGGCAGAATACGCATGCCCAGGTAAAAAGAGGTGCCAGAAGCCTTGACCACCTCATAAACATGCTCACGGGCGTCGGGATCGGCTGCCGTATTTGTGGCCATATGGTTCATCCCTGGGCGGGCTCCTTTCCCGTTCACGGCTGTTTATGGCCGCGTTGGCACCCTACGTATGGTCCGCACAGGCCTCAAGAAAAAACACGGATCAGATGCTTTTCCTTGAGGGATTGGAAAATGGGGATTAGAGGGCGATATGAAGAACATCCCGTTGGTGTTCAGCGCTTGAAAAGCACGCTGCTCACGCCCTCGATACCGCATAGGAAAAACGCCAATGGAGAAAGCGCAACACGGCCGGCCACGGGATCGTTACGCCGCAGGAGCCGGGTAAGACGTGCCGCAATGCGATAGATCACCGCCGATTCCATAGCGAGGCGGCGGTTTTCAAGACGGCCGGGAAGTGTCCGGGCGATTGTAAGAAGGTCTTCCACGCCGTCGAGACAGCGATTGAGAACGGCGCGCAGTTCCGGGGATGCATGGGTATCGCCAAGGGCGGCAACGCTGCTGTTTGATTCCGCCAGCCAGTTCTCGGGGATATAGACGCGGTCGAGGGCAAGATAATCGTCCTTGCAGTCCTGAAGATGATTGATGACCTGAAGGGCGTTGCACAGGGCGTCCGATGCCTCGTAGCCATCGCGGGATTCGCCGTGAAGATCGAGCAGAAAGCGGCCCACCGGGGCGGCCGAGCGATTGCAGTAATCCATGAGGTCGTCCCAATCCCGGTAGCGGAGTTTCGTGGCGTCCTGTTTGAAGGCGCTGATGAGGTGATGGCTGTGATCGGTGGTGACGCCAATCTTCGCCAGGCTTTGCCGCAGCCGGGTGGACTTTTCATAGCGGGAATCGTCGCTGAGCTTTCCCGTCAGGGCGGCGTCGAACCCATCGAGACGGGTCAGTTTTTCCTCGGGCAGCAGACCGGGATCGTCGGCGATGTCGTCGGTAGCCCGTGCCAGGGCGTAGAATGTGGCGATATAGGGACGAAGATGCGCGGGCAACAACCACGATCCCACGGGGAAATTCTCCGTGGCCGTGCTTTTGCCGGAAGGGGTTTCAATGGAGGGGGATGTAACCACAAGGAGACTTTCTTAATGCGTGTTTGGCTTAATGCGTGCATGGCCCAACGCGCGTCTGGATTCCTGTTGCGGGAGTCTGCCGGGATTCCCTGGCCATCACAAGGCGGGTTTTGGTAGGGGGCTTTCGGAGAATTATCCGGCAGATAGCTACGCGGTCCCGGTGTTTTGCTGCCTGCTGAATTCAGGGGCACTTAATTGTTGTAAATATATCACGTATCAAACCAGCATTTCCGGGACCCACAACATGTGCCATGGGCCACTGTGGCGAGAAAACCCCACATCATGCCTAATTAATATGCATAATAATTATGGTGCATATGTTTTAGGCGATTCTTCTGTCTATTTAGAGGGCGTCCCACTATTTGGTTTTTATAGAAATGGATGTAAGCAATTGCTTTATATGAATAAAAAAATAATTCTCAATTAAGATAAAAGATGGCATAAATATTGCGGTGATGGTCATATCCGAGATTCATAATTGGTTGATTTATGCGACCACGAGGACACAAGATATAACAATCCAATTCTAGGTTGATGGAGATAACAATGAAGAAAACATGTCTGGCTTTTGGTGCAATGGTTTTGGCGATGGGTGTTTCGCAGGCCAATGCCGAGTCACTGATCCCCGCTGAGGATGTTCCCGGTGAGTTTTCCGCCGGTATGGCTTTGACCACCGATTATATTTTCCGTGGCGTGTCACAGAATTCCGACGGTACCCCCGCTATCCAGGGCAGCATTGATTATTCCGTTGATACCCCGGTTGAGGGGGTCAGCTTCTATGCCGGCGCCTGGGGCTCCAATATCGAATTCGGTTCCGATGCCGGCAGCATCGAAATCGATTACTATGGCGGCTTCGGCGGCGAGGTCCAGGGTATCGGCTGGGACGTGGGTTTCGTCTATTTCAGCTATCCCGGCGCCCCCGATGCCAGCAATCTGGATTATTGGGAGGGTAACGCCAATCTCGGCTACGACTTTGGCATGTTCGCCGTTTCTGCTGGAATCAACGCCTCCCCCGATTTCACCGGCGAGACGGGCGATGCCTTTTATTACACCGCTGGCGTAGATGTGCCGCTGTTTAAGAGCCTGGCGCTGGGCTTTAACTTCGGCCATCAGACCGTGGACCAGCTCGAGGATTACAGCGACATCAAGCTGGGGCTTTCGGCCGATGTGGTCGGCTTCGGCATGGAGCTGGCCTATCACGATACCTTCAATCGTGCCGACAGCTCGCTCTCCGACGAACGGGCCGTGTTCACCATCTCGCGCTCATTCTAAAGCAGTCTTTCCGGAGACAGGAAAAGCCTCTGGCTGTTGAATAAGAATTACTGAGACCAAAAGCCAACTTCAAGGGGCCCGGGTAACCGGGCCCTTTTTTTATGGCGTTCGGGGGGCAACTCTCACACCTGCGATTGTGGCCCACGTAACTCGTAGGCAGCCCATAGGGCCAGGGTGAACAGCACAAGCGCCCCGGCCTGATGGATTGCCGCCAGAGACACGGGAACGAAAAGAAGCAGCGTCGAAATGCCCAGCGCCACTTGAATCAGCACCATCATGCCCAAGGCATGCAACGCACGGGCGCTACGCTCCGATACGGCCCGGCTGCGTCCCCGTAGCCACAGGACAAGAACCGTTATGAGGGTGGTCATGGCCAGCACCCGGTGGCTGAACTGTACCGTAGCGATATTCTCGAAGAAATTAAGGCTCCAGGGGCTCATATCAAACATGGCTTCGGGCACCAGACGGCCTCCCATAAGCGGGAAGGTGTTGTAGGCCATCCCCGCATCCAGCCCCGCCACGAAGGCGCCCGAAAACACCGTAACAAAGGTCAATGCCACGATCAGCGAGGCCAGGCGTTTGAGTCCGGCCGCAGCCGGGGCGGCGGCGGGAGCCGGAAACAACAGCTTGAGGGCGATCCAGAAGATATAGCCGTAAATGGCGAAGGCCGCGGCCAGATGGGCGGCGAGCCGGTACTGGCTCACATCGGGCCGGTGTACGAGCCCGCTTTTCACCATATACCAGCCCAGAACCCCCTGGAGTCCCCCCAGCACGAACATTCCCGCCAGATGGAAACTCAGCCGTCTCCCTATCCAGCCCTTGGCGAGAAAGAAGAGAAAGGGCAGCAGAAAAACCGCACCGATGGCCCGGCCCCATAGCCGGTGGATGTATTCGAGCCAGAAGATGCCTTTGAATTCCTCAAGATCCATGCCTGTGTTGATTTCCCGGTATTCCGGGGATTCCTGGTATTTGCCGAAAGTATCCAGCCATTCAGATTCGTCCAGGGGCGGCAGCAGACCAGTGACCGGCTTCCATTCCACCATGGAAAGGCCGGAATGAGTCAGCCGCGTCACGCCGCCCAGGACAACCATCACGAAAATCATGGCACAGCAGATGAAAAGCCATATGGCCAGCGGCCTGTTCGGGGTTGCGATGATGTCTGTGCCCTGAATATGTGGGGAAGCGGAGGGGGAATTTTGCGTCATGGGAAGTTTACCTTGCCGGAGGGTAGGTCTATCCGATATTCAAAGGCGGAATTCTGGGTACATGTTCTGGGCACCTGGTCTGGAGCTGGGATATCTACGCCACAAGGGCTTGGAGATGCAAGGCGGTGAAACGGGACTTTACCCGGACGGGGTATATATAACACTTAAAATACTGTATATAATATAATTATACACTAAATATATTTGACAATATGTTATTATACACTATAATTTCAGCAGAATTGGCATTTAACGATGTCTAACACTGGGTTTGGGAGCATACGCCATGTCTGACGCGATCTCTGCGCAGGCCTTGAGCCGGAATTGGGAAGCCACCGTGGAGCCTCTCTCGAGGCTGGCCGATTTCGAGGAATACAAAGCGGCCTATGCCAGCTTCACCTCCGGGGAATGGGATGATGAACGCTGGACCGCCTTTCGCCTGCGTTTTGGCATATACGGCCAGCTGCAGCCCGGCGTTCAGATGATCCGCATCAAGTTGCCGGGGGGCATTCTGCCCATCGAATGGCTGCGCAGCATTGCCGCCATTAACCGAAAATACGCCAAGGGTGATGCTCACATCACCACACGCCAGGATTTCCAGCTCTATTTCGTTCCCCTTGAGCGCACTCCGGACCTGCTCGAGGAATTGTATTCGGCGGGGCTGACCACGCGGGAGGCCTGTGGCAATACCCTGCGCAACATGACCTCCTGCCAGTTGTCCGGGGCCTGTCCCCGGGAGCATGTGGATGCTGGTGTGGTGGCCGACAGAATTTCAAGAGGCCTGTTGCGCAATCCGCTGGTTCAGCATATGCCGCGAAAGTTCAAGGTTTCCGTTTCCGGCTGCGAGACCGATTGCGGGGCCTCCGGGATTCATGACCTGGGACTCATCGCCACCGAAAAAGACGGGAAAAAAGGATTCATCGCCAATGGCGGCGGCGGCACCGGCGGCATACCCATTGCCGCCGTGCGCCTGTTGGATTTTGTCGTGGAAGAAGACGTGCCCGCCGTGCTCGAAGCCCTGATCCGTCTCCACCAGCGCTATTCCAACCGCATCAACCGCAATGCCGCGCGCATCAAATTCCTTATCAAGCGATTCGGCGAAGAGAAATTCCGCACCCTGTTCGAGGAGGAATTCGAGCGGGTGCGCATGCTGCCCCAACGTTCCTGGGCGCCCCTGGACTGGCGTGATCCGGACGAGGCTCCGGAACCCACCTCGCCGGGTGGCGTGGTGGACCAGCATGACGGCCGCTCGGCGGTGGTTGTTAATCCGTCTCTGGGTCTCTTTTCCTCCGACCAGATGGAAGCCCTGGCGGATATCGCCGAACAGAACGGCGCGGAAGGATTCCGCATCTCCCGGGACCAGAATTTTATTTTCATGGGTCTGCCCCAGGACGCCGCCGCAACGGTGGTGGACGCGGTGCGGAAGCTGGGTTTCGGGGTTGAAGACAAGCCCGGCGACGAGGCCGATGTGGTGTCCTGTCCCGGTACCACCACCTGCCGTATCGGAATCACCAATTCCCAGAACTTCGGGCAGGAACTTGCGGGGCTGGTGCGCAACTACGAAGCCAAGCCCGGCGTCTCGGTGAAGATTTCCGGCTGCCAGAATGGCTGTGGCC
>JADHSZ010000016.1 GCA_016776635.1 Alphaproteobacteria bacterium
CCTGAAGATCGTCGCGTTTCTTGCCTGAAATCCTCACTTCTTCTCCCTGGATCGCGGCCTGAACCTTGAGTTTCTTCGCCTTTATGGCCTTGACGATTTGTTTGGCCATATCGGCGGAAACACCCTGACGGATAGTGACTTTCTGGCGCAGCGTGCCGCCGGAGGCCTGTTCCGGTGTGAGGTATTCCATCACTCCCGCGGGAACTCCGCGCCGCGTTAGATGAACCTTCAATAATTCGTGCATCTGCCGCAGCTTCATATCGTCATCGGCGATGATGGTAAGGCTCTCGTCATCGCGGTCTATGGTGCAGTTGCTGTCCTTGAAATCAAAGCGCTGGGTGATTTCCCGGCGCATGCCGTTGAGGGCGTTATCCACTTCCGCGAGATCGGCGCGGGAGACAATGTCGAATGAGGGCATATTGCGAGTTCTCCGTCAGGGGCGGTCCGGTGGAAAGGCGGGAGCGGCGATGAGGCGATGACAGGTCTAGCTTTTTTCGCCTTCCTTGCCAATAAGCCTTCCGGCATCGGTCACATTGACCTTATAAAAATCGGGACAGAACTCGTTGATTTCAATCCATTGGGACTTCTCGCATTCCCCGAGCGTACGCCAAAGCAGGCAATCATCGGAAAGGGATTTGACCGCGATGTCGCCGGACATGACGAGAAGTTCCAGCAGTAATCTCTGTTGAGGCAGAATATCGTTCATGGGTCTTTTCACCTTTCCGAATCAACCGGCACCAGAGGTTGTTCTCTACAGCTTTCTCTCTACAGCTTTCTACAGTGCAATTTTTTACAGCGCAATTATAGAAGTGTAGTGGCCCCTTCTTCTCCGTGACACTTAACCGCACCAGGATGGCCTACCCTTTGTAACTTCCCTATGCATAATCAAGCCATATGTCGTCTTTTAATTTCACCCAATCCTCATTACATGCAGGAGACGTAAAAATGGAAGAACGCCGCAACACAAACGACCGCCGCCTGGCGCAAGGCCGAAGAAACGAATCCGAGCGCCGCGGTCTTGCAGAGGAGCATGTGGATATTGAGAAACGGACCGCCGATGACAGGCGCCTTTCTTCCAGCCGCCGCACGGAGGCACGCCGCGCCGACTGAGATTTTACGGGCAGGGCGCCTGTACGGGAAATCCGCCCCGGAAAATCCCGCCCCGGAGAAATCCCATGGCTGACCGCAAAGAAGGCATGGAGAAGGCAACCTTCGCCGCCGGCTGTTTCTGGGGCATCGAGGTGGGGTTCGGGAAGATTCCCGGCGTTACCTCCACCGCCGTCGGCTATACCGGCGGAACCCATGATAACCCCGGTTATGAGGAGGTTTGCAGCGGCCGCACCGGCCATGCCGAAGCGGTGGAAGTGACCTTCGATCCGAGCGCCGTTTCCTACGGCGATCTGCTGGATATATTCTGGGAATGCCACGATCCCACCACGCCCAACCGCCAGGGCCCCGATGTGGGCACCCAGTACCGCTCCGCCATATTCTTTCACGACAGCGAACAGGAACAGGCCGCCCGGGCCTCCCTGGAAGCACAGCAGAACTCAGGCCGTTTTTCCAACCCCATCGTCACCGAGATCACGCCTGCCGCCACGTTCCACATGGCCGAGGACTATCACCAGCAATATCTGGAAAAACGCGGCGCGGCTTCCTGTCACTGAGTGGAGGCCTGCCATCCGAAGCCTGAGGCGTAGGGTGGCGGATGGGGTGGGATTGTCCTCGGCTTACGCCTCGTTCATCTCCGCCTATAGGGGTGGGATTGTCCTCGGCTTACGCCTCGTTCATCTCCGCTTCGCTCCGATTCCGAACCGGTGGGTTCTCGGCCTCACCCTCGTCCTCATAACTCAAAAAGGGCCGCAAGGGCCCTTTGAGTTATGGCGGATGGGGTGGGATTCGAACCCACGAGACGCGTGAACGCCTGCCGGTTTTCAAGACCGGTCCTTTCAACCACTCAGGCACCCATCCGTATATATTTTTCAATGACTTAGCAAATAAGCTTTTTCGGTAACCCCCCCATTTGCCCCCCATTTGCCACCGCAACCTGAAAGTAACTTGTCAGGGTTGTAACGCTTCCCTCAACCCTTCGTCCACTATGATTGCCGCATCTTCTTGCATGTTCGGAATTACATGGCTGTAACGATCCAACGTTACTGAAACGGCGGCACGGACCGGGGCTGTGGGCGTTATAGTTAGTTTAGGAGGATCAAGTTATGGGTATCAGACGACACAAACCAGAAGAGATTGTTACGAAGTTACGCCAGGTTGAGGTGCTTGTTGGTCAGGGGAGGTCCCGTATTGACGCGATCAGGGAAGTCCAGATCACAGAGCAGACCTTTTATCGTTGGCGCAAGCAGTATGGCGGCATGGGAACCGACCAGCTCAGAGAACTCAGACGTCTTCAAAAGGAAAATGACCGACTGCGCAGGGCTGTATCAGACCTGACACTGGACAAGTTGATCCTGACCGAGGCGTCTCGGGGAAACTTCTAAGCCCCGCGCGTCGTCGTGTCTGTATTGATCGGTTGCGTGATGAGTTGCGTTTATCTGAGCGCCGTATCTGCCGTGTTCCTGGCCAACATCGATCAACACAACGACGCCAGCCACGGGGCCGTGCGGATGAAGAACGTCTTGTTGAGGATATGATTAAACTCACGCGTCAGTATGGACGGTATGGCTATCGCCGGATCGCAGCTTTGCTGAAGGCTGCTGGCTGGCATGTCAATGACAAGCGCATTGAGCGTCTGTGGCGACGTGAGGGGCTCAAAGTGCCCATGAAGCAACCAAAGAAGGGGCGGTTATGGCTGAACGACGGTTCGTGCGTAAGATTGCGCCCAGAGCACCGGAACCATGTCTGGTCCTATGACTTTGTCCATCACAGGACGGACGATGGGAAGGTCTTCAGGGCATTGAACATTCTCGATGAATACAGCCGCGAGTGTCTGGCAATCCGGGTAAAGCGCAAGCTTAACTCCACAGATGTCATAGATGTGCTGACAGACTTGTTCATCATGCGTGGAGTGCCTGCCTTTATCAGATCAGACAACGGCCCGGAGTTCATTGCTCAGAATGTCAGGGACTGGATTAATGCTGTTGGCGCGAAGACAGCCTACATCGTGCCGGGGTCTCCATGGGAGAACGGATACTGTGAAAGCTTTAATGGCCGCTTTAGGGATGAACTTCTAAATGGCGAGATATTTTACAGCCTGAAAGAGGCGCAAATAATCATCGAACAATGGAGGAAACACTACAATACGAAGAGACCGCACAGTGCTTTGGGCTATCGCCCGCCGGCTCCAGAAGCCATCGTTCCAATGGACCGAGAACCGGTCATGCACTAACATTCGAACTGGACCACTCAAGAGGGGCTGGTCAGGCCGGGGCCGCGCTGGGCTGTATCCCAAAGGCGAGTATCATGAGTGTCTACTATAGTTCTCCGGCTGACTAACCGGCAGAAATAGCCCGTCCTTTGTCAGGTGTCTCCACAAAGACCCCGCAGGTTTTAACCTCGCGGGGTCTTTGTGGGGTTACATCGCGCCTTAATCGCGCTGAAGGATTCCGGTTTCTTCAAGTTCTTTCAATACATTGCCGAGGATTTCCGGGCCTTTATCCTTGAACGCATCGGTGACGGCGGCTTGTGAAAAATCGCTGCGTTGCAGGGCCCATTTGGCCACCTCCATACAGTCTGCATCGATCTCAGCAGTTTCAGTGGATAATTTGAGCAACCACTGTTGCCCGCGGCGGATGATCTTTGCCTCGCCATCGGCCACCCGGTAGGAGGTCTGGTGGGTGGTGCCGGGAAAGGAAAAATCAGGCGCGGCGTCGCGGTTGGCGCGGCTGCGCTGGTAGTTGCGCATATTGGTGGAGGTTCCCGGTGAGGCGACGATTTCCTGCAGGGCGTCGGCCAGTTTCTTGAGGTGTTTCTGGTGGGCTCCCGCGTCGTCGAAATGGGGCAGGGGTTCGCGGAAAAGGGAATGTTTGGGTAAATCCTGGGCCAGGAGCTGGACGAGATTCCAGCCCAGGGGACGAGTCATGCCGAAGGACAAATGGAGACAGGCGTCATCATGGGCGAGAGCGGCGTGATAGAGCCCCTTGGGCACATAGAGGAAATCGCCGGGAGACATGATGAGTTCCTCGGCCACCTTGCCACAGGCCTGATCGTGATATTCCTGGGGGAAGCTGCCGCCGTTGAAACCAGGGGTATCCACCGCGAGATCGAACCTGCCCTCGTAGATATTCCAGCGTTTCTGCCCCGATATATGTAGCACGAACACATCCATTGTGTCGAAATGGGGGCCAAATCCCGGTTTTTCGCGGAAAGAGCAATAGGCATTGCAGGAGGAGGGGGCTCCGAAGGCCTTCTGGAGAGCGATTTCAACGGAAGAAATGCCGGAAGAAAGGGTTTCCTGGTGATTGAGGACGATGGTGGCACCCTGGCGCGCGAATTCGATCACCCGGTTGGGGTTGGGAATCATGGTTTCGCGGCCGTCGCGGTCATAATCGGAGGCACAGTATTGTTCGGGCTCCACCAGGGTGCCCTGGAGCACCAGCTTCATGGTCTTGTCGGACCAGATACCGCCCATATTCATGAGGCGGTTGAATTCATCCCAAGAGAAAATCTCCGAGAACCGTTCCGGCGGCCCCTGTACGTAGAGATGTTTGACGTCGAAATAGTCCGCCAAAAATTCCTTTTCCGTCACCGGATCGAGAAGTGTTGAAAGCTCCACGGCCGTTTTTTCCATTCGTCACATTCTTTCACTGCGCCAAGGGCCTTCGAGTGAAGGCGGGGGCGGGCTCTCCTTAAATAATAATAATCATCATCACGGCGTCATAGACAAGAGCCATGAACCATTGAGGGGAGACAAGGGGGGCGTGAAGCCTTACCATGCGCCCCCCGAAAAAGCGGGAAAAAACGAACACCGGTGGAAACAGCAACATGACGGAAGGAAGAATATGACGAATCGCACTATGGCCAACAGCATGACCCACAAAAACACCGCCAAGAGGCCCGTGGCGCTCACTCTGGGCGTGGTCTGCATGCTCGCTCTGGTGCTGTTTCCCTGGGCGGCGGGGGCCGAAGGGATGAGCGGCCTGATGAACCTCACCGGCCACTGGGCGGGACTCGCCAGTATCGTGGTGTTTTTACTGGGCTATTCCCTGGTGATCGCCGAGGAAACGCTGCATCTGCGCAAGTCCAAGCCCATGATGGTGGCCGCCGGGCTGATCTGGGTTCTGGTGGCGCTGGCCTATAACGCCCAGGGCGAGACCCATGCGGCGGAAGCGGCGGTGCGTCATAACCTTCTTGAATTCGCCGAGCTGTTTCTCTTCCTGTTGGCGGCCATGACCTACATCAACAGCATGGACGAACGCGGCATTTTCGGCAGTTTGCGGGCCTGGCTGGTGTCGCGGGGATTCTCGCTGCGCGCCATTTTCTGGGTCACCGGCGTCTTGTCTTTCGTCATTTCCCCCATTGCCGACAATCTGACCACGGCCTTGCTCATGTCCACCGTGGTCATGGCGGTGGGCGGCGCGCGCCATGGATTCGTGGCGGTGGCTTGCATCAATATCGTGGTCGCCTCCAATGCCGGCGGCGCCTTCAGCCCCTTTGGCGACATCACTACGCTGATGGTGTGGCAGAAGAGTATGGTGCAGTTCCAGGAATTCTTCGTCCTGTTCCTGCCCTCGGTGGTGAATTGGATAATTCCGGCGGCGATCCTGTCACTGACCATCCCCGATGAGCACCCCGATCCGCTGGATGAACATCCGCAGCTTCTCGATGGCGCCTGGGTGGTGGTGGGTCTGTTTATCGCCACCATCATCATGGCGGTGTCGTTCCACCAGTTCCTGCATCTGCCGCCGGTGATCGGCATGATGACGGGGCTCGGCGTGCTCAAGATGTATGCCTATTTCCTGAAAAGCCGCGACAAGTTCTTTCCCTCGCCGCAGGCCGATGATATCGGCGAAAGCGCCATGCATGACGATGTGGTTCCCGATACCCGCCCGGACAGCGAGCAGCCGCCGGAATTCAACGTGTTCAAGGCCTTGCAGCGGGCCGAGTGGGACACGCTCATGTTCTTCTATGGCGTGATTTTATGTATCGGCGGTTTAGGCGCGTTCGGCTATCTGTTGGTGGGATCGCAGTTCATGTACGGCGACCTTGGACCCACCACCGCCAATATCCTGGTGGGCGTGTTGTCGGCCATTGTGGACAACATCCCGGTCATGTTCGCAGTGCTCTCGGTGCTGCCGGAGATGGATCACGGCCAATGGCTGTTGGTGACGCTGACGGCGGGCGTCGGCGGCTCCATGCTGTCGGTGGGATCGGCGGCCGGCGTGGCGGTGATGGGCCAGGCGCGGGGTATCTATACCTTCATGGCCCATTTGAAATGGTCCTGGGCCATCGCGCTGGGGTACGCGGCCGCCATCGCCGTCCATTTCTGGGTCAACGAGGCGGCGTTTGGGTAGAGGTTAGAAGAGGCCGAACGCGGCCCTTAGTCTTCCCGTTCCACGTCGAGAATCTCGGTCACGGGGAGCGCCGCGATATCCTTGAGCTTGCGGAAATGGGGGTCGTCCAGCTCCACCAGTTCGGAGATGCGCGAGAAGGTGGAGGGCACCAGCATTTCGCGGCCTTGGGTATCCTGGCGGCGGATGCCGTAGCGCACCATGTCACGGTCTTCAGGCGTCAGTTTACCGAGCATGGACTTGCTCACCCATACCGATCCTTCGCGGGCGAAATCGCTGAGCCGGGCGGCGTTGTTGATGGTATCGCCGAGCACCGTGAACTCGAGATGGGTGGGGGTCTGGTAAGTGCCGAACCATTCCTGGCCTTCCTCGAGTCCGATATTGAGTTGCAGGTCGTTGAGCCAGTTCTTGCGTGACTGCCATTCACGGCTCACCTCGGCCATGCGCAGCTTCATTTCATGGGCGCAGCACATGGCGTTGTAAACGTGGCTGCAATCGGGCTGGGGGAAGAAGTAATAGACCATGCCGTCGCCCACATGCTTGCCGTGGGTGGCGTAATACTTGAGCAGCAGGGGGTCCATGGCGCCCCAGATATGGTTGATGAGTTCGAAATATTCTTCCGGCGGCAGTTCGGCGGAGATCTTCACCGAATCCTGGAGGTCGGCCACCAGCACCGAAAGTTCGGTGAGATAGGGGCGGCGGTTCTTCAGGAGATCGCGGATGACGATATCGCGCCGCGCCAACAGCGAGAGCAGGGTGTCGTTGTCGTCCTCCACGGGGGCATAGACGAAAAAGATGCCCTCGCGGAAGAAGGAGGCGTAGAGCCGGTGCCAGTTCTCGGGTTTGCCCGGCGGAGCCAGATTGACCTCGGCATGGAGCATGTCCCTGCTGGTGACGGTTTCCACCCCGTCATAGAGTTCGGCCACGATTCCCGCGGCGGCGGGGTCGGCGCAGACGGCGCTGCGGGAGAGCCGGTTTTTGGCCAGGGAGAGGTGGAAACGCAGAATATGATCGCGGTCCTCGGTGACAAAGGCGGGGCTGTTACCGAGAATCAGCGAGAACAGGTTGCTCTCGGCAATATCGGCGGAGAGGTCCTGCCCTAGAATCTGTTAGCTGGCCGCCTCGTTGCACCATTCCACATCGAAATTGTTGTTCACCAGATAAGCCGGATGCTCCATATGCTCCACCGTGAGATGGAGGGGCGCGCCGGTAGCCACCATGGGACGGCGGCGCTCGCGGGAGGAGGTGGGGAAGGGCAGAGTGGACCCGGAAGATGCGGACCTTGATGCGGAAGCGGCCAGGGGAATGTCCTGGACCAGGGCTTCCGCCTTCGCTTCAACGTCTTTTCTCTCGCCGCGGATGGTTTCGGCAATCTGGTCCATGGTCAGACCCTCCTTCTTCAAGGCGTTGACGCGGGCGATGGTGTCCAAAGTGGAATCGGGAAAGCATCCCAGACGCGGTGCGCGTCCGGCGCTTTTGGGGCCCTTCTTGAGGATGGGCCGCGGCAGAATTCCCAAGGCCACGTAGTTATTCAGCGTGGCCCTGGAAATACCTGATTTCTCAAGCACTTCCTTGCTATACAACATGCGGTTAAAGACGCGGCGCGCCTTGCTTCCCTTCCATGGCAGCCCCCTTCCCAAGGCTTGTCTGTCTAGGCAGACGAATTAGACAGACTAGAGTAAAATCCGTGATTCGTCAATGGTGTCTAGGCAGTAGGGGCAAAACCTCAAGGAAAGAGTCATGATTGGGGGATAATTCAAGGCCCCTGATCAGGGGCCCCAGTTAAGAACCATAGACGGCGCAGAGGCGCTGGCTGAGCAGCTCGCCGGTGACTTTGTGGCCGGTGGGATTCCAGTGGCCGCCGGCGAAATCGCCGCTGCCGTGGAGGCCGGTTCCGTGGGTTTCGGCGTAGGCGCGCAAGGGGTCCACCAGGGTCACGGCGGGGATGCTCTCGGTCTCGGCAAAACGCGCCAGGCGGCGGTCGGCATAGGTGAGATCGGTGACGCCGAGATCGGCGGCAATTTGGGCGCGCAAGGCGCCATCGGGATGGACCTGAACCGGATTGGACAGGGTGACGAGCCAGAATTCGGCGCCGTTGGCGGAAACATTCTTTTTCATGGCCCGGATCAGGGCCTCGGTGATGTTCCAGGTTTCGCGCCATGACTCATCTTGGGGTTCGCGGTAGAGGGCGCTGTTCAAACCCGCCATGAGCTGGCCGGAGACGCCGTCGTCGCGATGCTCGGCCCATGTGCGCGCGCGCTTATAGGCCTGGCGGCCGAGCTGTATTGTGCGCAGGGCATTAAAGAGACCGTGCTTGATATCGCTCCAGACTTTTTTGACCGTGAAGCGCAGGCCCTTGGCGCTGCGCGGATCGGGTGCAAGTTCGCCGTCGCGCAGCACCCTATAGGGGCGGTCGGAATGGCCCTCGAGGTCGAAGCTGTTGTTCCACAGGTCGTTGCCGGTGAAGAAGGCCAGCACCACCACGTCGGGGTCGTAACGCCAGACGCTGTCTTCCAGCACCATCAACTGTTGCGCAGTGCCATAGCCGTTGACAGCGAAGCCCAGCACTTCGGCCTTTTGTCCCGAGGCGGCGAGACATCCCGAAAGCCCCCGTTCCATCACCTTCCAGTAGGTGTCGCCGAGCGCCACCTCGCGCGCCTCGGTGAAGGAATCGCCCAGAACCGCCACCCGCAGCACGCCTTCGGGCTTGGCCGGATCATGATCCACATCGCGAAAGCCATCGCCATTGATGCGCAGATAGGTGCGCCCCTCGAAGGCATAGGTGCCCTCCACCCCAGCGCGCGGCGCCCAGCCGAGCCGGGCATCGAGGCGGTTGAACTCGGGGTAGGAAATACCGGCGATGCGAAGCGCAATTTCGGCCATGGCGAGAGCCAGGAGAAGGCTGGCGAAGAGGGTAAGGAGGTTGGCCCGGTTCATGACGATAAAAAAATGGGCAAGGGGAAAGCGGGCGCGGGGGAAAGGGGCACGTTATTTCCTGATGCGGGATTTCTTGCTTTTTTTCTCATCGATCCAGCCGTCGAGAACGCCCAGCAGCCCCTCGGGCTTTTCCTCCGCCGCCTTGGCTTGTGGCGTCGCGGGGGTGGCGGGGGTGGCCGGAACAGCGGCGCCCGGAACCGGAGTCACATAGGGCGCGCGGTAGGGATTGGTATTGGTGAGATAGGGGTTGGTGTTGGAAAGGTAGGGATTGACGGGTATCTGGCGCTGTTGTCCGGTGAGGAACTGGAAGCTGCCGTTATCGCGCAGCAGAAGCTGTCTGCCGTCGGTGGTGGTGACGATCTCTTCGGCCCGCGCCCCCAGTGGCGGGGCCATCAACAGCAGGGCAAGGAGCGGAAGTAGGAGCGGGCGCGGCATGAGCGGTCTCTTGGCGGGAGAAGACAAGTGGCGGCTATTGTCGGCCATCGCCTCCCATAAGTAAATTCACCAGTTCTGAAAACAGCCCGGATGGGGGTAATATCTGGGAACCATGGATGAACTGATCCTCCTTCTCGAAGACTTAAGCGGTTTCATCTGGGGGCCGGTGATGCTGGTGGCGCTGCTCGGCACCGGGGTCTATCTCTCGCTGGGCCTGCGGTTCCTCCCCGTTCGCCGGTTTGCCGCCGGCATCCGCTATATGTTCCGGGGCCTGCCCCATGACAAGCAGAGCGGGGAAGGGGAGATCACGCCCTTTCAGGCGTTGTCGGTGGCGGTATCTGGCCAGATCGGCACCGGCAATATCGCCGGTGTGGCCACCGCCATTACCCTGGGCGGTCCCGGCGCGGTGTTCTGGATGTGGGTGACGGCGATCATCGGTATGGCCACCACCTATTGCGAGGCGGTGCTGGCCGTGCGTTTCCGCGAAAAGGACGAGGACGGCCGCCATGTGGGCGGGCCCATGTACTACATCCGCAACGGCCTTCACCGCCGCTGGCACTGGCTCGCCCCGGCTTTCGCCCTGTTCACCGCCTGCGCCGCGTTCGGCATCGGCAACACGGTGCAGAGCAATTCCGTGGCCGCCGCCTTCAACAAGACCCTGGACACGCCCCACTGGCTGACGGGGCTCATCCTGGCCGTTCTGGTGTTCGTGGTCATCATCGGCGGGGTCAGGCGCATCGCCGGCTGGGCCGAGCGGCTGGTGCCGGTGATGGCCGTGGTCTATGTGCTGGGCGCGGCGGCTATCCTCGCCTTTCATGCGCAAGGTATCTTCCCGGCGCTGGGCACCATCTTTTCCGCCGCCTTCACCGGCGAGGCCGCAGGCGGCGGCGCGGCGGGATCGGCAATCTGGCTCGCCATCCGCTATGGCGTGGCGCGCGGCGTCTTCTCCAACGAGGCGGGGCTGGGCAGCACCCCCATCGCCCATGCCGCGGCTCGCACCAGGAGCCCCATCACCCAGGGGCTGGTGAGCATGATGGGCACCTTCATCGACACCATCATCGTCTGCACCATGACGGCGCTGGTAATCCTGACCACGGGAGCGCTGGAGAGCGGCGAGACCGGGGCGGCGCTGTCGTCCCACGCCTTCAGCGAAGGCCTGCCGGGGCCGGGGGGATTCGTGGTGAGTTTCGGCCTGGTGGTGTTCGCCTTCACCACCTTGCTGGCCTGGAGCTATTACGGCGAACGGGCGGTGGAATTCCTGTTCGGCGTCAAAGCCATTCTGCCCTATCGTCTGGTCTGGGTGGTCCTGGTCTATTGCGGGGCGGTGGTGAATCTGGAGATGGTATGGCTGTTCGCCGATGTGATGAACGGTTTCATGGCCCTGCCCAATCTGGTGGCTCTTTTGCTCCTGAGCCCCCTGGTATTCCGGCTGACGCGGGAATTTTTCGCCGACGAGGGCCTATAGGTTCCCAAGGCTTGCTCTTTGATTGCGCGGGGGAGGCCCCTGTGGCACAACCGGGGAGCGTTTTTCCGGCCCCTGTTTTTTGGTGATTCCGCGCCCATGAAACCGTTCTTCCTCGTTCTTGCCGCCGTTTTTCTCCTGACCCCGCAGATGGGGACGCAAGCGCAGACGGCCGCCGACGCCCCGGAGAATTATGAGATCATCGACACCACCATGGCCACCGCCATCGGCACAATGGGGGCGTTCGAGCAGTGGATCGAGGGCGTGAAGGAAGAAGCCCGGGAGGGGGGTATTTCCGAATTCACCCTGCATTACGCCCTGCGCGGCATCCACCCCATCCCCCGCATCATCGAGCTCGACCGCCGCCAGCCCGAATTTACCCTGACTCTGGGGCAGTACCTGAACCGCACCATTCCCGCCAGCCGGGTCAAAAGGGCGCGGCGCAAATTCGCCGAAAACCGGGAGCTGTTGAAGGAGTTGCAGGAAAAATATCAGGTGCCGGGACGTTTCATCGTCGCCCTGTGGGGTATCGAGAGTGATTTCGGCAACCATACCGGCGGCTTTTCGGTCATCAACGCGCTCGCCACCTTGGCCCATGACGGGCGCCGCAGCGCCTATTTCCGCAAGGAGCTGATGAACGCCCTGACCATCATCGACCAGGGCCATGTGACGCCGGGCGACATGGTGGGGTCATGGGCCGGGGCCATGGGACAGGCCCAGTTCATGCCTTCTACCTTTCTCAATCATGCCACCGATCACGATGGCGACGGGCGCATCGATATCTGGAATTCCTCTCCCGACGCCTTGGCCTCGGGCGCCAATTACCTGCGCAAGGCGGGCTGGAACCCGGACCTTACCTGGGGCCGGGAAGTGACCCTGCCAAAGGGATTCGATTCCGAACTGGCGGGTAAGGACAAGCCCCGTTACTTAAGCGCCTGGAGCTGGTACGGGGTCAAGCGCGCCGACGGCGGGCCGCTGCCGAAACGGGCCATCAAGGGCGCCATCATCTTTCCCGAGAAGAAAAAGGGCGGAAAGCCGGGCCGCGCCTTCCTGGTTTACGATAATTTCCCGGTGATCCTGGACTGGAATAGGTCGAATTTTTTCGCCATTGCGGTGGGCCGGCTTGCCGACCAGATATACTGAGTCCGGCTTGCTGACCAGGTCAATTGAGAGCGGCTTGCCCGCCAGAGGAATGGCCGATAAACTGCCACATCTAGGGTCTGGCCAAAGGGGGACCACCATATAATGATGATCTGTCGGCGGCCATCACCACGTTTCCGTATTCCTGGCCTTTCTTTCCGGGTTCTGCTTGGGCTGGTGGGGGCGGTGTTCCTGCTCGGCGGGTGTTCGGAAACCCAGCTGTTGGTGCACGCCACCAAGAAACTGCAGACCAAGGAAGTCAAACCCCAGGGCGTCTATAAGGTGGGCAAGCCCTATGAGGTGAACGGCGTCTGGTACTATCCTGGCGTCGATTACGAATATGACGAAACCGGAATCGCCTCGTGGTACGGCCCCAATTTCCACGGTAAACCCACGGCTAACGGCGAGGTCTTCGACATGAACGAGGTCACCGCCGCCCACAAGACCCTGCCCCTGCCGAGCAGGGCGCGGATCACCAATCTTGAAAACGGCCGCTCCATCATCGTCCGCATCAATGACCGTGGTCCCTTCGTCAACGGACGCGTCCTCGACGCCTCGCGCAAATCGGCCCAGATGTTGGGATTCGAAAAACAGGGCACGGCCAAGGTGCGGGTGGAAATCCTGGCCGATGAAAGCCGTATGATGGCCTTCAAGGCGTCGCCCTCGCAGGCATCTCAGGAGGCGGCCAAAGAGATAAAGGTCGCCGCCGCGCCGCGCGAGACCGTCACCAGCGAGGCCCTGCCACCGCTGGAGGGCACCATGTCCGACGCCCTGCCCGAAGACCTGCCCGGAAACCGTGGCGTGGTCATTCCCGCCCAGAATATAGAGAACGCCGGGGATGCCGCCGCTTTGCCCGCTCAGGCGGAGAGTGTCACAGGAAAAGCAGAAAAACCGCAAGAAACCGAAATTACCTACGCCACGGTCAAACCCACCACTATCTATATTCAGGCCGGGGCCTTCGGCAAACTTGCCAACGCCTATAAGCTGCAGGACCGGCTGGCCGCCATCGGGCAGGCGCAGATTTCACAGACCTGGATCGGCGCCACGCCTTTTTACCGGGTCCGCTTCGGCCCGCTCGAAAGCGTGGAAAAAGCCGATACCCTTCTCGACAGCATCATCAATGCCGGATACAAGGATGCGAGACTGATCCTTGTGGAATGATGTACCCTCAGCCGCGTTGAAAACCCCGTCCATGACATACCCGAGAATGTTCGCATACGCTCTGTTCGGCGTGTTGCTGTGCCTTGATGCGAAACCAGCCATTGCCATCGAGACCCAGGCCAAACAGGCGATTTTGGTGGATTTCGAGACCGGCGCCGTGCTGTTCGAGAAGAACGCCGATGAATCCATGGCGCCGTCTTCCATGAGCAAGCTCATGACCATCTATATGGTTTTCGAGCGCTTGCGCGACGGGCGGCTGTCTTTGGAGGACAAGCTCTCGGTCAGCACCAAGGCCTGGCGCAAGGGCGGATCGAAGATGTTCGTCAAGGAGGGAGACAGGGTTTCCATCGAAGATCTGATCCGCGGCGTGGTGGTGCAGTCGGGCAACGACGCCTGTATCGTCATCGCCGAGGGTCTGTCCGGAGACGAGGAGACCTTCGCCCAGGAAATGACCGAACGAGGCCGCGAACTGGGGCTGGAAAACAGCGTCTTTAAAAATGCTACCGGCTGGCCCGATCTCGGCCATACCATGACGTCCCGGGATCTCACCATACTGGCCAAGCGCACGGTTCAGGATTTTCCCGAATTCTTCCATTACTACTCGGAAAAGAACTTCACCTATAACGGCATCCGCCAGGGTAACCGCAATCCGCTGCTCTATAAGAATGTGGGCGCCGACGGCCTCAAGACGGGCCATACGGAGCTCGGCGGGTTCGGGCTGGTGGCCTCGGCCGAACGGGGAGGGCGGCGGCTTCTCCTGGTGCTCAATGGCCTGCCCAGCATCAAGGCGCGGTCCAAGGAATCGGAGCGGCTGTTGGAATGGGGTTTCCGGGAATTCAACAATTACCGGCTCTATTTGGCGGGCGACACCGTCGCCCAGGCCGCGGTCTGGCTGGGTGACGCGGAGGAGGTTCCGCTGGTGATCGAAAACGATCTGGTGATCACCATGCCCAAGAAATCCCGCCGCAAGATGAAGGTAAGCACCCGTTTCGAGGAACCCATTTCCGCCCCCATCAGGGCAGGGCAGGAAAGCGCCCTGTTGGTGGTGAGCGCGCCCGGTTTCGAGACCCTGGAAATCCCCCTTGTGGCCGGGGAAGGCGTAGGGCGGCTCGGCGCGCTGGGGCGGGTGGTCTCGGCGCTGAATTATCTTATCTGGGGCAGCCTCAACGAACTGAAAGAGCAGCAATAGTATCCCTTATGGGGCGGGATGATGATCCCGAGGACATGACCCCGAGGACATGACACGGTGACACAGGGCATTTTCATAACCCTCGAAGGCGGCGAAGGAACGGGCAAAACCACCCAGCAATCCCTTCTCGCCGACGCCCTGCGCGCCAAGGGCGTGGAGGTGGTGACCACCCGCGAGCCCGGCGGCTCACCCGGCGCCGAGGACATCCGGCGGCTGCTGGTGGAAGGAGAGGTGGGGCGCTGGACCCCCATGAGTGAAACCCTGTTGCTGTTCGCCGCCCGCAACGACCATCTGGCGCGCACCATTCTTCCGGCCCTGGAAAAGGGGGAGTGGGTGGTCTGTGACCGATTCAGCGATTCCACCATCGCCTATCAGGGCGGTGGCATGGAACTGGGCGCGGGAGTGGTGCGGGAGCTTTCTAAACTGGTGGTGGGGGAGACGGCTCCGGACCTGACCCTGATCCTCGATCTTCCCGTGGAAACGGGGCTGCAACGGGCGCAGACTCGCGCCACAGAAGAGAACGCCAAAGAGGCGGGAAACCACATTCAAAGATACGAACGCATGGACCAGGCGTTTCACGAGCGCATGCGAGGCTGTTTCCTCGAGATTGCCGCCCAGGAACCAGGCCGATGCGTTATCATCGACGCCGCCGGGGAGGTGGAAACGGTACATGAAGCCATCATGGCGGCGGTGCTGGAACGGCTGGAGACACGGATTCCATGAGCGCGGATAGTATTCCGGAAGAAGGGGAAGAGGCCCTCACGCCACGCAATAATCCCGACCTGTTCGGCCATGAAAAGGCGGAATCCGTCCTGCATGGGGCCTGGGAATCGGGCCATTTGCACCATGCCTGGCTCATCACGGGACCGATGGGCATCGGCAAGGCCACCCTGGCCCACCGCTTCGCCCGTTTCCTGTTGTCGCAGGGTGCGGCCCATGAGGCAAAGGGGGGAGGAGACCTGTTCGCCGGTGATCCGGACTGTGATCCGGGAGGGGCGCCTGTTGCAGGAGTGCTCCACACCGATCCCGGTTCGCGCATATTCGGCAGGGTGGCGGCAGGCGGTCACGCCGATCTGTTGACGGTGACCCGCAGCATCGATCCCAAAAGCAAGAAACTGCGCGGTGAAATCGTTGTCGACGACGTGCGCGGAATCGGCGGCTTTCTCCACATGACGGCGGCCGAGGGCGGGTTTCGCGTGGTGGTCATTGATGCCGGCGACGAGATGAACCGCAATGCCGCCAACGCCCTGTTGAAAAGCCTCGAGGAACCGCCCGCCAATACGGTGATCCTGCTGGTTAGCCATACCCCGGGGCGGCTGCTTCCCACCATCCGTTCGCGCTGTCGCGAGTTGCGGCTGGCGCCCTTGGGCGAAGCCGATTTCGCCGCAGTACTGACGCGGGTGACGGCGCTGGTGGAGCCCGGCCTTGAGCAGCCGGAACGGGACGAGCTGTTTCGCCTGTCGGGGGGCAGCCCCGGCAAGGCCCTGCGGCTGGCCGATGAGGGCGGGCTGGAGCTCTATCACCAAGTTCTGGAGCTTCTTTCCACCCTGGTGCCGGGGCAGGCGGGGCGCCGCACAGGCGCCGATAGCGCCGCGCTCCATGCCTTGGCCGACAGGGTGGCGGGAAAGAAAGGGGAGGCCGCCTATCACACGCTGGTGGATCTGTTGGGTTCGTGGGTATCCCGCCTCATCCGTCTTGGAGCCGGAGGCGGGGCTGTAGGCGGGGCAGGACCGGAGGAAGCGCCGCTGATGCGGAGATTCCTCGCCGCCGCTAGTCTTGATCAATGGTTGGAGGTATGGGACAACCAGCAGGCGCTGTTCGCCCAGACCGACGGGCTCAATCTCGACCGCAGACAGGCCATTCTCAACGCCTTCTTTAATCTGGAAAAGACCGTCAGGGCATAGCGCGGACGTCCCCGAACCCGCCCCATAAGGGGGCATCCGCGAGAAATGAACAGCATGTCCGGCCCCAAAAATAATCCTCCCGAAAATCACCTCCAAAATGGGCATCCTCAGAATTATTACCTGACCACGCCCATCTATTACGTGAATGATGCGCCCCACATCGGCCATGCCTATACCACGCTGGCCTGTGACGTGATGGCGCGTTTCCTGCGTCTCGACGGGGTCAATGTGAAGTTCCTCACCGGCACCGACGAGCACGGTCAGAAGGTGGAAAAGGCAGCCGATGAGGCGGGCAAGGCGCCGCAGGATTTCGTCGACGAGGTGTCGGGGAACTTCCACAAGCTGGCGCAAGCCATGAACTTCACCAATGATGACTTCATCCGCACCACCGAGGCGCGCCACAAGGACTCCGTCCAGGCCCTGTGGCGGGTGTTGAAGGAGAAGGACGAGATTTACCTGGATTCCTACGCCGGGTGGTATTCGGTGCGCGACGAGGCCTTTTACGGCGAGAACGAGTTGAGCGACGGGCCGGGCGGTACGAAATTGGCGCCGTCGGGAGCGGAAGTGGAATGGGTGGAGGAGCCGAGCTATTTCTTCCGGCTCTCCAAATGGCGCCAGCCGCTGTTGGATTTTTATGAACAAAACCCCGATTTCGTTTGCCCCCAAACCCGCATGAACGAGGTCAGGAGCTTCGTGGAAGGCGAGGGGGAGGGCTCCCTGCGCGATCTTTCGGTGTCACGCACCAGTTTCAAATGGGGCGTTGCCGTGCCCGACGACCCTGATCACGTGATGTATGTGTGGATCGACGCGCTGGCCAATTACCTCACCGCCGTGGGCTATCCCGATACCAAGGGCGCGGAATTCGAGACCTTCTGGCCGGCTAACCTGCATGTGGTGGGCAAGGACATCCTGCGCTTTCACGCGGTCTATTGGCCGGCCTTCCTGATGGCCGCCGGCATCGAGCCGCCCAAGCGCGTCTTCGCCCATGGCTGGTGGACCAATGAAGGCGAGAAAATCTCAAAATCCCTGGGCAATGTAATCGATCCCTTTGAACTGATCGAAAAATACGGGCTCGACCCGGTGCGCTATTTCCTTCTCCGTGAAGTGCCCTTCGGCAAGGACGGCGATTTCTCGCGCGACGCCCTGACCACCCGCATGAACAGCGAACTGGCCAACGATTTCGGCAACCTGGCGCAGCGCGTGCTGTCCATGGTTCACAAGAACTGCGGCGCCCAGGTGCCCCAGCCGGGAGCCATGGAGGAGGCCGACGAAGCCCTGTTGGCCGAAGCCCACGGATTGCTGGGCACTCTTTACGCCTGTTTCCGGGAACAGGCCTTTCACAAGGCGCTGGAGAGTCTGTGGCGGGTGATCGGCGATGCCAACCGCTATATGGACGCACAGGCCCCCTGGGGGCTGAAGAAAACCGATCCGGCGCGCATGGAAACGGTGCTTTACGTATTGGCGGAGGTGATCCGCCATCTCGCCATATTGAGCCAGCCCTTCATGCCCGGTTCCATGGAAAAGATGCTGGATCAGCTTTCCGTGGCCTCCAGCGCCCGCAGCTTTGCCCATCTCGGCCCCGATTACGCGCTCGCCGCGGGCACCGCGCTGGCCAAGCCCGAAGGCGTCTTTCCCCGCTATGTGGAGGAAGAGGAAGGCGGGGAGGGATGAGCGGCGCCTTTCTGGTGGACAGCCATTGCCACCTGGATTTTCCCGGTCTTGTGGAGGACATGGAAGCGGTGATTGAGCGCGCCGGTCATGCCGGGGTCGGGGCCATGCTCACTATTTCCACCCGGCTCGACCGTTTCGAGGGCGTGTGCCGCATCGCCGAGGACCATGACAATATCTGGTGCAGTGTGGGCGTTCACCCCCATGAGGCCGACCAGGAAGTCGAAACCGCCACGCCGGCACGGTTGTTGAAACTGGCCCGCCACCCCAAGGTGGTGGCCCTTGGCGAGACCGGACTCGATTTCCATTACATGCACAGCGACCGCGGGGTCCAGGAGACGTGTTTCCGCAACCATCTGGCGGCGGCGCGGGAATCGGGCCTGCCGGCCATTATCCATATGCGCGAGGCCGAGGACGACACCATCCGCATACTTAGCGACGAGGCTGCGAAGGGACCGCTTACGGGGGTAATTCATTGTTTTAGCTCCGATCTGCAATTTGCCGAGAAAGCTTTGGAAATGGGGTTTTATATTTCCCTGTCCGGCATCGTCACCTTCAAGCGCGCCGACGAGTTGCGCGAGGTGGCGGCGAAGGTGCCCGTGGAACGCCTCTTGATCGAGACCGACGCGCCTTATCTGGCCCCCGTGCCCATGCGGGGCAAACCCAACGAACCGGCCTTCGTGGCCCATACCGCAGCCAAGGTGGCGGAAATCCTGGGGCTGTCCACGGAAAAACTGGGTGAAACCACCACCGCCAACTTTTTCCGACTGTTTTCCAAGGCCGAAAGGCCCAGGGAAGAATCAGGAGAAGAGGCGGGCCAGTAGAGATGAAACGGAACAGTGATGAAACGGGGGCAAGGCGCCGATGAAGCTCACCGTTCTCGGCTGCGGCGGTTCGGGCGGAGTGCCCACCATCGGCGATAAATGGGGAGCCTGTGATCCAAAAAACCCCAAAAACCGCCGCTTACGGGCCTCGATCCTGGTAAGCCACGGCGATACCACGATTCTCGTGGATAGCTCTCCCGATATGCGCCAGCAATTGCTCACAGCCAGGGTCGGAGAGCTCGACGCCGTTCTCTATACCCATACCCATGCCGACCATATTCATGGCATCGACGATCTGCGCCCCATCAACCGCAATACGGGCCGCGCCATTGATATTTATGCCAGCAGTGAGTCCCTGGAGGAAATGGGCCGCCGCTTCGCCTATGTGATGGACCAGCCCGATCCCCGCGCCGAGATCCATTTTTATAAACCCTGCATCAACGCCCATGAAATCAACGGTCCGTTCACCGTCGGAGCGTTGAGCGTGACGCCCTTTGTCCAGAGTCACGGCCACATGGACAGCCTGGGGTTCCGTTTCGACGCGGATGGCGCTGCGGCCGCCTATTCAACGGATGTGGTGGCGCTGGATGAGGATGCCTTCGCCGTGCTTGAGGGCGTTGAGCTGTGGATCGTGGATTGTTTGCGGATACGCCCCCATGCGACCCACGCCCATTTTGACCTGGTTCTGGAATGGATCGAACGGGTAAAACCCCGGCGCGCTGTGCTCACCCATATGACCCACGATTTTGATTATGACGCGCTGGCCGGGATGTTGCCGTCCGGCGTGGAGCCGGCCTACGACACCATGGTGATCGAGGTCTGATGAGCAGACGCCGCGCCGGGTTCTTCCCAGGGATGTTCTGGTATCCCGATGTCTGATATCCCAATGTTTGGGGCAGGGAACAGGCAGCGGAACATTTTTCCGTTTTTCTTCCGTAACAACCCGGACATATGCGGAACAGGGGAACGTCTTTTTCGCCTTTCCGACTTTTCCCACCTTTGGGGCCGACGTAGCCTGGCCCCCAAATCACGCCCTGATTATACCTTAAGATTGATCTTTAATAGATTGATTATAAAAGATTATCCTTTATCCCATATAAACTTTCCATAATATACATTATGCAATTTATTCTGTTGTGAGGTGTGTGCGGTGGGGGCCACATCCTGGCCCATGCCCCGCCCCATAAAAATACTGTAATAATACGAACGTTCGTGCTATTTAGTGGGAGTTGTTATCGGCGAAAAGAATGAAGAGGTGCACGGAAGGGTAAGAAATGAATACGGAACAGGCAGAGCCATTAAAACAGCCTTCGAAGGGAGCACAGACCCGACAGGCGCTGGTGACGGCAGCGTCTGAACTGGCCTCTCTGGACGGTCTCGAAGGACTCTCCCTCTCTCGCCTGGCGCAACATGTGGGCATGAGCAAGAGCGGACTTTACGCCCATTTTGGCTCGAAAGAGGCATTGCAGTTGGCGGCAATTGAAGGCGCGCACGACACCATCAAACGGGAGTTAACCGGACCGGTGCGGCAGGCTCCGCCCGGGTTCCGCCGCCTGTGGGCCTTCATCGAGTGCTATATTTCCTATGTCGAACACAAGGTGTTTCCGGGGGGATGTTTCTTCAAGGACGTCGCCGCTGAGTTTGATTCCCGGCCCGGCCCGGTGCACGATCGCATTGCCGAGATCTACCCTGCCCTCATGGGTATATCCGCCGAGGCCGCAAAGGAAGCCCGGGAATTGGGAGAACTGGACGAAAATACCGATCCCCAGCAGCTTGGTTTCGAGATCGTTGCCCTCATCCGCGAGGCCGAGCGGCTTCATGTCCTTGAAAACGACCCGAAACACATAGAACGGGCGTGGCGCGGCATCGTTGACCGTCTTTCCGCCCTGGCCACGGAAAAAACCCCGCCCCTGCCCCCTACAACCGCAACTCAGGATATTACCTCATGACACAGATCGACGGATCACTGGCGCTGGTCACAGGCGCATCGAGCGGCATCGGCGCCGCCACGGCCAAGGCATTGGCAATCCAGGGCGCCCATGTGCTGTTGCTGGCGCGGCGCGAGAGCGCACTGCAGGATGTGGCCGCCCACATCAACGCCAAGGGCGGAAAAGCCACTGCCTATGTTGTGGATGTGACAGATGCCGGGGCGGTAGTGAAAACCGCGCAGGAAATCACAGACCAGCACGGCACGCCGGACATTCTCATCAATAATGCCGGGTTCGGAAAATGGCGCTTCGTGGATGAAATCACCCCCGGCGAGGCCGCAGACATGATGGCCTGCCCCTATTTCGCTGCCTTCAACGTGACCCATGCCTTTCTTCCCGCCATGATGGAACGGGGCAGCGGCAAGATCGTCTGCGTCAATTCTCCCCTGGGCCGATTCATCTGGCCCGGAACCACGGCTTATACGGCAACGAGATGGGCACTGCGCGGGTTCACCTATGCCCTGCGGGCGGATCTGGCGGGAAGTGGTGTGAGCGCCACCCATTACGTGGCGGGTAAGGTGAACAGTCCCTATTGGCAGACCAATACCGCCAGCGAAGAGAGGTTTCCCCTTATCGCACGCCTGATCCCGACCATCACCCCAGATGCCGCAGCCAGGGGACTGTTAAGGGCGGTCAGGGGCGACGCCCGCGAAGTGGTGACGCCGTTCCTGTTAAAAACGGTGTTCTGGCAGCATGCTCTGGTTCCCTACGTGGTGGACCGGCTGATGCGGGTCACCGGTTATCGCCGGCCGGCCATGGAGCACAGGAACGCCTACCACCAGGAGGAGGGCCATGGAGCGGAATAGTCCTGGAGCTCCTTCACATACTCAGCGCCTGAAAATCGCGGGTGGGAAGAGGTTTCGAGGCGCTCCGACCTCACCAGACCGACGCCGGGCGCGAAATAGTCCACGGTTTCCACCGTAAGTTCGATAAAGCTCTCGGAAAACGCCCCCTTGACTGAGGTCTCCCCCCTGCCCGTCACCTTCATACAGTCGCGAAAGATGCCCGCGGGGACTTCCACCACCTCGTCCATGCGTTCGATGCGGTAATACATGAGCATGGGTATCTGGGCCTGAACATCGGCGTTGAAGAGCCTGAGAATCAGCAGGAAGGTGTTTTCCTTCTGGTACCAACTGGTGCTGGGCACCAGGGGCGTATGGTAAAGGTAGGCAGGCGAAGCCTCCCAGTAGAGGCCGTCGTCGGGTTTGCGCGTGGCCACCCGGGCCAGGCCTTGCGATTTATTCTCGTAGTAATGGGTTTCTCCGTTATGGAGAAGCCGGGCACCCACAAGCTGGCCGTCCAGGTCACGGGAGCCGAGATTGGTGACGAAGCTCTTCTGGATCTCGTGGCCCCGGAAACTCTCCAGGGCGATCTCGTAGGTCCAGCTTCGGCCTTCCTCGAGGGGGAAATAGGGCTCTTCTTTGCCGGGGCAACCCGCCACCACGGCAGCCATGAGGCAGACGCCGCAGAACCGGGGGATGGAGAATATCCACCGCCACCGGCATGGCGCCAGTCTTGCCGCCACTCTCCCCGCTCCTCTTCCAGCCCTGTACGCGTTCTCTTGCCGCATCATCCCTTTCCCGCCTGTCCCGGCATCAGCCCCGGCTCAGGGCGCTCAGCACCTGCGTAAAGGTGCCGGGCTCGATGCGTTGGTTGGAAGAGTGTTCGGTTCGTTGTGATTTCACCAGCCCGGTCCCGGGAACGAACCAGGTGGCGGTTTCCACGCTGATGAAGATGGTGGCGTCGGAAAACCTGTCGACAACCGAGGTTCCTCCCTTTCCCGACACCTTCACGCAATGGCGGAAGACCCCCGCCGGAACACGGACCACATCCTCGGCCGTCTCGATAACGTATTCCATCCTGATGGGAATCGCCGTCGCCATGGGGGCGTTGAACAGGGTGCGCGTGTTAAGAAGAAGGGTGTCTTCCTCCTGGCTCCAGGTGGTTCCCGGCGTGACGGGATATTTGAGAATGATCCGGGGCGGCTCTTGCCGGCGCATGCCGTCCCCCGGTTTCCGTGCCGCCAGCCGTTCGACGCCGGTCTCCGATTCGGCGACGAAATAAACCGTCCCGTCATGGAAAAGCCGCGGCGTTGTTTCGCGTTCCCCCACCTTGTGGCGGGGAAAATTGAGGACGAAATATTTCTGATGCGTGCGGCCGGTGGATTTGGTGTCGAGAACCACGTCGTATTGCCAACGCCAGCCCTCCTCCAGAGGGAAATAGTCGGGGCCGGTCTCATCACCGCACGCCACTGTGACCAGGGCGGAGAGAAGGCTCATGACGGCGGCGAAACAGGAGTGTGCCGCCGCGAACCGAGTCATCCCCTGCCCTTTTTCATTCCCGCTGGCCCCTATCCGTCGCCCTGGCGAGTCAGTTCGGCGCAGCCGGCGGTGCTTTGCTCCCCGGATTCCACGTAACAGGCGGAGATGGTGTTCGGCCCGAGGATGCGGCCGTTGAGATAGCCCTTGCTGTCGGAGGAGACCCAGCTGAAGGAGCGGTTGCCGGGATAAATGACGCCGGAGAAATGCTTGGTGCCGTCGGCGTAGGTGAAATTGCCCTTGAAGCGGCGGTCCTGTTGTTCGGTGATATGGACGGTTTTATTCCACTCCTTGAAGCCCTTGAGGTCGGACACGGTGCGGTTGGTCCCCTCCCAGGTTCCCGTAAGGTCGAGAATGTAGTGCGAGTTCTTCCCGTGATGAGACTTTCCATGCTTACCACCACCGTGGTGAGACTTGCCATACATGCCGCCCCCCTGATGATATCCGTGATGAGACTTGCCATGATGGCCGTGATGGCGGCAGGCCCAGACAATGACGATGGAGAGAAGGATGAGCGTATTGATCAGGGTCAGCGCCCAGAGAATCTTTGTAACCGTTTCTTTTTTCATGATTTTCTCCTCATGCTTTCTGGGAATCAGAATTCCTCGAGAACTTTCACATACTCGCCGCCCGCGATTCGGGGATTGGACGAGGTTTCATGACGTTGCGATTTGACCAGCCCGACGCCGGGCGCGAACCACTGGACGGTTTCCACCGTGAGACCGATGAACACTTCCGAGAAGTTTCCCTTCACCGAGGTCTTGCCCAGGCCCTTCACCTTGATGCAATCGGTAAAGACCCCGGCCGGCACTTTCACCGTCTCGCCCAGGCTCTCGATTTCGTATTCCATCAGCATGGGCACGGTCATCTCGTTATATTCGGCGTTAAAGAGTTTGATGTTGAAGAGATAGGACTGTTCCTTCTGGCTCCATTTGGTGCCCGGCGTTAAAGGGTAGCCCAGAACATGGACCGGCTCGGCCTCCCAATAAAGGCCGTTGCCGGGGCGGTTGATGGCCACCCGCACCACGCCATCATCGGTTTCCTTGTAAAAATAGACCTCGCCGTTATGCATGCGCCGCGTGGCCAGCTTTTCCCCCTCCAGGTCGCTGTGGGATAAATTGGTGACGAAGGATTTCTGGAGGGCGATCCCCTTGGCGTTGTCCACCGTCACCCCATAGGACCAGTCGCGCCCCTCATTGAAGGGGAAATAGCTGGGCTTGTCCTCCACGCATCCCGCCAGGACGAGGGTGGCGAAAACCGCCAGGGAAAGGCTTTTCATTGCCGGGTGCAGTGTCATGGCCCCTACTTCTCTGGCAGGACGAGATCAGGAAGGTCGAAGAAATCCATATCCACGCTCTGGGCGGCGAGTTTCGAAAGGTCGAGATCGGAGATGGTCTGGTCGCCGGCGTCGGAAGTCTTCAGTTTCCCCATCTGCGGCACCCCGCCCTTATCCTTGACCTTGGCCCGCACCAGCTTCTGGTGCAGGTTTTCCTCGTAGTCGATGCGATAGGCGCGGGGCGTACTCTGGCCCGCATTGTCCGACATGGAGGTCACCCACAGGTAAATGGCGCCCTCCGACAGCGTGATCTTGTCGGGCTCGTAGACCTGGACGCCCACCAGGCGGAATTCCTCGGGCAGGGATTGGTTGGTAGGCCAGCCCAGCAACGCCATCAGCGACTGGTATCCCAGAACGTAGAAGGCCGAGACCACCACCACGGCGGCGGCCTTCACCGACCAGTGAAAGGAGGTGTAAAGATTCAACGACAGCAGCAAGACCGCCAGAATCAGAAAACAGAAAACAAGGCCAAAGACGACTACGGACACCTCTTTCTCCCCTTTTGATGCATTATTTGATGGTGACGATCTGTTTCGGCAGGGAATTGGTTCCCCAAACTTCACCGTTGGCGCGCACCTTGAAACGCACCGCCGTTTTCTCCTCGCCCTTTTGGGCCAGGGTCAGTGTTTTATAATAGACCACCTCGAGAAACGGATTGACCTTTTCAACCTTCACCGTCACATCCACCGGTTGTTCGGTTTCCGAGGCGTAATAGTGGACATTGACCACATATTCCCCGGCCACGATGCCCCGCATGGTGACGATTTCCTGGTTGAGCGGATTGGTCACGGTCTCGCCGTCGATTTCAAGACTGTCGTTGAGCGCGCCGCGATCATCGCGGTCGAGGTGCAACAGTCCGGCTTCGGGATTGCGGAACCAGAGAACGTCGCCGCGCGGGCTTTCCACCCATACGTCCACGTCGTCGGGGCTGCCGTCGGGCCAGGCGATGGAGATGATGTATTCGGCCTTGAGGTTGATGATCCCTTCCTTGGCGATGGGATTCATAAACATGATGGCCACCAGAAACAGGAAGGTGAAGCCCAGCAGCGCATTGAAAAGAAGATCGGTAAAGGGGTCCGTGTGATAACCACGGCGCGCCCGGGCGCTGCTCATTTGGCCTTGCTCCCACCACTCTTACTTCCGCCACCGAGGCGGGGCGTCACATGGACCTCGGAAACCCGCACCATCATGGCCACCAGGCTTTCGGTGCCACGGTCGAGAAAGTGGTATTGCAGGCCCAGCAACGCACCGCAGATGAGACCGGTGAGCGTGGTATAGAGTGCCACCCCCATGCCGCCGCTCATATGGGTGAGGATGTCCTGCATGACGCTGGCGTCGATGGCGGAGACGTCGGAGACGGACGAAAGCATGATGATGAAGCCCACCACCGTGCCGAGAAGGCCGATCTTGAGCACCAGGTCGGACAGGAACCAGCCGATTTCCGAACTGTTCTTCAAGTCCCTTTCGTAGGATTCCAGGAGCCCCAGGGAATCCCTGTTGGCGGCGTCTTCTTCCCTCTTGAGGTGGGGCGGACGCAAGGAAATTTTCATGAGATCGGCGATATAGTCGCTCATGACGCAGGCCGGCAGGACGGCCTTGCTGCCCAGCACCACACCGCCGCCCTTTTTGGCGAGTCTGCCTTTGGTGCTGGCCTCGAAAATCTCGATGATGCGGCGGGTGAGATTGATTTCCCGTGAAATATGGAAGGTCTGTATGGCGCAGTGGAGGGTGGTGCCGGCGAACAGAAGCAGGATAAAAAGGGAGAGAAAGCTCTTGTCGCTGGAGAAAAGCAGGCCCAAGAGACCAAGCCGCCAGATCAGAAAAGCGGTGAAAATCAGAACCCCGGCAAAGACCAGCCATTTGAGGAACAAGCGGTGATCCTCGGCGGCACCGGGCGCCCCTGCCCGCTGCCATATCGCGGCCAGCGGTCCTCCTTCAAAACGGCGTGTCATGTTATCTTCTCTCCTCTCAACGGGGGTCCATGTATCATGGAAAACGAAGGGATTATCAAGCCCGAACCCCCCACTGGGCAACGGGCTTCCTATGATTTACAAATGTCATAACCCCGTCATCGGCTACAAACGCAGTTGAATCCATGGTCACAGCCAAAAAACAATCCGCTTCCGAAACGACCTCCCCGCCCGAAATGGAATCGCCTCTCGATCGTTTACTTCACATTATGGAACGTCTGCGCGATCCCGAAACCGGATGCCCCTGGGACAAGGAACAGACATTCCGCACCATCGCCCCCTATACCATCGAGGAAGCCTACGAGGTGGCCGACGCCATCGAGGAAGGCGACATGGTGGCGCTTAAGGAAGAGTTGGGCGATTTGTTGTTCCAGGTGGTGTTCTACGCCGAGATGGGCCGCGAGGCCGGGCATTTCGATTTCCACGCCATCGCCGGGGCCATTGCCGAGAAAATGACCCGCCGCCATCCCCATGTGTTCGAGGATATGAGCTATGACACGGCCGAAGACCGCATGGAGGCCTGGGAGAAAGAGAAATCGGCGGAACGTCACGCCAAATCCCACCACAAGGGAGACACTCCCAGCATCCTCGACGACGTGCCTTCCGCCCTGCCCGCCCTGCTGCGCGCGGAAAAGCTCCAGAAACGGGCGGCACGGGTGGGGTTTGACTGGCCCCAGGCGGCCCAGGTGCTGGATAAGATCGAGGAGGAAATAGCCGAGCTGCGCGCCGAGATGGACGGCAAGAGCACGCCCGCGCGCCAGGAAGACGAGATCGGCGATCTGTTTTTCGCCCTCGCCAATCTGGCGCGGCACCTGAAAATTGATCCCGAATCCGCCCTGCGCCACACCAATGCCAAGTTCGAGCGCCGTTTCCGTCATATAGAAACCTGGCTCGCCGAGGACGGACGCAGCCCCGATGATGCTAGCCTCGAGGAAATGGAAGCCCTGTGGCTGCAGGCCAAAAAAGAGGAGCGGAGCTAAGCCATGTCCCCTTCCAAAACCGCCTTTATCGGGCTCGGCGTCATGGGGTCTCCCATGGCCGGGCATCTGGTGAAATCCGGGCACAAGGTCACGGTCTTCAACCGCACGCCCGCGAAGGCCGAGGCCTGGTGCGAGGAATACGGCGGCGAAAGGGCGGCAACCCCGGCGCAAGCGGCTGCCGAGGCCGATTTCGTCTTTATCTGTGTCGGCAATGACGAGGATGTGCGCGCCGTGGCGCTGGGGGATACGGGGGCGCTGGCGGGCATGGCGGCGGGCGCGGTGCTGGTGGATCACAGCACGGTCTCGGCGCATCTGGCGCGGGAACTAGCGGAAGCCGCCGGAGCCTGTGACGTGGGATTCCTCGATGCGCCTGTCTCGGGGGGCCAGGCCGGCGCCGAGAACGGCGCCCTCACCATCATGGTGGGCGGCGAAGAAGCGGTCTTCGAGCGCGCCGCCCCGGTCATGGATGCCTATGCCCGCGCGGTGACCCTGATGGGGCCGGCGGGAAGCGGCCAGCTCACCAAGATGGTCAACCAGATTACCGTGGCCGGATTGATCGAAGCCCTGGCCGAGGGGTTGGCCTTCGCCGTCAATGCCGGGCTCGACGCCAAGAAGGTGGTGGATGTGATCTCCAAGGGCGCGGCCCAGTCATGGCAGATGGAGAACCGCGCCGGGACCATGCTTGAGGGTGAATTCGATTTCGGTTTCGCCGTGGACTGGATGCGCAAGGATCTGGATATCTGTCTCGAAGAGGCCAAGCGCAACGGCTCGGAACTTCCGGTGGCCGAACTGGTGAACCGCTTTTATGAGGAAATCCAGAAGGCGGGCGGCGGCAGGCGGGATACCTCGAGCTTGATCGGGCGGCTGCCCCGCGGCAATGGCGTTGAGAAGTAAATTTTTTCTCTTATATCCACTCTTAAGGAGGGTATCCCTCCTAAGGAGGGAAAGCTCATGAAACCCGTTCGCACATGGATCGTGGTCAGCGATGGCGGCGAGGCCCGAATCCTCCTCAATGAAGGACCGGGCCGTGGCGTTACGGAGATGGAAGGCATGGCGTTTCAGGCCGATCACCCGCCCAACCGCGACATCAACGCCGACAAGCCGGGCCGCGCCTTCGACTCGGCGGGTACAGGGCGTCACGCCAAGGAACCGCCTTCGGACCCCCATCGCATGGAAAAGAAGAAATTCGCCGGGAAGATTTCGAAAATTCTGGAAGCCGGGCTGCGGAAGAAGAATTTTGACCGCCTGGTTCTGGTGGCCTCCCCGGCCATGCTGGGCGACCTGCGCGAGGGACTTTCATCGCAGCTGGCGTCCCTGGTGGCGGCGGAAATCAATAAAGACCTCACCCATAAGAACGCGGCCCAACTGGCGCAACATCTGGGATCGGTTCTGATTCTCTGAAAGCTGGAGTCAGGACGCCTGGCGGCGTTCCAAGCGGGCCACATCCGCGGGGTCCAGCCCCACCGTCATATGGGCGTGGCGCTCATCGTCATTGCGGCTCAGCACCTGTCCGTGACTGTAAAGCCAGGCGATGGTGGCGCCGTCCTCGAGCCCGATGGTCACATCTACCACCTTGCGGCGGCGCGAGAGACATTCGTCGAGATACGCCAGAAGCGCATCACAGCCCTCCCCGGTCTGGGCCGAGAGGGGGATGCGGCCTTTGGTTTGCGCCACACCGGCAAGGACGGAGTCGCGCGAGTCGGCGTCGAGCAGGTCGATCTTGTTCTGGGCCTCCAGCAGATTTTCTTCGAGGGTTTGGGAAATGCCCAGGTCTTCGAGAATCTCGATTACATCCCGTTTCTGGCTGGCGGTGGAAGGGTGGGAGATATCCCGCACATGGACGATGATGTCGGCCGACAGTACCTCCTCCAGGGTGGCGCGGAAGGCGGCCACAAGGTCGGTGGGCAGATCGGAGATGAAACCCACCGTATCGGACAGAATGACCTCTTGCCCCGAGGGCAGGGTCAGGCCCCTCATGGTGGGGTCGAGGGTGGCGAAAAGCTGGTCTTCGGCGAAGACCTCGGCCTCGGTGAGGCGGTTGAAGAGGGTGGATTTCCCCGCATTGGTATAGCCCACCAGCGCGATGACGGGATAGGGCACGCGGCTGCGCGCCGCCCGGTGCAGCGAACGGGTGCGTTTGACGTCTTCCAATTCGCGTTTGAGGCGGGTGATACGTTCCCCGATCTGGCGTCTGTCGGATTCGATCTGGCGCTCACCGGGGCCGCCCATGAACCCGTAACCGCCGCGCTGGCGCTCGAGATGGGTCCAGGAACGCACGAGCCGACTTTTCTGGTAGCTGAGCGCCGCCAGTTCCACCTGGAGCACGCCCTCACGGCTGCGCGCCCTCTCACCGAAGATTTCCAGAATCAGCCCGGTACGGTCGATCACCTTGCACGACCAGGCGCGCTCCAGATTACGCTGTTGAATGGGGCTGAGCACCGCATCGACAATGACGATGTGGATATCTTCTTCGGCCACGCGAGATGCCATGCGTTCGAGAACGCCGCCACCGAGCAGGGTCGCCGGGCGCGGCCGCGGTACCTGGACCACCTCGGCATGGACAATATGGAGGTTGATGGCGAGGGCCAACCCCCGCGCCTCTTCCAGGCGCGCCTGCGGAGAAAGCCCCGCCACAGCGGAGATTCCGTTGCCCTTGGTTTTCACCACCGGATGCAGGATCAGGGCGCGATCCCTTTTTGGGGCCGACGTACTCTGGCCCCTAGCCCGTTTCCGGTTCATGCCGTTACCTGGGCCGTTACCCGTTTCAGAGGCTTCAGGCCGCGTCTTCCGCGTTTTCCTCTTCACCCTCTTCCTTTGGGTCATAAAGTTGAATCGGCGTCGTCGGCATAATAGTGGAAACCGAGTGTTTGAATACCAATTGCGTATGGGCGTCGCGCCGCAGAAGCAGCGTGAAGTTATCGAAACTGGTGATAACGCCCTGCAATTTTACTCCGCTTGCCAGAAAAACCGTAACCGCCGTTTTGTGCTTTCTTACGTGATTCAGGAACACGTCCTGTACGTTCTGCGTCCTTTCCCCGGTCATGCCTTCCCCCTTTTATTTATTATTCTTTCGGGCGGCGCGCTCTTTTTTCCCTTCCCCGAGCGCCTTTCCGCCGGACGGCCCTCCCCGACCGTCCTGGGTAGTATGAGTATCATATAGGCAAACGAGGCAAATTTAACAGCCTTTGCGCATCTATCACGGAGAAGTGACGGGTTTTGGGGGTGTAAGAGGGGGTTTCGGGGAGATTGAGGGATAAAAAGAGATGAATGTGGTATTACGTCCGCTGAATGGTGACTCAACTAACTAAATCCATACTCCTCAGCGCCATACTGTTTCTCGCGCTTCCTGCACTATTGCCGTGGTCGGCGCGTGCGGATTTCGATGCCGGGATCGCCGCCTATGAGCGCGGTGATTACGCTGCGGCCTTCGAAGAGTTCCTGAGTGCCGCCGAGCAAGGAAATGCGGATGCCCAATTCAACCTCGGCGCCATGTACGACAATGGCTGGGGCGTGGCCAAGGACGAGGCGCAAGCGGTCCAGTGGTGGCGCAAGGCCGCCGATCAGGGGGATGCGGTGGCTCAGTTCAACCTCGGCTTCGGGTATGCCAACGGCGAAGGCGTGGCGAAAGACGATTCCCAGGCCGCGGTCTGGTACCACAAGGCCGCGCAGCAGGGGCATGCGGATGCCCAGATCAATCTCGGCGCCATGTACGAAAATGGCCTTGGCGTGACCAAGAACGAGGCCGAGGCCGTAGCCTGGTACCGCAAGGCCGCCGATCAGGGGTATGCGAATGCCCAATTCAACCTTGGCATCATGTATGACAACGGCAGGGGCGTGGCCAAGGATTATGGCGAGGCTGTCCAGTGGTACCGCAGGGCCGGCGAACAGGGACATATGGTAGCCCAATTCAACCTCGGCATTATGCATGCCACGGGCGAAGGCGTAGCCAAGAACGATACCCAGGCCGTGGCCTGGTACCGCAAGGCCGCCGATCAAGGGCATGTGAGAGCCCAGTTTAATCTCGGCGCCATGTACGACAATGGCTGGGGCGTGGCCGAAGATTATGGCGAGGCTGTCCAGTGGTACCGCAAAGCCGCAGAGCAGGGATATGCGGGAGCCCAATTCAACCTCGGTGTCATGTATGAAAATGGCCTTGGCGTAGAGAAAGATGAGGCGCAAGCCGTGGTCTGGTACCGCAAGGCCGCCGAGCAGGGATTAGCCCAAGCTCAGGAAGCCCTCCACAGGTTGAATAAGTAAAAACGGGGTGTCAGGCGCCCTCCCCTTTACATCCCCGGGCTTATTCCCCCTCTCACTCCCCCGTCACATGGGCGAGATAGCGTTCATAGAGGCCCCTGGTCACCGGGCCGGGGCGGCCGTCGCCCACCTTGTGGCCGTCGATGGAGACCACCGGCACCACGTAATTGGTGGTGCTGGTCATGAAGGCTTCGCTTGCCGCGCGCGCCTCGGCCACGGTGAAGGGGCGCTCGGTGACCTGGAGCCCCCCCTCCTCGGCCAGCTCCATCACCACCCGCCGGGTAATGCCCGACAGAATGTGATGGTTGGCGGGATGGGTAATGACCTCGTCTTTTTCGTCGACGATCCAGGCATTGGTGGTGGTGCCCTCGGTAATGATGTCATGGCCGTTGACCTGCCATGCGTCGAAGGCCTTTTCCCGGCTTGCTTTCTGTTTTCCCAGAATATTAGGAAGAAGGGCTATGGACTTGATGTCACATCTTTTCCAGCGAATATCGGGAATGGTGATGACCCCCACGCCCTGGTCCTGGATGGCGGCATCGCGGGGGCCTTCCCGTGAGGCCGTCACCACCAGCGAAGGCGCCGTGCCCTCGGGCACCAGATGATTGCGCCGGGCCGCGCCACGGGTAGCCTGGATATAGACATGACCGTTGCGGGTGAAGTTGCGGCGCAGGACTTCACCCACCACCACTCCCAGTGCCCGGCGGCTCATGGGCCAGGGAATATTCAGGGAGTCCAGGGAACAGTCGAGCCGGTCAAAATGGCGCTCCAGGTCCACCGGCTTGCCCTGTTGCACCCAGATCACCTCGTACACGCCGTCGGCGAACTGGTAGCCGCGGTCCTCGATGGAAACCGCGGCGAGGTCGCCCGTGACATAACGCCCGTTAACATAGGCTATGCGAGCCATGGGCAATCCTTTGTTTTTGTTTAAAGTTTTCGGCCCGACCCGGAAAGGGAGAAGGGGCGCGCCGTGATCCGGGTTGGCTAGAAATACTCCAAGCGCACGGAGAACATTTTTTCAACCTTTTTCACCACATCAGCGCTGGCGAACAGAACCACCAGATCATTGCCCTTGATCACCGTGGAGCCCGAGGGAACAAGCACTTCGTCTTCGCGCACGATGGCGCCCACAATAACCCCCAGGGGGAGTTCGATGTCCATCAGCCTTTGCCCCACCAGCGGCGAGGTTTCCAGGGCCTCGAGCTCGATAATTTCACCCATGCCGTCGCCCAGGGAATGAACCGAACGGATGCGTCCACGCCGCACATGCTGGAGGATCGTCGAGACGGTTATGGCCTTGGGTGTGACCACCACATCGATACCGAGATCGGTGATGAGCGGCCTGTAGACCACATTATTGACCAGGGTGATGATGCGCTTGGCGCCATGACGTTTCGCCAGAAGCGAGGACAGGATATTGATCTCATCCTCGTTGGTGACGGCCACCACGGTTTCCGTATGCGCCACATTGGCTTCGTTGAGAATTTCCGGGTCCAGCGCGTCACCGTGCAACACCACGGATTTTTCCAGGGTCTGTCCCGCCATATCCGCCCGTTTTTCATCAAGTTCGATGAGTTTCACGTTCATCCCCGGGAAGTTCTCTTCGATCAGGGTGGCGAGATAGAGGCCGATATTGCCGCCACCGATGATGATGGTGCGGCGGGTTTCCACCTCTTCATGGCCGAAAGCCATCATGGCGCGGGAAACTTGGCTGCTGTCGACAACGAAATAGACCTCGTCGCCGGCGAGCATCTGTTCGTTGGCGTTGGGAACGATCAACTGGTCCTTGCGGATAATGCCTACCACCAGGATGTTGAGATCGGGGAAAAGACCCGTCAGTTGGCGCAGGGGCGTGTTGATAACCGGACAATCCTCGCTGCAGCGCACGCCTATGACGCGGACCCTGTCGCCGGCAAGGGGGATGGAATCGAAAGCGCCGGGAATCTGTAAACGCCGTCCAATGGCTCTGGCGACCTCGGTCTCGGGGGAAATGATCACATCAATGGGCATGTGATCGCGGCTGAAGAGATCGGCCCATATGGGTTCGAGATAGTTTTGCTCGCGGATGCGGGCGATCTTGGTGGGCACCTTGAACAGCGAATGGGCCACCTGGCAGGCCACCATGTTGACCTCGTCGTGATAGGTCACGGCCACCACCATATCGGCATCCGCCGCCCCGGCCTGTTCGAGAACGCCGGGATGGGAGGCGAAGCCGACCACGCCCTGGACCTCGTGGGTGTCGCTGAGGTTGCGGATCAATTCCGGCGACTGGTCCACCACCGTCACATCATTGTTTTCCCCGGCAAGATGCCGGGCAATGCTGGACCCCACCTGGCCCGCGCCGCAAACGATTATCTTCATGTGGCCCCTTCCCTTCCCCGATTACCGGTCTTCGCCGTCTTTTTTCCCGAATTACCGGCCTTCGCCGGTGGGGTTTCCGGGATTTTCCCTTTTATCCCCGGTTATGTCACCCGCCGCGGAAATTTTATCTCCATACTGGACGCCCAGGGATTTCAGTTTTCTGTGCAAGGCGGAACGCTCCATGCCGATGAAGGTTGCGGTGCGCGAAACATTGCCGCCGAAACGGGTGATCTGGGCCATAAGATATTCACGCTCGAAGGCTTCTCGCGCGCCACGAAGAGGCAGCGACATTATATCCTCGTCCGCGTTCAGTTGCAGGGCCGCCGGTGTTCTGCCGCTGATCTCCGGGGGCAGCATATCGGCGCGTATCTTATCACCGGCTTCTCCCGGCGCCATGATAAGAAGCCAGTCCACCACATTCTTCAACTGGCGCACATTACCCGGCCAATCGTAGTTCTGGAGGATGGCCATGGCGTCATCGCCAATTTCCCGCGGAGTCACGCCGGAGATTTCCGCCGAGTTTTTCATGAAATACTCGATCATGGCGGGAATATCCTCGCGCCGCTCCTTGGCCGAGGGAATTTCCACGGGCACCACGGAGAGCCGGAAGAAAAGATCCTCGCGGAACCGCCCCGCCGCCATCTCTTCGTTGAGATTACGGTTGGAAGACGAAATCACACGCACATCCACGGAAACAGGACTGTCACCGCCAACCCGGAGAAAGGTCTGGTCCTGAAGTGCGCGCACAATCTTGCCCTGTGTCTCCAGGGGCATGTCGGCCACCTCGTCGAGGAACAGGGTGCCATCATGGGCCTGTTCGAAGGTGCCCGTTTTTCCGATGCTGTCCGGGCCGTCCCCGCCCGCCTCAATTCCGAAAAGCTCTATCTCCAGGCGCTCGGGCCGCATGGTGGCGCAATTGAGAATCACAAAGGGATTATCCCTGCGCTCCGACATTTTGTGAATGCTCCGCGCCACCACCTCTTTACCCACACCGGCGGGCCCGGTGATCATCACCCGGCTTCCCGTGGGCGCCACTTTTTCTATGGTCTGGCGCAGCAGGTTAATGGCGTTGGAGTCGCCGATCAGGTCGATATCCTCGCCTATCCTGTGGCGCAGTTCCGAAATCTCCTGGCGCAGGCCCGCAGCCTCCAGCGCGCGGGAGATCACCACCATCAGATGATCGGCCTTGAAGGGCTTTTCGATGAAGTCGTAGGCGCCGATCTTGGTGGCGTTGACGGCGGTTTCGATATTGCCGTGGCCGCTGATCATGACCACGGGAAGATTCCCGTGCTCCGACTTAATAACTTCCAACAGCTCCATACCGTCGAGCTCGCTGCCCTGGAGCCAGATATCCAGGACCACAAGCGACGGCAGGCGCTGGCCGATGGCGTCAAGGGCCTGGGTACTGTTCCCGGCGAGCCGGGTTTCATACCCCTCGTCGCCGAGAATCCCCGAGATCAGATCGCGGATGTCGGCTTCGTCATCGACGATGAGAATATCACTTGCCATGAGCGGCCGCTGTTGGTTGAGAGGAATGAGTCTCGGGGTCGCCCGAGTGGTTTCCGGATTCCGGCCCGGCGGACAGAAGCTCATCGCCAAGAGGCAGAATCAGGCGAACCCGGGCTCCGCCCTTGGCGCGGTCTTCGAGGACCAGTGTCCCCCGGTGATCTTCCATGATTTTCTTGACGATCGCCAGCCCCAGACCGGTGCCCTTGTCCCGGGTGGTGACATAGGGTTCGGTCAGGGTCTCGCGGCTGTGCTCGGGGAAACCGCGGCCATCGTCCTCGATGATGATTTCCACCCGGTCGTCCGAAGGCGCCACAGAGACCTCGACCCGCCCCGCGGGGGTTGCTTTTTTGCGGCCACTCTTCTTGTCCTTATCGTCCTTGCTCCCCCTATCCTTGCCTCCCCCGTCCTCAATCTGGTGTTGGATAGATTCCGCGGCGTTTTTCAAAAGATTGGTCAGGGCCTGGCCCATGAGGCTGGAATCCAGGTCCATCTCCAGGGCTTCGCTATCGCAGTGGAAGGAAAACTCTATCTGGGGGAAGGCGGTTTTCTGGAGGAAAATGGACTGGCGGCACAGCTCAAGAAGATCATGCCGCTCCATCACCGGCTGGGGCATACGGGCGAAAGAGGAGAACTCATCCACCATACGCCCGATATCGCCGACCTGACGGATGATGGTCTCGGTGCAGGTGGTGAAGGTTTCCGGGTCCTGGGTGATCTGTTTGAGATATTTTTTCTTCAGACGCTCAGCGGAAAGCTGGATCGGTGTCAGCGGGTTCTTGATCTCGTGGGCGATACGCCGCGCCACATCGGCCCATGCGGCCTTGCGCTGGGCCGAAAGAAGATCGGAAACGTCATCGAAGGTGACCACAAAACCCAGTGTCCTGTCCTTCCCGCTTTCGGCGGCAATACGTACCAAGAGCGTGTGATAGCTCCCCTGGCGGGTGAGTTTTATCTGACCCTGGGCGAGGCGTCCGGGCCGTTCCATAGCCTGGTCCAGCAATCCGGCCATTTCCGGAACCGCCTCTTTCAGGCTTTTGCCGATAAAGCGTTCGAGATCGGTGGCCAGAAGTTCCGACGCGGAACGGTTGGGAAGGTTGATGTGGCCCTTGTCGTCGAGGCCGATAACGCCCGCCGAAACGCCGGAGAGAACGGTTTCGGTAAAGCGGCGGCGCAGTTCGAGTTGGCGGTTGGCGCCCACCAGTTCCGACCGCTGGCTTTCAAGCTGGCTCGTCATGCGGTTAAAGGCGCGCCCCAGAGTGTCAATTTCATCATGCCCCGCCTTTTCATCCACCCGCGCGCTCAAATCCCCGGCCCGTACTTTCTCGGCCGCGCCGATCATCTGGCTGATGGGGCGGGCAAGCCTGTTGGCGAAGATAAGCCCGACCCAGACCGCGGAAAAGAGAAGCATCAGCCCCACCACCACAAACACCATGGCAAAGGTGATCTGGATATCAGAACGCCGTCCTTCCAGTTGTTTATAGGCCGTCACCGCACGCTGCGTCTGTTCAAGGTGCTGGAGCACGTTGTGATCCACGTAGCGACCGATATAGAGGAAGGTGTCCCAGACCTCGTCGAGCCGGATCAGCGCCCGCACCCGGTCGCCGCGTTGGCTGGTGAGCATGGCGATTCTTCCGTCGCGCGCCGCCGTGATGGCCCAGTCCGGCACCATTTCAAAATCCAGCACCAGACTCGACCCCGACTTGGCCAGCACCCGGCCCCGGCCCACGAACACCACGGCCTCGGTGAGTGAACGCAAAGCCGTTTGCGTGATCAGAGTCTGGTTGAGAGCCGCCGGATTGGCGTAAAGGACAGAGCCCTCGCGGTTAATGTCCTCGGCCATGGCGACAATGGCGTTACGGATATTTTCCTGATGTTCCTTAAGGTAGGATTCGGCCACCACATTGGCCCCGTCCAGCGCCGTGCGAACGCGGTCGGAAAACCATGACTCGATCCCAAGACCGAAAAATAAAAGTGAAAATACCGCCACCACGATAGCCGGAGTGATGGCCACCAGCCCGAACAGCGCCACCAGCTGGATATGCAGTCTTGATCCGGCGGACCCTTTCTTGCGTGCAACCCAAACCTTCACCACCCGCCGGATCACCACCACCGAAAGGGCCAGAAGCAGGACCAGATCAATGGTCAGCAGGATCAGGATGACACGAGGGTCGGCACCCACCGAAGCCATCCCGGTAAGGGCGGCATAGGTGGCGATGCCGGATATGACGGTGCAGACCGTAAGCCCGATGGCAAACTTTCGAGCCATCCCGACGCGAATCGACCAGCGCCGCAGACGCTGGCGAATCTTGCGGTATCTGAGCTGGAAGTCCGAACCCACCTGGGCGCCAACACCTTCTGTTACAGGAGAATCAGCCATCATCAATGTATCGCGAAAAATCGCAGGGAACCGTCATATGCAAAACAGGAAACGCCTGACAGAAAAGGATTGCGTCTTGTAACGCGGGTCGGTCAATGGACACGGCCTACTTTATGCCGCGCACCACCTCTATGTCCAACTCGCGAATCTTCTTACGCAGCGTATTACGGTTGATGCCGAGCATCTCGGCAGCCTTGATCTGGTTACCCTTGGTCTCCGAAAGCGACAGGGTAATTAAAGGCCGCTCCACCTCGCGCAGTATCCTGTCATGAAGGCCCGAGGCGGGCAGAGCGTTGCCATGAGCCTCGAAATAGTCCTGCAGGTGCCGTTCCACGGCCTCGCCCAGTGATTCGCTGGCCGAAACATTCGTTTCCATTTCGCTCGAAGCGGAAATGTCGGAGAGTTCGGCCTCTATGATGTCTAGGGTGATAACCTCTTGGGAATACAGCGCCGCCAACCGGCGCACCAGGTTTTCCACCTCGCGCACATTTCCCGGCCAGCGGTAGGATTTCAGCCGTTCCATGGCCCCTGCATCGAGGCTTTTCGCCGGCAGACCTTCTTCGGTAATCCGCGAAAAGAAATGATTCACCAGGTCCGGCAGGTCTTCGCTGCGTTCGCGCAAGGGAGGCAGGCGCAAGGGCACCACGTTGAGGCGGTAAAAAAGATCCTCGCGGAAAAGCCCCTGGCGGACGAACTGTCTTAAGTCACGGTGGGTGGCGGCAATAATCCGGGAATTGGCGCGTAGGGGCGTACGTCCCCCCACGGTGGTGTATTCGCCTTCCTGAAGCACTCGCAGCAGCCGGGTCTGGGCCTCAAGGGGCATATCGCCTATTTCGTCGAGGAAAAGGGTGCCGCCTTCGGCCTGTTCGAAACGGCCGGCATTGCGTTGCGTGGCTCCGGTAAAGGCGCCTTTTTCATGACCGAAAAGCTCGCTTTCGATCAGCTCGCGGGGGATAGCCGCCATGTTGATGGCGACAAAGGGTCCGTTGCGACGCTTGCCGTAATCGTGCAGGGCCCGGGCCACCAGCTCCTTGCCGGTTCCCGATTCGCCATTGATGAGGACGGTGAGGTCGGTGGACATGAGGCGGGCCAGAACCCGGTAAATTTCCTGCATGGCGGGAGAGCGTCCGATAAGGGGCAGCCCCTCGTCATCGGCCTCCATTTCCTGAATGGCCGGGGAATCCGACTTGGGTTCGCTTAACGCCCTTTCCACCACCTGCGCCAGCTCGTTGATATCGAAGGGCTTGGGCAGATATTCAAAGGCGCCGCGTTCGGTGGCCTTGACCGCCGTGAGAAGCGTGTTCTGGGCGCTCATGACCAGAATCCGGAGGTTGGGTCTGATCTTGCGGATACGGGGAATCAGGTCGAGACCGTTTTCATCGGGCATGACCACATCGGTGATGACGAGATCGCCCTCGCCATCGGATATCCAGCGCCACAAGGTGGCGGCGTTTCCGGTGGTGCGGACATCATGGCCCTTGCGTCCCAGGGCCTGGGTGATGACGGTGCGGATGGCCTTGTCGTCGTCGGCCACCAGAATCGTGGCGCTGGTCATGTCCCCTGCTCCTCCCGTGTCACGGTATTCTGAAACACCGGAAGGCGGACATAAAACGTGGTGCGGCGCGGCCGGCTGTCGAATTCGATAACGCCACCATGATCGTTGATGATCTTCGCCACCACCGCCAGCCCAAGACCCGAACCCTTGTTTTTGGTAGTCACGAAGGGATCGAAAAGGCAGCCGTGAAGGTCTTCTGGAATTCCCTCGCCGTTGTCCTGGATACTTATCATCAGGGGCAGGTCCACCCGTTCCACCAGCCCCGGAACGGCAAGACGTACGCCATGCTGATAGGTGGTGGTAACGATGATCTCTCCATCCTTCTCGGGCACGGCCTCGGCCGCGTTCTTGATAAGATTGAGAAAAACCTGAACCAACTGGTCGCGGTTGCCGTGAACCGGCGGCAGGGACGGGTCGTAGATTCCGTTGAATTGGATGCCCTTGGCAAAACCGGTCTCGGCAAGGCGCTGCACCTGTTCTAAGACCTCGTGCACATTGACCGGCCCCACCGCAAGCGCGCCCTCATCGGCAAAGACCTCCATGCGGTCCACCAGGGAGCAAATACGGTCGGTTTCACTGCAAATAAGCTGGGTCAGTTGTTTGTCGTCGGAATCAATATTCTGTTCAAGAAGCTGGGCGGCACCGCGAATACCCGAGAGCGGATTCTTCACCTCATGGGCGAGCATGGCTGACATGGCGCTCAAGGACCGCGCCGCCTTGCGGTGGGTGAGTTGCCGGGTAATCTTTTCGGCCAGGGATTTTTCCGACAGGGTGATCACGATCTTGTCTGTTTCCTCCACAACGGGAGTAAGACGGATGGTCACCAGACGCTCGCCGAATCGGGGGCTGCTGAGTGCGACCCCGTTTTCGGAGAGGCTGCTGTCTTCAACTCCAAGCTGGCGGATCAAGGCGAAAAGCGGAGAATCCAGCGGCAGAAAATCCCCCAGAGAATGATTGCAGAGATACTCGGCGCTGGCCGAAAAAAACTGCTCCGCAGCCAGATTAGCGTAGCAGATGGCGCCGTCCGAGGTGGTCACCAACACGGCGTCGGAAAGGGCGTTGAGAACAACCCCCGTGTCCAGCAAGGGAGCCCCGTTACCGTCGCGACTTACGGTTTTCCGAATCTGCGCCGTGGACGCCATCACGCCACCATCCGTTCGCCCAAGGGGCGGAAAAAGTTCCCGATCAATGCCCGCACCTCGTCCGGGTTCCTACTGGAATTGACGGCGGCCCGGAATTCCGCCGACCGGGGCAGGCCCCGGCTGTACCAGCCAACATGCTTGCGGGCATTTCTCAGGCCTATGGCTTCGCCATAATGGGACAGCATGTCATTGTAATGGCCCAATAAAATTTCCATGCGCCGGGATACATCCGGATCAGGCTGTCGTTCCCCGGTGGTCAGGAAATGAGTCACCTGGCCCAGGAACCAAGGCCGCCCCAGGCAGCCGCGCCCGATCATCACCCCGTCGGCGCCGGACTGCTCGAGAATGTCATGGGCGTCATCGAGGGTGGTCACATCGCCATTGGCGATGACGGGAATGGAAACGGCCTTCTTGACTTCGGAAATAAACCGCCAGTCCGCCCGTCCGTTATATTGCTGGGCGCGGGTACGGCCATGAACCGTCACCATCTTGATGCCGTTTTCCTCGGCGATGCGGGCCAGCTGTGGAGCGTTGCGGTTGGCATCGTCCCAGCCGGTGCGCATTTTCAGGGTGACGGGAATGTCCACCGCCTTGACCGTTGCCTTAATGAGTCGCGCCGCCAGCTTTTCATCCTGCATCAGCGCCGATCCGGCGTAACCGTTCACCACTTTCTTCGCCGGACAGCCCATATTGATATCGATAATGGCGGCGCCCCGTTCTGCGTTAAGCCGCGCCGCCGCCGCCATCACCTCGGGCTCACAACCGGCAAGTTGGACCGCCATGGGATATTCTTCCGCGCAGTTGGTGGCCATTTTCATGGTGCGGTGATTGCGGCGGATCATGGCCTGGCTGGCGATCATCTCGGAAATCACCAGACCGGCGCCAAACCTTTTGGCGATACGCCGGAAAGGCAGGTCGCTGATCCCCGACATGGGAGCCAGAATCACATTGTTTTCCAGTGAGATAGGACCGATTTTTATGCCCATAATTTAGGCGTCTCGCGTGTTGTGGAGAGTTGCTGCACAAATTATAGGCTTATCCGCCCAGGATCAAGACATCCGGGGATCAAGACATCTGGCAACGGACCGGGAAGAACCGATCTACCCCACCAACACATCGGTGACGAATTTAACGCCGGTATAGCCCAGGGTCAGGAGAAGATAGGCCAACAGCACAAAACGCGCCGCCTGACGCCCCCGCACCCCGGTACGGGTGCGTAGTACCAGCAAAACGGCGATAATCCCGAAGGCGAGAAGGGAAAAAAGTGTTTTATGGTCGAATACTATGATCTGGCCGGTCTCGAAATAGAGGGTCTCCATGCCGGAAAGGATGCCCAGCCCCAGCACCGCTTCCGCCGCGCCCAGCAAACGCAGTTCCAAGGTCTCGCTGTCCATGACCGATGGCAGAAGACTGTTGAAGGCAGGACGTATTTTTCGTTTCAGCGCCCTTTCGTGAAGAAAGACAGCTAACCCCGAAACCGCGGCCAGTGTCAGCAGGCTGTAGGAAATCAGGGAAAATGAAATATGCAGCCCCAGCCACAGGTCGGGCGCCGTCCCCACCAGGGGCCGTTCCGGCGCCTGGCTCCAGACCGCCGCAAGCCCTCCCAGAAGAAGGAGATAGGGCAACAACAACGGCGCCAGACGCCAGCCGTGGCTGGTCAACGCACTGGTCAGAATAAAAAGCAGCATGCAAGACGAAATGATGAGCCAGAGGGTGGCTGAAAATCCCGTATGCCATTCCCCGGCGAGCAGCATCAGGCTCCATCCAAGCGGGCCCACCAGGGCCACCAAGGCTACGGCCCAGAACCCCAGGTCTCTGGACTGGCGGGGTCTGAGAACGTAGGCCGTGGCCGGAATGAGAGCCAGAAAAGCGGACACGGTCATAATGGTGTTGGTGTTCATGGGCGGATTATAGCATCAGGCGGAAGGACTGGCGAACGGAGTCGGCGCGGATAAATGCCCTACCAGCGCATGGAGGTATCCACACCACTATCGCCACCATCCTGAAGCTGGGAGAACAGCACCCATTCATCCACCGGCATGAAGCGCTTGGCGAGGAACTGGTAGGTGGAACGAAGTGCATCCTCCGCCTCGCGGGATCTTTTGGCGGCTGTTTTATCCCATAGTTTAAACATTTTGCTCCAAGCCCGGAGGCGGCGATAGAGGTCGTCCCTGACCTTGTGAATGAATTGCGTCTGGCTGCCAATATTCTTGAGCACGGACATGATTTCTCCGGTCTGGGCATCCACCTGATCGAATAAGTCCTGATATTCCTTGATGGCGACCGTAAGCAACCGCGCCACCGGATTCAGTATCTCCATTACAGAAATTTCGTTACTGTATGTTTTCTGGAGCTTGGCGATTTTATCGTTGATCACATGCACGTTCTGGAACTGTTCCCGCAGGGATTCAATATGGGACAGTTCCTCGGCAAGGGTCATAATCAGGCTCAACACCGTTTCCGTCTGGTCGGCGCCAAGCCCCAGCTCCGTCGCCGCTTCCGCGAAGGCCAGGTTGACCTTTGTCTTGGTCTCGGGATCCTCGGCGATAAGCTTCAATTCTTCAGGATTAGTGCTTGCCTGCTCATCCCCGGAAAGCCAGGAGACCAGTTGTACGGTCAGTCTGTGATAGGCGGTGGTGCGGTGCCGTTCCGAGACCTCCCAGGATGCCTCTCCAGTAAGAATTTCCGAAGGCAGGGGATCGCCGATGCGCAAGGAATTAACGTAGTCCAGGGCCTCCTCTACCAGACACAGCATTTTGCCGTCGATGCTCTCTTCATGAAAGTCGAACTCACGCCTGATCCCGCCAAGGGGCAACACCGCCTCTTCGTCGGAAAGCCTGATCACCATCACCGCCTCGTCTTCCTGTTCGGAGAGACGGAAATAGGGGGCATCCACGCTGGTAAAAAACTTGTGCTCGAATGCAACGAGGGTGTCGTCCCCGTCCTTCATGAGATCATCTTCGTCGTCTTTGGCTTCTACCATCATCATACAGTCAATAAATCACCGGTTTCACACCGTGTGGCATATCCGAATATATCAGAAAGCACCGCCCGGAACCACCTCCGCGGAACGACCTGGAGGCTGGTCCCACACTTCTGAAGCAGACATGAATGGCTACGGATAATATTGCAAATTATTGATCAGTCGAGCCGTCATTACAGAAAAAAAATTGTTTTCCGTGACGGCCAAGAACGCCGTAGGGAGTCCGTTAGAAGCCCTGGTGGGGGCTCCGGTAAAATAAAAACGGAAGTAGATGCCCCCTCCCCAAAGAGAGGGGAGAATGATTCTCGTCGCGCCTTACCACTGCATCGCGGTTTTCATATCTTCCGCTTCCTGAAGCTGGAAAAGCAGAATCCATTTGTCCGCCGGCATGAAGCGTTGGGCGAGAAAACGATAGGTTTCGCGAACCAAATCTTCGGCATCACGTGACCTTTCGACAGAGAGCTTCTCCCATGAATTGAACAAATTCTCCCAAACGAAAAGATGCCGATAGAGTTTGTTGCGGGTTCCCTGGATGAACTTCGTCTGGGCGCCAATATTCTTGAGCACGGCCATGATTTCCCCTGTCTGGGCATCCACCTGATCGAAATGGCCCTGGTATTTCTTGATGGCGACCGTGAGCAGCCGAACCACCGGATCAAGATTTTCCATGACGCTCTTTTCACCGGCGTACATCTGTCGGAGCCTTGTGGCTTTTTCCAGAATTCCACGTATGCGCTCAAAGCGTTCCGATAGCGCCACAATATGGGACAGTTCCTCGGCAAGGGTCATGATCAGGCTCAACACCATTTCTGTTTGGTCGGCGCCAAGCCCCAGCTCCGTTGCCGCTTCCGCGAAGGCTTGGTTGACCTTTTCCTTGACCTCTGGTTTTTCGGAAAGCAGGGCCAGCTCTTCAGGATCGAGCGTCGCTTCCTCCTCTCCCGAGAGCCAGGAAACCAGCTGCATGGTTATTCTTTGGTATGCGATGGTCTTGTGGCGTTCGGAGACCTCCCAGGACGCCTCTCCGGTGAGAACTTCCGCCGGCAATGGGGCGCCGATACGCAACACACCCACATAGCTCAGGGCCTCCTCCACAAGGTCGAGCATCTGGCCATCGTGGCTCTCTTCATCAAGGTCAAACTCACGTTTGATTCCCTCGATTGGAAGTAGGGCTTCTTTATCGGCAAGCGTGATCACCATCAGAGCCTCGTCCTGGAGATCGGAAAGGCGGAAATAGGGATCCTTCACGGTGGAAAAAAATTTGTGATCGAACTCAATGATTTTTTCGTCTTTTCCACCGGCCATAGAGGCGGAGTCTGTATCTTTTTCCAGCACCGTGTTCATCGGTCAAAATTCACCTGATAGCCACAAAAAACTCTGTATCTATTTATTTTGTATAGAAAAACGTACAGGAAAAATCATTAAGGATCGATTAAACGCCGCCTCCCCGAGGGAAGACGGCGTTTAAGTGGCCGGGAACTATATTAGTGAAATCCGTTAAAATTCTACGGAGTTTCGTAGGATTCGGTGGAATGAGGTGAAACTGGGCTCAGGGCTGTTCGAATTAGGCTCAGGGCTGCTGAATCAGAATCGCACAACCAGCTACCGCAGCGGCGCCGGTATTCACGTAACAGGCTTCCATGACGCCGGGATTGAGAAGGGTGCCGAACACATGACCGTCTTCCCCGATGTCGGCCCAGATGAGGGTTTTATTGTCGCCCCTCAGTACGCCGACGAAGCTGTTGGTGCCGTCGCTGTAATCCACGGTGCCCTTGAAGCGGCGGCCGTTCTGGTCGGTGATGTTTATAGATTTTTCACGGTGGCGGTAGCCTTCCTTGACCGAAACCGTGTCGTTCTGGCCTTTCCACAGGCCGCGAAGATCGGGCGCTTCCGCCCATGCGGGAGCCGCAAAACCGGTGAGAGCAAGAGCGCCAATGGCGGCAATTATCGAAAATAAGGGAAGTTTTTTCATGGAACGTCCTCCTTGTTATTGGGTGGTTCTTTTATCTGGTCGAACGCCTCGTCCGCCGCTCATCTCCGCCCGTGGGGAAGGTCACGACCCTGTGAAAACGTGCCCCGACCCTATCCCCGAGAGAATGAATAACTCCTGAATTTATCAGACAATGGGTATTTTCCATACCGATTCGCGTCCCCACCGGGTAAAAAGACATTTACCAACCAGCAAACGCTCCGTTCCCTGCACTCTTTTGAGAAATCTGGACCCTTTCGCCTGATCATGTCCCGAAACGCCGTCATAATCGTTGCCGCCGGACGGGGGAGCCGTATGGGCGGTGATCTGCCCAAACAGTATCTGACCCTTGGCGGCGTTCCCGTTCTTCGCCGCACCGCCCAGGCCTTCACCGAGCATCCCGGCATCGCCTCGGTGACCGCGGTGATTGATCCCGAAGCCCGGGATATCTATGACGAGGCCACCGCAGGGCTGGACCTGTTGCCCCCCGTGGCGGGCGGAGAACGGCGTCAGGATTCGGTGCGCATGGGGCTGGAAAGCCTAGCGGGGACTCCCCCCGACAAGGTTCTGATCCATGACGCCGCCCGTCCCTTCGTCGATGCCGATACCATCACCGCGGTTTTGAGCGCCCTCGACCAGGGGCCGGGCGCCATCGCCGCGGTACCAGTGACCGACACCCTGAAACGGGGCAGCGATGGCCATATCGAAAGCACACTGGACCGCAGCGGCCTGTGGCGCGCCCAGACTCCCCAGGGGTTCAGGTTCGCCGAGATACTCGACGCCCACCGCGCCGCCGCCGGCGGGCAGGAACTCACCGATGACGCCGCCGTGGCCGAACAGGCCGGACTGGACGTTGCCCTGGCGCCGGGATCGGAGAATAATTTCAA
>JADHSZ010000071.1 GCA_016776635.1 Alphaproteobacteria bacterium
CGCTGGGGGGCGGGGTCTTCCTGGTGGCCTTGTTTGCCGGCGGTGCGCAGGACTGGGCCTTGTTCGGATTGAGTGCGGCGGCGGCGGCGGCGGGCTTTCTGTGCTGGAACTGGAGCCCGGCCAAGCTTTTCATCGGCGACGTGGGCAGCGTGCCGCTGGGATTCCTGCTGGGCTGGCTGTTGCTGGGGCTGGCCACCATGGGATACTGGGCGCCGGCACTGATCCTGCCGCTTTATTACCTGGCCGACGCGAGCCTCACGTTGGGGCTGAGGCTGCTTCGTGGCGAGAAGGTGTGGCAGGCCCATGCCGAGCATTTCTATCAGCGCGCGGTGCAGGCGGGCGCCAGTCATGGCGATGTGTGCCGTCTTGTGGCGGTGGCCAATCTGGGTCTGGTTGTTCTCGCCGTGGCCGCCGGATCGGGGGTTTCCCCCGATGCGCCGCTGTTCTGCGTCACTGCGGCGGCATTGGTGGTGGCGGGACTCATGAGACGGCTGAAAAATCCGGGAGGGATGCGGCGATGAAGGCACAGCGCCGCCCCAAAGACCGTAATCACCGCGCGGCGGCAATGCAGCCGGTTGTGCTTTGCGTTGCACCGTCTTAGGGTCCGGGGATGGCTTTTCGACTGTTTTATTTCAACCGCGCGCGGGCCGCTCTTCTCCACGACACCTTCATGGCGGCCCTGTCCTTCCCGCTGTCTCTCTATCTGCGGGAAGGAAATGTACTCCAGTACTACCCGCAATCGCTGCTGTTGAACGGCACCATTATCTTCGCCGTGGTCTGCGCTCTGGTTTTTTCCCTTACCGGTATGTATCGCGGCATATGGCGCTATGCCTCGTTGAATGACCTGATGGCCATCACCAAGGGTGTGACCCTTTCCCTGCTCATCTTCCTGGCGCTGATGTTCCTGATGACCCGTCTCGAGGCCTTGCCGCGAAGCGCTGTTTTTATCAATTGGTTCGTGCTCATGGCCTTGCTCGGCGGGCCGCGATTCATTTATCGCGTATTCAAGGATCGGCGTCTCGAAAATGTACTCGCCCGCGACGATTATTCACGCATTCCGGTACTTCTGGTGGGCGCCGGCGATGCGTCGGAATTGTTCCTGCGCGATCTCGCCCGCGACACGGATTCCCCGTACCGGGTTCTCGGCATGCTGTCGGAGAATTCTTCACGGCTGGGCCGCGAGATTCACGGCGTGGCGGTGCTGGGCCTGGTGGATGACCTGGAAGAGGTGGTGGCGCGGCTCAAGAAAAACGGCCCGGCGCCGCAACGGCTGATTATCACCAAGGAGGATCTCGACGGCACGGTGGTGAGCAGGCTTCTCGACCAGGCCGAGGCCCTTGGCCTGACCCTGGCCCGGCTGCCCCGGCTCAGCGACCTCAAGGGCGGGGTAAGCGAGCATCTGGAAATCAAGCCGGTGGCCATCGAGGACCTTCTGGGGCGGCCCCAGACGGTTCTCAACCGCCCCGCCATGAAGGCGCTGATCAAGGACAAGCCGGTACTGGTCACCGGCGCGGGCGGCACCATCGGCAGCGAACTGGCGCGCCAGATATGCGCCCTGGGCCCGTCCCGGATTACCCTGCTCGATAACAGCGAATACCAGCTTTACAGCATCGATTATGAGATTTCCGCGCACCATCCCGACCTGCCCCGCAGCGCCGTTATATGCGACGTGCGCGACCGCAAACGGCTCGATGAGATCATGGCCGCGGAGACCCCAGCCCTGGTCTTTCACGCCGCGGCGCTCAAGCATGTGCCCATGGTGGAGGCCAACGCTTGCGAAGGAATCCTCACCAATGTGATCGGCTCGCACAACGTGGCCAATGCCTGTGTCAAGGCCAAGGCCGAGATGATGGTTCAGGTCTCCACCGACAAGGCCGTGAACCCCACCAGCATCATGGGTGCCAGCAAGCGGTTGGCGGAAAGTTATTGCCAGTCCCTGGACCTCAGCGCCGAGGCCAGGCGCACGCCCACACGGTTCGTAACGGTGCGTTTCGGCAACGTGTTGGGCTCCACCGGTTCGGTGGTGCCGCTGTTCCAGCAACAGCTGGCCGCGGGTGGGCCCCTGACCGTGACCCATCCCGAAATGAAGCGCTATTTCATGACCACGCGCGAAGCGGTGGAACTGATTCTTCAGGCCTGTGCCCTGGCCGGGGGCGAGGTCAGTCTGCTTGAAGAAGGCGGTATTTTTGTCCTCGATATGGGTAAGCCGGTGCGTATTCTCGATCTCGCCCGGCAGATCATTCGTCTTGCCGGACTGACGCCCGACAAGGACGTGCGGATCGAATTCACCGGTGTACGGCCGGGGGAAAAACTGTTCGAGGAGCTGTTCCACGATTCCGAACCCCTGGTGCCCACCGAATACGACGGCATTCTGCTCGCCACGCCGCGTGTGGTGGACCACGGGGTGCTGCTGCGCGCCCTCAATAAGCTGGAAGAGCTGGCCCGCGCCGGCAAGACCGAGAAGGCGCTGGCCACATTGGCCCGTTTGGTTCCCGATTATCACCCCGCCGGTGAACCCGAAGCCCTGCCTCCGGCCCAGGCCTCGCAGTCATGACCTGCCCCTTTCACCCCCCTGCCGCATAGTAAAAGAGAGCCATGAGCGAAACTTCCACAGTTCCCGTTACCCGCGCCCTGATCTCCGTTTCCGACAAGACGGGACTTGAGGATTTGGGGAAATTTCTCGCCGAACGCGGCGTTGATATCCTTTCCACCGGCGGCACGGCCAAGGCCCTGCGCGAGGCCGGGGTTCCCGTACGTGACGTATCGGAGCAAACCGGCTTTCCGGAAATCATGGGCGGAAGGGTCAAGACCCTCCATCCCCTCATTCACGGCGGCATCCTCGCCCGGCGCGATGCAGAAGACCACTTGGCCGCCATGGAGGAGCACGGCATCGCCGCCATCGATCTGGTGGTGATTAATCTTTATCCCTTCGAGGCCACCGTGGCCTCGGGAGCCGACGCCGCCACCGCGGTGGAAAATATCGACATCGGCGGACCCGGCATGATCCGGGCGGCGGCCAAGAATCACGATTTCGTGGCGGTGGTGACGAACCCCGATGATTACGAACTGGTGATGGCCGAAATGGGCGACAATGACGGCGCCACTTCCCTCGATCTGCGGCGGCGGCTGGCGCACCAGGCCTATGCCCGCACCGCCGCCTATGACGCCGCCATCGCCGCCTGGTTCGCGGGGCAGCGCGACGAGACCTTCCCCGCGCGTCATGCCTTGGGTGGTAGTTTGCGGCAGACCCTGCGCTATGGCGAAAACCCCCACCAGGAAGCGGCTTTCTATACCACCGGCCAAACCCGGCCCGGCGTCGCCACGGCGACACAGATCCAGGGCAAGGAGCTGTCCTATAACAATCTCAACGATACCGACGCCGCCTTCGAGCTGGTGGCCGAATTCGAGAGTCCCGCCGTCGCCATCATCAAACACGCCAATCCCTGTGGCGTGGCCATGGCCGATACGCCTCTGGAAGCCTATGGCAAGGCCCTGAAATGCGACCCGGTCTCGGCCTTCGGCGGTATCGTGGCGCTGAACCGGCCCTTGGACGAGGAGACGGCGGCGGCCATCGCCGAGCTTTTCGTGGAGGTGGTGATCGCACCGGAAATCGGCAATGGCTCGCGCGCCATCCTGGCCGAGAAAAAGAATGTGCGGGTTCTGGAAACCGGCGCCATGCCCGATCCCGGCGAAGCCGGTATGGTCATGCGCGCGCTGTCGGGGGGGTATCTGTTGCAATCGCGCGATAACGGCCGCGTCACCGAAGACATGCTCAAAACCGTCACCAAGCGCGCCCCCAGCGACGCCGAACTGGCCGATCTGTTGTTCGCCTTCGCCGTCTGCAAACACGTGAAATCCAACGCCATCATCTATGTCAAAGACGGCGCCACGGTGGGCGTGGGGGCGGGCCAGATGAGCCGCGTGGATTCCGCCCATATCGCCGCCATAAAATCAGACGACGCGGCCAAGGCGGCGGGCGAGACGGAAAGCCGGACCCAGGGCTGTGTGGTTGCCTCGGACGCCTTTTTCCCCTTCGCCGACGGCCTGTTATCGGCGGCCGAAGCCGGGGCCACCGCCGTCATCCAGCCCGGCGGCTCCATGCGCGACGACGAGGTAATCGCGGCGGCCGATGAAAAGGGGCTGGCCATGGTGCTGACCGGCATGCGCCACTTCCGGCATTAGAAACGCCCCTCTTACCCTGAGTCGCGCCCCGGATCACGTAGCGGCAGCATCAAAATCAAACCAACCGCCAGGAAGACGATAATGGTGGCCATGCCCGCGCGCTGGCTGTCGAAGGCCAACGTCGCCCAGGCCAGGAACAGCGGACCCAGAAAGGCCGTGGCTTTGCCTGAAAAGGCGAACAGGCCGAACATTTCGGCGCGCATGTCAGGCGGCGCCAGACGCGCCATGAAGGAACGGCTGGCGGCCTGGGCCGGACCCACGAACAGACCCAGCGGCAGGGCCAGCGCCCAGAACCAGAACTTGCCCGAGGCCAGCAGCAAGGCCCCCCCAAAACAGATCAGCCCACCCAGGGCGATGAGAATAGTGCGTTTTGGCCCCATAGTGTCGTCGAGCCAGGCGAAGGACACCGCGCCGATTCCCGCCGTCACATTGATGGCGATGCCGAACATAATCACTTCCTCGAGTGACATGCCGAAGGTTCCGGCGGCGTAAATACCGCCGAAGGCAAACAGCGTGTTGAGGCCGTCGATATAGATCATGCGGGCGAGAAGAAAACGCGCGGTCTGGGCGTGTTGGCGGATGTTGTACAGGGTGTTGATCAGAGTCACCAGGCCGTTGCGCAGGGCCTCCATGGTGGGTTCACCCTTGGGCTGGTCGGGAGTCCACAGGAACAGCGGTAACGCGAACAGAGACACCCACACCGCCACCAGAAGCGTGGTCGCCCGCACCGGCTCCGCGGTTCCCGCCACCAGCCCGAACCATGGCGCATCGGTCTGGATAAACCCCAGCAGCGCCACGGTGAGACAAACCAGCCCCCCGGCATAGCCCATCCCCCAGCCCCAGCCCGAAAGACGCCCCACACGTCCGGGCGGAGCAATTTCCGGCAACAGGGAATTATAGAAAACCATGCCGATTTCGAATCCCACCGTGCCCAGCACCACGAAGGTCAGCGCCCAGATCACATCGCCGCGCTCGGGCTGGGTGAACCACAAACCGATACAGGCCGCCACGCAGAGGACGGTGCATGCCAGGAGCCAGGGTTTGCGCCGTCCGCCGCGATCGGCGATGGCGCCCAGGGCGGGGCCGAGAAGGGCGATGATGAGGGCGGCGAAGCTTTGCGCATGGCCCCAGGCCGCGGTGCCCGCAATGGTGGATTCGGCCACGGCGGTGGTGAAATAGGTGGCGAAGACGAAGGTGGTGATAACCGTGGGAAAGGCCGAATTAGCCCAGTCGAACAGGCACCAGGAGAACAGCGCACGGGGTCTTTCGCCTCCGCTTTCCACCGTTGACATCTAACCGCCGAGGAGGCCGCTTACGTTGCGGCTCGCCACCGCCAGCATGGAAAGGTCGATACCAGCGGCGGCGCGCAGTTCGTCGATGGTCTGTTCATGACGGCCCACGGCGTGGCGGCGGGTTTCAACCCAGCCTTCGATCCAGGCCGCTACCTGTTTGTCGCTGGCCTTGCGGGCGGACTTTCCGCCGTGGCGCAACACATGTTCGGTCAGCGCCCCCTGAACATCGGAGAGGTCTTCCACAATGGCGGATGCGGCCTCGCGGTCCCAGGTGTTTTCCGGTGACAGGGCGGTGGCCTGGACACATAGCCAGTCGATCTGGAAGCGGGTGCCCAGCGCGTAGTAGACCCGGCCCACCAGGGCCACGGGAAGGTTTGCGCGGGCCGCCACCCGCACCACATCGAGGCCGCCGAAGAGAGCGTAGAGAGACGCCACGCGGTGCGCCAGAGGACGCGGCGCACCCTTCCCCGTCAGCATCGACAGCCGTTCCTTGAATGCCGTCCTGTCGGCGGGAGAAACTAGGTCTTCAAGACAGTCCGAAAGGGCGGCGATTCCGGGCGCGTACTGCCCACAAGTGCGGGAAATATCCAGGGGTTGGGAGACGTGGTTGAGGAACCACAGGGTGCTGTATTCGATAAGATGGCCGATGGCATTCAGCATCTCGGTCTGTACCGAGGCCGGAATTTTATTATCCAGAGCGTCGATGTCCGACCAGAATTCCCGCAGTCCGAAAACGTCGCGGGTGATGGTATAGGCGCGCGCCACATCGGCCGGCGCGAGCCCGGTTTTCTCGGTCATCTCGTTGATAAAGCCGATGCCGCAGCGATTGATAAGGCTGTTGGTGACCCTGGTGGCGATGATCTCGCGGCGCAGCCTGTGATCCAGAACCGCCTTGCTGTGGCGGGTCTGCATGGCTTGCGGGAAATAGACGAGAAGGTCCTGGGTCAGGAGCGTATCGTCGGGCAGGTCGGATTCCAGGATCGCGTCATAAAGCCAGAGTTTGGCATAGGCCAGAAGTACGGCAATTTCGGGACGCGTCAGGCCTTGTTTCCTGCTTTCCCGCTCGGACAGGGTTTCGTCGTCGGGCAGAAATTCAATGTTGCGGTCGAGCCGCCCGCTATGTTCGAGGTTGTGCATCAGCCGTATGTAGCGGTCGAGAAGCCCCGCCCCGTGCGACTCGGCCACCGTAATGGCCTGGGTCTGGCGATAGTTCTCGCGCAGCACCAAGACCGCCACTTCGCCGGTCATGGAGGCAAGCAGCTTGTTTCTGGCCTGGGGCGACAAACGCCCGCTGGAAACTTCACTGCCCAGGGCGATCTTGATGTTGACCTCGTGATCGGAACACCCCACCCCGGCGGAATTGTCGATGGCGTCGGTGTTGATGCGCCCGCCCTCGCCCGAGGGACCGCCTTTGAGCGCATATTCGATGCGCGCCAACTGGGTGACGCCGAGATTGGCGCCCTCACCCAGCACCCGCGCCTGTACTTCGTCGGCGGTGACGCGCAGGGCCTCGTTGGCGCGATCCCCCACTTCGGCGTCGTTTTCATCGCTGGCCCGGATATAGGTGCCGATACCGCCAAACCACAGAAGGTCCACGCTTGCGCGCATCATGGCCTGGATCAGTTCCGCCGGGGTCAAGCGGTCGCGGCTGATGGCGAAGGCTTCCTTGATCTCGGGCGTCAGCGTGATGGATTTGGCGCGGCGCTCGAAAATTCCGCCGCCCTTGGAGATTAGGGCCGCGTTGTAATCGGACCAGCTCGACCGCTTGAGGGCATACAGCCGCTTGCGCTCGGTAAAACTCTTGGCGGAATCGGGATCGGGGTCGATGAAGATATGCAGATGGTTGAAGGCCCCCACCAGCCGGATATGACGCGACAACAGCATGCCGTTGCCGAATACGTCACCCGACATGTCACCCACACCCATCACGGTAAAATCCTGGGTCTGGGTGTTGAGACCCAGCTCGCGGAAATGGCGCTTCACCGATTCCCAGGCGCCCCTGGCGGTGATGCCCATTTTCTTGTGATCGTACCCCACCGAGCCGCCCGAGGCGAAGGCGTCGCCGAGCCAAAATCCGTGATCCAGCGACACCCCGTTGGCAATATCGGAAAAGGTGGCCGTGCCCTTGTCGGCGGCCACCACCAGATAGGGGTCGTTGTCGTCGTGGCGCCGTACCGCCGGGGGCGGGATTACGCGATTACCTTTCAGATTGTCGGTAATATCGAGCATGCCGCCGATGAAGGTCTTGTAACAATCAATGCCTTCGGCGAGGAATGCCTCGCGGCCGAGCAGGGGGGAGGGCGGCCGCTTGACCACGAACCCGCCCTTCGAGCCGATGGGAACGATGACCGTATTCTTCACCATCTGCGCCTTCATCAAGCCGAGAATTTCGGTGCGGAAATCCTCGCGCCGGTCGGACCAACGCAGCCCGCCACGGGCCACCTTGCCGCCGCGCAGATGCACGCCCTCCACGCGCGGGCTGTAGACGAAGATTTCGTACAGGGGCCGGGGCAAAGGCAGTCCATCGATGGCCCGGCTGTCGAGCTTGAACGAAAGGTGGGGCTTGGGCTCCGCCTTGCCGCCCGTTTCCGGTGTCACCGCCTGGTAATAGTTGGTGCGCAACGTAGAGAGGATGAGATTGAGGAAACGGCGGATGATGCGGTCCTCGTCCAGATTTTTCACCTCGTCGAGCTCGCGCTTGATCTCCGCCACCATTTTTTCCGCCGCCTTGTCGCCCCCGGCGGGGTCGAAACGGTGATGGAAAAGGGCCACCAGCCGGCGCGCGAAAGCGGCGTTTTTCACCAAGGCTTCCTGCATATAGGTTTCACTGAAGGGGATATTGGCCTGGCGCAGGAATTTACAGTAGGCGCGCAGGATCACCACCTCGCGCCAGGTCAGGCCGGCGCGCAGGATAAGCCGGTTGAAACCGTCATTTTCCATATCCCCCGAACAGACACGGGCGAAGGCCTTTTCAAAATTTTGTTTCGATTTCGAAATATGAATTTCTTCACCGTCGTCGCTGACCATGACGAAATCGTGGACCCAGACGCGCTGGGCCGGGGACTGGGTATCGTCAGCCTGGGAATCATTTACATCCACCGCGTAGGGAATATCGCGCACCACCCGCAGCCCCATGTTTTCCAGCATGGGCAGGGAATCTGACGGCGCCAGGGTGGCGCCGGCATGGATGATCTTGAAACGGGCCTCTTGCTTTTCGGATTTGTCGGGGCGGTAGAGATTAAAGCGCCGGCCCACGGTCTTGAGAGCCACGCCCACGTCATCCACATCGGCGACGGCGTCGGGAGGCGAAAAGGCCTCGCGATAGGCCGCTGAAAAAGCCTCGCCGTACTGTTTCATGAGGCCGAGACCCACGCCTTCGCCCTTGCTCAGAACGAGGGCGGTGGAAAGCTCGTCGCTCCATGAGCGCGCGGCGGCCACCAGCAAAGCCTCGATGTCCCGGTCCCTCATCTTCTTTCCGGCACCCGGCGTGAGCTTGAAGGTGAAATGGACGCGGGCCAGGGGTTCATCGCCCACCTGGGTGGAAAATCCGTTGAGAACCCCGCCCAAAGCGTCCTCAAGAATGCCCTGGAAGCGGTTGATGAGATCGGAGTTGTAGCGATCGTGGGGTATGTAGACGAGACAGGAAACAAACTGTTCGAGGAAATCACGGCGCACGAACAGGGCTACGCGGCGGCGTTCCTCGAGCTTGAGGACGCCGAGGCTGGTTTCCAGAAGGTCTTCCTCGGAGGTCTGGAAGATCTCGTCGCGGGGGAAGGTTTCGAGGATATTGAGAATGGATTTGCCGTCATGGCCGTGGGGCGAAAACCCGGACCGGGTCATGACACGGGCGATCTTGCGCCGAAGCAGCGGGATATAGCGCGGGCTCTGGTTATAGGCGATGGAGGTGAAGAGACCGAGAAACCGGTGTTCGCCCACAACCTTGCCATGGGCATCGAAGCGCCGCACGCCCACGTAATCCATATGCACCGGGCGATGCACCGTGGAGCGGCTGTAGGCCTTGGTGACGATGAGAAGCTCCTTGCGGCGCACGAACCTGCCGCGCGCGACCGAAAGCGGCGTCTTGTGGCGCCGGGCGGCGTCCGGCAAGACCTTGCGCAGGACACCAAGTCCGGCCTGGCGGCTGGGTTTGAGATATTGCTTGCCGCTTTTTTTCACCAGGTCATAGCTGCGGATGCCGAGAAAGCTGAAATGGTCGTCGCGCATCCATTCCAAAAACGCCCTTCCCTCGTCCACCTCTTCGCAAGACAAGGGCGGCGGCGAGGATTCAAGATCAAAGAGGATGTCGTTGACCCTGGACAGCATGGGATGCCAGTCGGTGACGGCGAAGCGCACGTCCTGAAGGATCGCTTTCAGGGACTCCTGGATTTCCTTAAGCGCGGCGGCGGGCTGTTCGTCGATTTCCAGATGAATGCAGGATTCGCCCAAGGCCTGCGCCTTGGGTTTGCCGTTGGTGGTGATATCGGTCAGCCGACCGGCCTTGTCGCGCATGGCGTGCACCACCGGATGCACATTGAGATGGACCCCGATGTTGCGGCGGTTGAACTCCATGGTCAGCGAATCCACGAGGAACGGCATATCGTCGTTGACGATTTCCACAACCGTATGCGGACAGCCCCAGGCATTCTTTTGCCTGGCTGGTTTTTGCCGGCGTGGATTGAAAACGCGAATTTTTACTACCCCGGGACGCCGGGTCGCGACCAGATCAAAAAGAGAAAGCGCGGCGGCGCAAAGATCCTCGGGTGCGGATGCACGGATATCGTCCATGGCGACATGGGAATAATAGGCCCGGACGAAGCGTTCCGCCGCAGCCGCCTTGCGGCCCCGGACGGTCTTGCGGACATGATGGACAATCTTGCGGATCAGATCCGGCTTCAAAGCCATTGGGCTT